>CACXDM010000124.1 GCA_902766435.1 uncultured Erysipelotrichaceae bacterium | reverse complement strand
TCTGTGTCAGATTGTCCACTCTGACATAAGGAGCGAGGTATGTATAAAAAGATGAGAATGCCTGAGCGCCGGCCCATTCATTCTGCATGATGCCAAGGAAGTTGACCATCTGATTGCAGAGTGTGGACAGATGTTTTGCCGGAGCGGAAGTGATCTTGCCCGGAACACCGCCGAGACCTTCCTGAATCAGCTGCTTCAGACTCCAGCCGGCACAGTAACCTGTCAGCATAGACAGATCATGAAGATGGATCGCCGCACTGCGGTGAGCACTGGCAATTTCATCATCGTAAACTTCACTGAGCCAGTAGTTGGCCGTGATCGCTCCGGAGTTGGAAAGAATCAGACCGCCGACAGAATATGTAACGGTGGAATTCTCCTTAACACGCCAGTCATTGATCCGCAGATAGTTATCCACCAGATCCTTGTAGTTCAGAAGAGCAGAATTGACATTACGTACTTTCTCACGCTGTCTGCGGTAAAGAATATATGCCTTTGCGACATCCGCGAAACCGGATTCGGAAAGCACTTTTTCAACGCTGTCCTGAATATCTTCAACGGTAATCAGACCGTTTTTCACTTTACCTGCAAAGTCGGACGCAACACGCAGTGAAATCAGTTCGATGACAGAGCTGTGATACTCTTTCTCAAGCGCTTCAAACGCCATTTTGACGGCAGAACTGATCTTGTTGATATCAAACTCAACTACTTTTCCGTCTCTTTTAACTACCTGATACATTTTATTCTCCCCTTTATTTCGTAAGACCTGCTCACGGCGTATAAAATGTTTCGCTTATGTTGCCATTCACGAAACATTCTGTTCATCCGATTGCGATTCGCATCCGGGTCCGGATACAGGTGTTTTTACAGCGGCTTCTGCCGCGGCACAACAGTACTTTAACACCACGAATCTGTGATTTCAACTCAAATAACCAAAAATAATTGGAAGTCCAACTATTTATTTGTAACTGCTATTCGGAACCTCTCAGCTGCGCTCCGGGCACATATTCCCTGGCGATTGCCAAATAGTTCTGCAGATCTTCCTTTGACGGCGCGTGAAGATTGCCGAAAGGAACCGTATCCCGGTCCGTAAAGCTCTGCAGATAGTAATGTTCCGCTCCTTTGATGAGATTTCCCATTGCGTGAAAATCCGCCGCTTCATGGAATTCCTTTACGACCGTGGTACGGAATTCAAATTCCCTGCCGCTGTTCAGAAGGATATCGATACTCTCCCTGATCACATCAAAACGGATACTTGTCACACCGCACGTCACCGCATACTTTTCCGGTGAATTCTTGATATCCATCGCAACGTAATCCGCCAGTCCTTCATCCAGTATGTATTTCAGCATTGCCGGATGATAGCCGTTTGTGTCCAGCTTTACGGCAAAGCCGAGTTCCCTGATCTTACGCATCAGTTCCGGCAGCTCCTTATGCAGACAGGGTTCTCCCCCGGTAATCGCAGCACCGTCAAGAAGTCCCTGTCTTTTTTTCAGGAAAGCAAGAAGCTCACTGTCATCCATGACCGGTTTTGCGGTTCCGTCCGCCAGCTCGAAGTTATGACAGTACGGGCAGCGGAAATCACATCCGCCGAGAAAAACCGTACAGGCAATTCTGCCGGGAAAGTCGAGAAGTGTCATTTTCTGTAATCCGTGTATTTTCATCTGTGCTACCTCTCTGTTACGGCGGAAAGAATATGCAGATTCCGCAGGTAAGGATCCGTAATCCCGTCATTGACGGAATACGCGTGCTTTTCAAGATCACCGCAGTTCGCCTTTGTCAGCCCCTGGGCAATCAGTTCATCGATGATATCTGCCGCGATCCCTTCCATGACCGCGGATTTTTCCTCCGCATCCTCATTATCACTCGTAATGAGATATTCGAGAAGCTCAGCTGTCAGAGACAGTTTCGGCAGGCTTCTGAGGGCGCGGAAGCTCCATTTGTAGAACGGTCTGTACCTTCTGTTGAGAAGGAATATTACCGCCATCGTACTGCGGGCAAATTCGAATACCGCAAGCTGCGCGGCAGCGGTCTCTCCGTGTTTCAGACAACGCAGATAATTATACTGCCCGGACTGCCCCATCAACAACAGCAATCCCGCTGTTTTTTTCGCCGCGATATCCGGCGGATAAAAAGACAGTGCCTGCCGTATTCTTGTTACTTCCCCGTATCCGTCATAGAAGATCTCCCCGTTTACCGCTTCCGCAAGCGCCGTTTCCGGCAGGGAAAGCCAGTCTCCCATGGTCAGTATTCCATCCGGTGAACCGGTCTTTTCTCGGTAGTACTCCGCCGTACGGAAAACACCTCTGCGGTGTCCTCCCACCGGCTGAAGCATCGGTCTTTTCAGTCCTTTGTATTCTCTGGGCAGAGCGCTGTACGCTCTTTCCAGAAGAAATTCCGTACGTCTGTCCACCGTTTCCTCATCCGGCAGAAAGATACAGAATCCCGGTTCGAAATCATGATCTCTTGAAATATCATCATCGAAGCCGAAACATTCGGATCCGCTGCCGGTCAGTCCGCAGGCGATATACGGCAGTAATCCGGGGAACTTTTCCTCCAGCATCGGTCTACCGAACAGTTCATAGTATTCTCTGGCTGCTTCAATGCCCTGCATAGATCTCTTCCGCCCTCTGCTTAAGATCTTCCGCTGCCAGGAAATATCCGTAGTAGGAGAACGCAGGCGCGCACTTCTCACAGACAAACGCATAATATCCGTCATGTTCAAGATCAGGTTTGTTCAGCAGATCATATGCCTTGTCCAGAAGTTCATTGATTCTGCTCTCACCCTGTTCAAGACCTAGTTCAAACTCAACGGTATTGGCGATATTGAGATATGTGACCGCTTCTTCCAGTGTGCCGTCCGGTCTTTGACGCATGATGTCCAGCGCCTTGTCAAACAGCGCATACGCTTCAGCGTATCTTCCCAGTGCCGCAAGCGTCAGTCCCATATTGTTGTAAAGACCGCCGAGAAGATAGGAATCCTTATGCTCTGCCTTTTCGTATATTTCCTTCGCTTTTTCAAAATAAACGACGGACTGTTCGTTTTCTCCGAAAGCATTCATTGCCGTCGCGGCATTGACATATGTCGTACCGGAAGTAATCGAACCTTCCATTCCCAGTTTTTCCACCAGGGCAATCGCTCTGCGGGCGTTTTCCAGGGACTTTTCCTTGTTTCCGGTTTTCCGGTAATGTCCCGTCAGTTCGTTTCTGAGCATCAGTTCCCCACGCTCATCTCTTCCGAGCTTCGCCTCTTCCAGCCAGTAAAGAAGATGCTTTTCCACAGCGTCATAGTCTCTGCGGCTCATGTATTCTTCCAGTTTTTCCACAATCCGCTTCTGCGGTATGGGTCTGACATCGGGAACGGTGCCGTACGGTTCTTCACAAAGCGGGCAGTTCGGTTCCAGATAATCTTCCGGCTTCAGTATTCTGTCATTCTGTTCCATATCTATTCTCCCTTTTCTCTAAGCGGGTGCGGAAGGGAAAAAAAGAGGACTGTATTTCACTGTTACAGTCCCTTTTCTCACTCAGCCTTTGTAACTGTCGTAGTTGTATTCTGTATAAACATCTGAAACAGGTGTGTGATTCTGGATAGAGTCAATTGTCTTCGCAATCATGTATGCAATAGACAGAACCGTAATCTTGGTTGCTTTATCCTTTTTGTCATCACTCAGAGGAATGGTATCCGTAATCACCATTTCCTTAATCGGTGAAAGCTCGATCTTTTCAATCGCATTACGTGAGAATACGCCGTGTGTTATGCCGCAGTAGATATCCTTTGCGCCATGTCTTTTGAGAATCTCACATCCGGCTACCAGTGATCCGGCAGTATCACAGATATCATCGATTACGATACATGTCTTGCCGTCAACTTCACCGATAACATTCTGCGCTTCAACCATATTGGGCTTCGGTCTTCTCTTGTCGATAATCGCAATCGGCGCATCGAGAAGATCTGCCAGCCTCCTTGCTCTGACAACTCCGCCGTGATCAGGGGATACAACAACGAGTTCATCCGAAGGGATGTTCTTCTGCTTGAAATACTGTCCGATCATCGGAACAGCCGTCATGTCATCGATCGGGATGTCGAAATAACCCTGAATCTGAGCAGCGTGCAGATCGAATGTCATAATCCGGTTCGCTCCGGCTGTCTCAAGAAGGTTTGCGACAAGCTTTGATGTAATCGGCTGACGCGGTTTTGCCTTGCGGTCCTGTCTTGCATAACCGTAATACGGCATGATGACGTTGATCTCACCAGCACTTGCCCTGCGGCATGCATCAATGCAGATCAGAACTTCCATCAGATGCTCTGTAACGGGATTGCATGTGGACTGGATAATGAATACTGTGCGTCCGCGGACGGATTCCTGCGGTTCCACAAGAATCTCACCGTCAGCGAAATGTTCCACTTTGATCTTTCCCAGCGGAAGACCAAGGCTTTTACAGACAGAAGCAGCCAGATCCGTACTGGAAGTTAATGCGAATACGATCGTTTCCTTAACCATTTTTTCCTCTTTCCTGTCTCTAGGACTTTTTAATGATGCGCCATTAGTTTGCCAGAAACGGCATTATTCGTCAAGTTCAGCGGACAGTTTCCCCGTCCCCGACCTTCTCATCTTTCAGCCAGCATCCGGGCATAATACGTACATCATTGCCGATTTCCGTTTCACCGAAAAGGTACGTATTCGGATAAATCATGACATCATGTCCGATTTTCACATTCGGTCCGATAAACGTGCTTTCCGGATCCATAATCGTAACCCCGCGGATCATCCATTCGGTATTGATTCTTTCCGCCATGTATTTTCCTGCCTTTGCCAGCTCCACATTGTCATTCACGCCCTGTACCTCAAGCCAGTCAACCGCCTTGACGGCCGCAACGGTCTTTCCCATACCGCGCAGAATCTCAACGAGATCGGTAATGTAATACTCGTTCTGGGCGTTGTTGTTCTTCAGGTGCTTCAGTCCTTCAAACAGGCTTTCATTGTCAAAACAGTAGATGCCTGTATTGATTTCCCGGACAGCCTTTTCCTCTTCCGTGCAGTCTTTGAATTCGACGATCTTTTCAACGTTTCCTTCCGCGTTCCGGATCACTCTGCCATAGGATGCCGTGTCTTCCGGCTCCGCTGTGAGCACGACCATGTCCGCATGATCAAGCGCTTCATACATTCTGGCGTACGTGGAAGGTCTCACACAGGGGCAGTCTCCGTTGGCGACCAGTGTCTTACCCTGATCGTTTTCCAGCTGTCTTGCCTGCATGACGGCGTGTCCTGTTCCGAGCTGAGGTTCCTGTACGGCAAATTCACATTTACCCTTCATTGCCTCCTCAACGAGTTCGTGGCGGTAGCCGACGATGCATACGACACGTTCAGCGCCTGCCTGCTTAACGTTGTTTACGATCATCCCTGCCATGGGTTCTTCCAGGATCCGGTGGAGAACCTTGGGCAGATCCGACTTCATGCGGGTGCCTTTTCCGGCTGCCATAATAATTGCGTTTTTCATTCTCATTACCTCAGTATCTTCGTTTTTCTGACAAAGTATTTTCTGCTCTTCATTTCTTCCATAACCTGATCACAAAGTGCCGGATTTCTGGTGATGCCGAAGACAGTCGAGCCGCTGCCGGACATCAGAACGCCGTCAAATCCCTTCTGTGTCAGAAGTTCCTTGATCAGCCGGATATCACTGACCAGCTGAAGGGAAGCCGCCTCGAGTGTATTGCCGAGAGAAGACACCACACCTTCATAATCACCGGTAATGAGTGAATCTCTCATCTTAATGCAGTCAGGATGTTCTCCTCCACCGCTGTCGATCATTTCAAAGGCCGTCTTTGTGGAAACACCACGGCGGGGTTTGACAAGCAATATATCAAAGTCAACATTTACGGAAAAAGGTGTGAGTATTTCACCGATTCCGGCTACCATTGCCGGCCGGTTCATGACACAGAACGGAACATCCGCTCCGACTTTTTTCCCGATTTCCGCCATCTCCGGGATTGTCAGCTGCAGTCCCATCATCCGGTTCATCATCCGGATTGCGGCAGCCGCATCGGCGCTTCCGCCGGCCAGTCCTGCTCTTGTCGGAATATGCTTCTGCAGACGGCAGGCAAAATTCTGATCAAACCCGAATTCTTCCTGCATGACCCGGATTGCCTTGATGATCGTATTCTTTTCATTGACGGGAAGATAACTCCGGTTTACCTGCAGAACACTTTCTTCCGCCGGAACCATTTCCAATACATCATAGAAGGTAATGGGAACCATGATCATTTCCAGTTCATGATAACCGTCATCCCGTCTGCCTTTTACATCCAGACAAAGATTGATCTTTGCGTATGCGCGTTCTTTCATTTGATCTCCCCGTATATTTTCCGCAGATCCTCATGCCTGAGAGACTGTGCCCTTACCGACGGATCAATGCCGGCTCTTTCAAGCACTTCCCGGGCTTTCTGCGGATCTCCGAGATACTCTCTCAGATTATTATAAATCGTTTTGCGCCTCTGTTTGAAGCAAGCTCTGACAAAGGCGAAAAACTCTCTGATCTCTTCTGCTGTCTCATCTGTCTCATGCCGCGTAAACTGAATAATGACGCTGTCCACACTGGGTGAGGGATTGAACGATCTGCCGGGAACCTGAAACAGCTTTTCCACTTCATAGAGATACTGCCCTTCCGCTGACAGAGCGCTGTATTCGGAATCATTTGCCCTCGCCGCGAAACGGTCTCCGACTTCCTTCTGCACCATTACCGTGATATACGGAATCTCCGCATTCTCAAAGATTTTAAACAATACAGGTGTCGTGATGTAATAGGGCAGATTGGCACATACCGTTACCGTTCCGTATTTCTCTTTCAGCTCTTTAACCACTGCATCCAGGTCCGTCTGCAGGAAATCCTCAAGCCGCACTTCGACATTGTCATAGTCTGAAAGCGTATCTTCAAGCACCGGGATCAATGCCTCATCAATTTCAAATGCCGTAACATGCTGAGCGTATCTTGCCAGCATTTCCGTCAGACTTCCGATACCAGGCCCGATTTCAATTACCGCTCCTTCCGGATGACACTGCTGCGCGCAGCGTTCCGTGATCACGGGATCCACGAGAAAATTCTGGCCGTATCCCTTTTTGGCTCTCAGCCCGTATTTCTCAAGAATCTCTTTTGTCCGTGAAGGCACGGAAATATATCTTTTCACTTCCTGATGATTTCCCATAGTTCTTCCTTTGTGATCTGCAGACTGTTCAGCCGGTTTCTGAAGGTACGGGCATTGCCGCTGCCGATATGAAGCGCACGGCCTGCCTTTTCTCTTTTCTTTGCGCTGTCATCACAGCCGAGCAGACCGAGGTCATACAGATCCTGCGCGGTGATTCTCTCCTGCCGATCCTGAAGCGTAATCAGGTTTGACAATGCCTCTTCCAGTGTTTCCCCATCCGCGTGTTCCACACCGACTTTATGTTCTGTCTTTGCCCTGTCCCTGTCGACAAAAGCATTGAGACAGCCCGGCACCTTCCGGTTGATTTCATTTCTGATCCGGTTTCCCGCCGAATCCGGGTCCGTCAGAATGATGACACCGCGTTTCTTTTTTGCGCTTCTGATCAGATTCAGGGTGAATTCACTGAGACAGGTCCCGTGCGTTTCGATCGTATCACATTCAAAGTACCGCTTCAGATTTGCCGTATCGTTTTTCCCTTCAACGACGATGATTTCCGCAATCCGCCTCATTTCACCGGCTCCATCCTGAGGAACCGCTCCCAGTTCTGCCAGATTGTTTCCGTCATCTCCTCTTCCGTTACACCTCGGACTTCCGCCATCTTTCTGACGATGTAGGGAATATATGAAGGTTCATTGCGTTTTCCCCTTTTCGGAACGGGCGCCATATACGGACAGTCAGTCTCACTGAGCAGATATCTTCCGTCAACTGACGCACACACCTCTACTGAATGTCTGGCATTTTTAAACGTAACCGGTCCGCCGAGGGCAATATAATATCCGAGCTTGATGAATTCGGCAGCCATTTCCTTAGTGCCGGAAAAGCAGTGCATCAGTCCGTGCCAATGGTGTTCCTTCATGATGTCAAATGTATCCTGGATGGCGTCTCTTGAATGAACCGCAAACGGCTTGTTCAGCTCTCTTGCCAGTTCAATCTGACGGATGAAGAATTCTCTCTGCAGTGCTCTTTCTTCCGGATCCTTCACCCAGTAGTAGTCCAGTCCGATCTCGCCGATGCAGTCAACCATCGGGTCCGCAGCCAGACGGCAGAACCTCTGCCAGGATTCCTCTGTAATACCCCTGACATCCTCCGGGAATATGCCTGCTGCGATCTGATATCTGAGGGGATCTTCCCGCTTCAGCGCAATTGCCTTTTCCGTTTCCTCAGGTTTCAGGGTGATGATCATGACTCTGTCAATCCCGGCTTCACGCAGCCTGCCGGTCACTTCATCAAAGTCCTCCCGGAAAGCATCATCCACAATATGCGCGTGTGTATCTATATAACGAAGTTTCTCCATATTTACTTACCGAGACAGAAGCGGCTGAATATTTCATCCAGCAGGTCTTCTTTTCCCGCCTTTCCCGTGATTTCCTTTAACGCAGTCCAGCTTCTCTGCAGATCAATCGTCACAAGATCTGTTTCCATCCCTGCCTTTAACGCATCCACCGCATCTTTCATTGCCTGTTCTGCAGTAACCGCAAGACCGATCTGTCTTTCATTGTTCAGTGTATCCTGATCAGCCGCGAACAGTTCACTGTCATACATCCTGCGGATTTCCTCCGTCAGCTGAGAGATCTCACCGTTGACAGCGCTGATTGACAGCTGATCCGTCTTTTTCAGATCTGCCTTATTGTATACAACGATCCGTCTTCTGTCCTTTGTCATTTCCAGGAGTTCCCTGTCATCATCCGTCAGTTCCTCTGCCGCATTCAGGACAACGATAACCAGCTGCGCCTTTTTCAGTGCCTGCAGAGACTTACGGATGCCGATTTTCTCAACCGTATCCTCAGAGGAATGAATGCCTGCAGTATCAATCAGATTCAGCGTGATTCCCCCGATGCGGACTGTTCCCTCAACAAGATCTCTGGTCGTACCGGCAATATCCGTTACGATTGCCTTATCCTCTTCCAGCATGGCATTCAGCAAAGAAGACTTTCCGACATTTGGCCGGCCGAGAATCACCGTATCAATTCCTTCTCTGATTCTGACTGCCTGCCGGGATGTCTCAATAATATTACCGATCTCCTTCAGCCACTTTTCCGCTGCCGGAAGAATCTCTTCCTCCGTCAGCTGATGGACGTCATCGTATTCCGGATAATCAATGTTGACTTCAATATTGGCGATGATCTGTGTCAGTTCCTCTTCAAGCGGTTCAATCAGCTTCCTGACAGATCCCTTAAGAGAATGAACAGCGCTTTTCGCCTTCATTTCATCCGGCGCGAGTATCAGATCGTTGATTCCCTCTGCCTGTGTCAGATCCATTTTCCCGTTCAGAAACGCCCTCTGGGTAAACTCACCCCGGTTGGCCAGTCTTGCGCCGTGACCGAGAATCAGCGTAAGGATCTTCCTTGTGATAAACACACCGCCGTGACAGCAGATCTCCGCAACATCTTCACCGGTAAAGGATCTGGGCGCATGGAAAACACTGACGAGTACTTCGTCAACCGGTTCTCCTTTATCCCTGATTGTCCCGTAGTGAATCGTATATCCTTTTTCCTTGTTCAGATCCTTTCCGATCAGTTCAGAAGCGATATTCAGCGCTTCGTCTCCCGAGATCCGGATCAATGAAACAGCCCCTGTCGCATTGGCTGTTGCGATTGCGGCAATCGTATCCTTCAGCATATTTCTTCCTCGCGCGTATAGTGTACCACACTTTTTAATATGCTAAGATAAGCGTTGATGATTCCCCCAAAAATCTTAAAAGCAATGCATGAACTCGGATATCAGGAACTTCTTCCCGTTCAGGAAGAGGTCTTTCCTCATGTCATGAACCATCAGAACACTGCCCTTCAGTCCGCCACCGGAACAGGAAAGACATTTTCCTACTTACTGCCGGCAGCCACATTGAAGGAAAAGACTCTGATCATTGCCCCGACAAGAGAACTGGCAGTTCAGATCCGTGATGATCTTTCCCGGCTTACGGTATATGAAAAGATCCGGTCTGCCCTTCTGATCGGCGGAGCGGACATCTCTGTTCAGCTCAACCAGCTGAAACAGGATCCACTGTTCATCATTGCGACTCCCGGCAGACTCTGTGACTGTCTGGATCAGGGAGCGGTCTCACTGGACGATATCTCTTTGTTTGTACTCGATGAAGCGGATCAGATCATTTCCACCGGACAGTATGACAGCCTGAAACAAGTCATTGAACAGCTTCCGGAAAACGTAACGTATGTCTGTGTATCCGCCACATGGAACGAAAGACTGAATGACCTGTTTCCGAAGGATATGATCACCGTCAGAATGGATGATCCGGAAAAGGTCAGCTCCCGTATCGATTCATATTGTTATATTGATGAAAACAAAAAACAGGCACTGCTTCATATACTGAACAGCCCCGGAATCAGACAGATCATCATCTTTGTGAATTACAAATCAGACGCGGAAAAACTGGCGGAGTTTCTCAATGGGAAAAACATTCTTGCCTCACCGTTTTCCTCAAGGTATGACGAGAAACAGAGACTGCAGACACTCCGCGCATTCAAAGAAGGCAGTCTGCGGGTACTGACAGCGACCGACGCTGCCGCAAGAGGACTTGATCTGCCGGTTTCCCATATCATTCACTATGATCTTCCTGCGGATACGGAGACATTTATTCACCGCTCGGGAAGAACCGCGCACCAGGGAAATACAGGTATATCAATCGTACTGATGACACCGGAAGAGGCAGCCGGTGAACAAGGAAAACAGATTGCGGAAGAACTTACTCCATTTATCCCCGAGGAAGGCTCTTCTGATCTATCCGAACCGGTAAAGAATACTTCCGGCAATACTAATACGAGGAAATATCTGATGCGGGCGGGAAAGAAGGATAAACTCCGCAAAGGAGACATCATCGGCGCATTATGTACCGTAATCCCCTTTGAAGAGATCGGTACGGTGGACCTGCAGGACAGATATACCGTCATTACCGTTCTGAATACCGATGATCATCTTTCTTCAAAACTGGATCATCTTTCAGTTAAAGGGAAAAAGCGGCGGATCGAAGTATTGAAAAACGAAGACGGACTTTCGTTTATGAAAGGAAGGTAAACATGCAGGAGCTTTCCGAATACGGATATCCTTTTCATAAGAACTCTGTTCTGATCATTCGTCTGCCCAATGAAAATGTGATGGAAATTCTGCAGAAGGCAAGACGCACACGGGGAGAACAGCTGTCATTTTCAGCCGAAGGTTTTCCCGACACTGATCCCGAGGAAATCTATTTTCTTTCGGAAGATACCTGGTACAGTGTGCGCTTCCACTCTTTCATCAATGAATCCAATCATATCTCTTTGATGATTCACGGGGTAAAACCGATGTATATGGCAACCGCCGGACTAAAGGAATACCGGAAGATCTTCGAAAACAGCATATTGACGTATTACAGCAGATAGGCAGCCTGTCCGGGCTGCTTTTCAAATGAAAAGGCCTTCCCGAAGGAAGGTCTCCCGAAAGAATGATAATCAGTCATTCATCAGTTTTCTCGCGATGTCAACAGCGCCTTTGCCATCCATCATTCCATAGACGCGCATATCGATGCCGTCGATCGGCTTGCCGGGGAATTTTTCCTGCAGCTGTTTGAGCGCATAGCGAACCTGGGGTCCGAGAAGGATGCAGTCCGCATCGGGTCCGTACTTGTCAACGGAAGAGAGTCCGTAAGCATCAATGCTGTAGTCTTTGCCGTAAGCAGCAGCGGCTTCTCTCATCTTGTTAACGAGAAGACTGGTGGACATACCACCGGCGCAGAAAAGTACGATTCTTTTGTCAGCCATTTCTTTTTCCTCCTGAATGATAAACAAGTAATTCTCTGATACCTATATTATAGCTGTATCCGTATGGTTTTCTAATAGTTCATTTGTATTTTTTCATATCACCGCGCCGAGTTCCTTCAGGGATCCGCTTCCTTTCGGTTCGATTCCTTCCAGAACAACATCCGGATTTTTACGTTTGATGAACGCCGCAAACCTCTCTGCTTCCGAACGATCAAGGGCATTCACCTTGAATTCTCCCTCTTCCCCATCCAGTGTCAGAATCAGACGTCTTCCCTGATCTTCCGCTTTCAGTAACCGGATGCCGGTTGTCTTATGTTCCGCCACGGTAAGACCGTATCCTGCCAGCATTCTGTCTTCCAGAATATAGGATCTGTCCAGCATTCCCCCGTTCTGATACTCTTCGATGTTTTCAACTTTCTTCAAAGAGCGGGATACACCGATTTTCTTCGAATAATAGAAAAACATAATAACCGCAAGAAGCACCGTTGCGGCAATCATTCCGTACTTCAGAGCAGGCATGGGATTCTTCTGTCTCGCAAACGCAAGGATAAAGATCACCAGCGGCAGTCCGGTCAGAAAGAAACTGTAATAAAGACTGATCAGTCCGTAATAAAATCTTTTGATCATGTTTTCAGCCTCCGCAACAACTATACCATATCTGCGTTCAGCCGTTCTTTTTACCCTCAGCCAAGAGCCACATCCAGAATCATCATCAGGACAAAACCGAACGAAAAGGCAATTGTTCCGATATTCGTATGCTTTCCTTCCGACATCTCGGGGATCAGCTCCTCTACCACAACATAGATCATGGCTCCTGCCGCAAACGCAAGAAAATACGGCAGTACGGGGACGACTCTGCTTGCCGCAAGAATTGTGATCACAGATGCGACAGGTTCCACCGCCCCGGATAAAACACCATACCAGAACGTCTTTCCCTTGGACATTCCCTCAGCCCGCAGAGGCATGGATACAATCGCCCCTTCGGGGAAATTTTGAATGGCAATACCCAGGGCAAGCGCCAGAGCAGCTGCGTGACTGACACCCGCTCCGCCGGCCATCCATCCGGCATATACAACACCGACCGCCATACCTTCAGGAATATTATGAAGTGTTACCGCAAGAATCAGTTTTGTCGTTCTCTTCAGTTTCGTCTGCGGGCCTTCCGACTCATTGTTCATATGCATATGCGGCGTCATTTCATCCAGTAAAAGCAGGAATCCGATACCGACGAGAAATCCGGCTGCTGCGGGAATAAAAG
The DNA here is from genome assembly GCA_902766435.1 of uncultured Erysipelotrichaceae bacterium. GTDB lineage: Bacteria > Bacillota_I > Bacilli_A > Erysipelotrichales > Erysipelotrichaceae > Bulleidia. Next base: position 3,729 of record CACXDM010000124.1, on the reverse strand, counting down.
ACAGTTTTCCCATATGTCCGCTGCTCTCAAGTGCCGGCTGAAGCAGACTCCAGAAAGAGGCTGCGGTCATGACACCTGCCGCAAAACCGGTCAGTATCTTCTGTACGTTGTCTGATATCTTTTTTTTCAGGAAGAACACCATAGCCGAACCGAGACCGGTGCCGATAAACGGTATGATGATTCCCCAGAATACTTCTGTTTTCATGTTCTGTTTCCTTTCAGTATAAAGGATGTTCATTGGTTCATCCTGTTGTGAGTTAGTTTACACTAATTATATTTACCACATATTCCTCACAACCGGATAAAAGACTCTCTCAGTATCTTTGAAAACAAATAAAAAGAGACTGCATGATTTCAATCATTACAGCCTCTGTAAACAGTTATGTTTCTGATCAGCGTCCTCTAACCTTGAGTCGGTTCAAAGCTTTCTGCAAAGCAATTTCCGCTCTGACCATATCAATATTCGGATCGGAGGAATGAAGTCTTCCTTCCGCTCTTTCCTTGGCATTTTCAGCACGGTCGACATCGATATCCTTCTTGTTTTCAATTGCGTCTGTCAGTATTTCCGCTTTGTTGTCACGGAAGTAGAACAGACCGCCCGCAACCGCGTATTCCTGTCTCTCACCGTTTTCATCCGTTGTCATTCTGCCGATTTTCAGCGAAGTGACAAGCGGCATATGGTTGGGCAGGATACCCTGCTGTCCCGCTTCGGATTCAATATTGATAATTGTCGCATCCATTTCCTTATATACACCGTGCGGTGTAATGATCCGGCAATGAATTACACTCATTTCAGACTCTCAGCTTTCCTGACGACATCCTCAATCGTTCCGACGCTCATGAACGCAGTTTCCGGAAGATCATCATATTTGCCATCGAGGATCTCTCTGAAGCTTCTGACCGTATCTTCAACAGGTACGTATACACCCGGAATACCCGAGAACTGTTCCGCAACGCTGAACGGCTGGGAGAGGAAGTTTCGGATTCTTCTTGCCCGGTTGACGATCTTCTTATCGTCTTCACCGAGTTCTTCCATACCGAGGATTGCGATAATATCCTGCAGTTCTCTGTATCTCTGGAGGATCTGCTGAACTTCACGGGCAACCTGATAATGTTCTTCTCCGATTACCAGCGGATCCAGCATACGGGATGAAGATCCCAGCGGATCAACTGCCGGATAGATACCCAGAGCAGCGATCGAACGGTCAAGAACGAGTCTTGCATCAAGGTGGGAGAATGTCGTTGCCGGAGCCGGGTCAGTCAGGTCGTCCGCCGGAACGTATATGGCCTGGACGGATGTGATTGATCCTTTATCCGTGGAAGTGATTCTTTCCTGCAGCTGTCCCATTTCGGTAGCCAGCGTCGGCTGATATCCGACGGCACTCGGCATACGTCCGAGCAGAGCGGATACTTCTGAACCGGCCTGTGTGAAACGGAAAATGTTGTCAATGAACAGAAGGACATCCTGATGCTCCTCATCACGGAAGTATTCGGCCATTGTCAGCGCGGACAATGCGACTCTCATACGGGCGCCGGGTGATTCGTTCATCTGGCCGTATGTCAGGACAGTATTCTTCAGAACGCCTGATTCCTTCATTTCAAAATACATGTCATTGCCTTCACGGGTACGCTCACCGACGCCCGCCACAACGGATCTGCCGCCGTGCTCGATGGCAATGTTATGAATCAGTTCCTGCATCAAAACGGTTTTTCCTACACCCGCGCCGCCGAACAGACCGATCTTACCACCCTTGGAATACGGGCAGAGAAGGTCAATAACCTTGATTCCGGTTTCCAGAATCTCACTGGTTGTCTGCTGCTGGGCAAATGTAGGAGCCTGTCTGTGAATGGGAAGATGCTTTGAAGCATTTACCGGTCCGAGTCCGTCAATCGGTTCACCGAGAACATTGAACATTCTGCCGAGAACCTCATCACCTACCGGAACCTGAATCGGCGCTCCCGTATCGGTGCAGTCCATTCCTCTGACAAGACCGTCGGTTGAGGACATGGCGATACAGCGGACTGTATCATCTCCGATATGCTGGGCAACTTCAGCCACCATCAGCTGATGTTCTTCCTTGTTGTCAATCTGAATCGCGTTTTTGATGGAAGGTAAATGTTCCGGATCAAAACGAATATCTATGACCGGTCCGATGACCTGTACGATTTTTCCTGTAGCACCACTCATAATTTACCTTCTTTCTATACGGCGGCAGAACCACCGACAATTTCTGTTATTTCCTGGGTAATAGCAGCCTGTCTTGCCTTGTTGTATTCAAGCTGCAGACTTGAACTGAGCTCGTCGGCATTATCCGTAGCGGTCTTCATCGCCATTCTGCGGCTGCCCTGTTCTGCTGTCGTTGATTCCATCCAGTCTGCGTATGCGACGTCCTGAATCATCATCGGAATCAGTGAATTCAGAATGGTTTCAGGATCCGGTTCAAACAATGTCAGAACCTTCATCTTTCCTTCTTCCTTCTTTTCTCCCTTGACGATCTCACACGGCAGAAGCACATCAATTTCCGGACGGAATGTCATCGTATTTACAAATCTTGTATACAGGAGCTGTACACAGTCTGTCTCATCATCCTGATACATTTTTGTCAGGATCTCAACCTGTTCCTTCAGACTCTGGAAGTTAATCCTGTCGGAGGAAATCGGCCTCTCATTCAGAAGATGAAAGCCTTCCTCTCTCATCTGCCGGAAAAGTGAGGTTCCGATCAGAATGACCGGTTCTTCCTTCTTCAGCAGTTCCTTCGCTGCTCTCATAATGTTGGCGTTGTATCCGCCGCACAGTCCGAGATCCGAACAGAAGACGATCGTTGCTTTACGGTCACCCTTCTTCTTTTTCATGTAACGGCTGTCCACGTCCTGGTTTGCCGATACAATTTCATCAACGGTATCCTGAAGCCTCTGGGCATATTCCCTGTTCGCTTCCATTTTGGACCGCTGTTTGAGAAGTTTCGCGTTTGCGATCATTTCCATTGCCCGGGTGATTTTCCGGGTTGAGTCAACAGACTTGATTCTTGTTCTCAGTGCCTGTTTTGACTGTGCCATATCAGTTCACTCCCTTGACGAGGGTGTACTGTTCGAGAGCATCCTTCATACCCTCATGAATCTGTTCTGTGAGTTCCTTGGAAAGAACTCCCTTTTCTTCGATTTCACTGCATACCTGCGCGTATTTATCATGGAACGTACGGTGCAGTGTATTCTCAAATGAGGAAATGTCATCCAGCTCTACGGTATCCATGTATCCGTTCTTTGCGGCAAACAGGGACAGTACCTGATCGGTCATTGACATCGGTTTGTACTGCGGCTGCTTCAGCAGTTCCGTCAGACGTGAACCATGTTCGATAATCTTCTTTGTGCTGGCATCAAGATCGGAACCGAACTGTGAGAATGTCAGCATTTCATGGTACTGCGCCAGTTCCAGCTTAAGGGATGAGGATACGGCCTTCATCGCCTTTGTCTGGGCGTTGGAGCCGACACGTGATACGGAAAGTCCGGAATCTACAGCAGGTCTGACACCGCCCGCAAACAGGTCTGTCTGCAGGAAGATCTGACCGTCTGTAATGGAAATGACATTTGTCGGAATATAAGCGGAAATATCTCCGGCCTGTGTCTCAATGATCGGCAGGGCAGTCAGTGAACCGCCTCCCAATGCATCAGAGAGCTTGGCTGCTCTTTCCAGAAGTCTGCTGTGCAGATAGAATACGTCACCGGGATATG
>CACXDM010000123.1 GCA_902766435.1 uncultured Erysipelotrichaceae bacterium | reverse complement strand
TACGGTGTTCCGATCTTTGTTGCTGCATCGCTGACCAGACAAACCTTTTCGAATACGACTTCTTCACCCGGTTCAACATTGAGCTTTTCAACAAAGATAGCCTCACCGGCTTCCACTTTAAGCTGCTTTCCGCCTGTTTCGATAATTGCGTACAATTTCAACACCTCCTGACATTTATCTTAAGACGCGCCATTAAGGGGACTTTCGTACTTAACCCTTTCCTGAGCGGTTACAGACCCTGCAAAGAGGGCTGATAACGTATAAATACTACATGTTTCGGCATCCGCCGTCAACATTTAATTACAGCAGTCCGCTGATTTTTCTGACATATTTTTTCCGTTCCTTTTCGGAACAGTTCGAAAGAGAGGAAATCAGGGCAAAAATCTTCAGTTTCCTGCTGGTTGAGTAGGAATCATCCTTCTCCACATGGAGAATCGTCGGATTCAGACGGTCCAGAAGATCGCTGTCTTCAAATTTATCGCATCCTTCCATCGCCTTGAAAAATTCAGCGGATGCATCCTTGTTTTTCTTACTCATATGTTTGTCTCCTTACAGGAAATCTTCCTCTTCCGCCGGTCTGACGGTTACCGTCTCACGGGAAGAAGCCGCTTCCTCAATCAGTTCCGCATAAGGGAATCTGCTTTCATAGTGTTCGCTTTTTTCAACCGTCGGTCTGGTGACAGGATTCTTCGGATCGAAAATCGTACAGCAGTCTTCAAAGGGAAGAATGCTTGTTTCATAAGTACCGATCTTTCTTGCCAGGTCAATGATTTCAATCTTGTCAAAGCAGACAAGAGGTCTGAGAACCGGCATTCTGATCGCATCATTAATGCAGGCAATACTCTCCAGTGTCTGGGAGGCAACCTGCCCTACACTTTCACCTGTCGCAATCGCAAGACAGCCGGTCTGCTTTGCGATCTTCTCCGCAAGTCTGTACATCATCCGCCGCATCAGCGTAACCGCATAGGGATCTCCGGCAGTCTTGTAAATATTCAGCTGAAGATCAGTGAAATTGACGACATGCACTTTCATCATCCCCTGATAGACGCTGACCATTGAGGCAAGATCAAGTACTTTTTTCTTTGCGTTGTCACTTGTATAGGGAGGTGAAGCGAAATGAACCGCTTCCACCTGCATTCCCCGCTTCATCAGTTCATATGCCGCCACGGGAGAATCAATACCGCCGGAAAGCATCAGAAGCACCTTGCCGTTGATTCCTGCCGGATAACCGCCGGCACCGGGTATTTTCTCGGCCGTAATATATGTATCATCAGCGTGCACTTCCACCCGGATGGCAAGTTCAGGATCATGGACATCCACTTTCATCTCCGTGTTTTTCAGGATTACGGATGCGGCTGCCCGGTTGATCTGATCGCTCTTCATCGGAAAGCTCTTGTCATGACGACGGGAAATGATCTTGAATGTGTGCTTGTCCGATGACTGCGCAATTTCAAGACATCTTGCGGTGATACTGTCAATATCACTGCTCACTTTCTCGGTAAAGGAGAAAGAGCTGATCCCGAACACCTTTTCCAGCCTTTCACGGATGACTGCCGGATCGGCCCCGTTGAGTCTGATATAGATTCTGTCATAAGTCTTTCTGTACTCAAGTCCGGGAATATCCCGCAGCATGTATTTCGTATTCTGATACAGTCTGTTGATGAAATCTTTCCTGTTCTTTCCCTTTGTGCTGAGCTCGCCGAAGCGGATCAGAACAGTATCGTAATTAACCATATTTGCTGATTACCTCCTTCAGTGCCGTGAGAAACGAATCAATTTCCTGCGGCGTGTTATGTCTTGAAATACTGACCCGGATACAGCTGCTGGCTCTTCTGTCGGAAAAGCCCATAGCTTTGAGAACGTAGCTCGGATTCGTGCTTTTTGAAGCGCAGGTACTTCTTGCGCTGACCATGAATCCCGCCTGATCCAGCGCATTCTGCATGACCTCGCTCGGAATCTTCTCATAGGAGAAATTCACGATACCGGTGATGCCGTCAGCCGGACTGTTGATTTCTATGCCGGGTATTTCCTGCAGACCCGCCAGCAGACGGTCATGCATGGACCGGACAGCGTCATGATACTTTCTGCCGTTTTCAACAGCCAGACGGAGTGTTTTGGCAAATACCATATTCACCGGGGCATTGCTTGTTCCCCCGCGTAAGCCGAACTCCTGTTCACCGCCGCAGATGAGCGGAACAAACGGAACATGCTGACGGCGGATCAGAATACCGCTTCCCTTCAGCCCTTCCAGTTTATGCGCGGATACCGAAGCAAGATCGATATTTTCCATGGGTATTTCGATTTTTCCCACTGCCTGTGTCAGATCCGCATGCATATATGCATGGCTTTCCTTTTTGACGATACGGGCAATTTCACCGATGGGATTCACTGATCCGGATTCGTTATTGACATACATTACCGTAACAAGTGCAGTATCGGGACGCAGAGCTTCTCTCACCTGGGATGCTGAGATCTTTCCCGTTCCGTCCACCGGAAGATAAGTAACCTCATATCCGAACACCTCCTCCATCTGACGGCAGGCATTCATAATACTGGAATGTTCGACATTGGTGGTGATGATATGTTTCCTGCCGGGACAGCCGAAACACACACCTTTTATGGCCGATGTATTTGATTCCGAAGAGCCCGAGGTAAAGATTACCTCATTGGGTGAAACGGCAAAAAGCGCGGCGATTGCTCCCCGGGCTTTTTCCATCATCCTGTTTATTTCGGCACCTTCTCTGTAAAGTGACTCACTGTTCACATAGTACTTATGCAGAAGTCCCGTATATGTATCAAGAACATCCGCCGTTACATCGGTTGTACTGGAACTGTCAAAATAAACTCTATTCGGCACCTTTTGCATTCTCCTTGATCATCGATTCATAGTTTCCCGGATGAATCTTCTCAATCGTGGCAATCGCAATCGTAAGTGCCTGTGTGTACTCACCGTTCCGGAAACTCAGTTCGGAGCGTGTCAGTTCGGAATCAATATCCGCATATGTGGAGCGGTAACGGTTGCCGAAAACGATCGTATTCTCAACCATGACAACTGTACCGACTACGTTGTTTACGTTGTTGTACAGCTTATAGATAAAGTCGAGTGCCTCCTGAAGCGTGGCATTCAGCAGCTGCATGTTGAGCGGGCTTTCCGCCAGCAGTTCCTCCAGCCTGCGGATATAATCATTTGCCTTATTCATATCCTCCTGATATGTCTCAGAGATATGAGGAAGCTTGTACTTTCTGATCTTGACCTGCATCTGGTTCATGATGATCTGAAGCTTGACGATCTGTTTTCTCGCTCTGTCCTCATCACCCGAAGCAAGTTCGATCTTGCTGCGCATATCGGAGAATGCCCTGTTGCAGGAAGAGAATTCTTCATTCAGATCCTTCAGTGAGACCATGACAGTACTTGCCGGAATCTGATAGTTATGAACATTCTCATACACTCTCGGCTGCATGTCATTCAGACGCTTAAGCTCATCCGTCTGCTTATTGAGCGTAATATCCATGCCTTCAAGGCCGAATTTGACGGAAGTCTTTTCATAGGCTTCTTTGACAAACTGAGCGTTCTTATTGGTTTCAGCTGCCAGCGCTTCTGTTTCTTCGGCATATGCTCTGATTTCATCATATGCGGAAGATTCCTTGCGGACTGCTTCCTCCAACTGTGTCAGTCTTGTCTTATAGTCGTCGAGATGTCCCCGGACACCGTCGGTATTGCCGATTTTCAGACGCTTGAGATCATCGCGTAGTGAAGCCGTAATAAATGACAGATTCTTCTCAACTTCAAGGTGCTTCAGATACACGCCGCGGTTGCGGGCACGTGTGTAGTCGTGATGAAGTGTTTCCGCCATCTGCGGAATCACACCCCTCGCATCCTCAAGAAGCGAAGGCATCGTATCCAGCATTCTTTCCAGATCAGCCATCGAATCACGGATGTCTTCCAGCTGTTCATTTGCCTTGTCAAAATCATTTGAGAACATCCATTCCTCAAATGTACTGAACTTCTTTTCGGTATCGCCGATCCGCTGTTCGATGACCGGCCAGCTGTAGGAAAGCTTTGAGGAATTCGCCGAAGCAAGTGACTTCAGTGCTCTGAAGCGGTTTTTCAGTGTTGTGACTTCCTGTCTCTGCGCTGTTTCCTTGGCAAGGATATCATCCAGCAGTGCCTCGAGTGACTTTGTCTCATTTTCACATACGGAAATATCCGTTTCCAGTTCGGTCATGATTTCATCTGCCTTCTTCAGGCGGCCGGAAAGAATACTGTCCTCCGCATCCGCAAGCAGAGCAGAGATCCGGGAAAGATCAGCCTGTGACTTGTCAAATCTTTCCTTGGCGCTTTCAACTTTCTCGGCTGTCTGCTGATCAACCCTGCTGATCGCGACAGCTTTATTCATCTTCAGTGAAATGGGAATACTTTTGATTTTATTGTAACGGGATTCAAGCTCTTCCAGATCTCCGTTATATCTCTTTGTTTTGACTTTCTGAATCAACAGCCATAAAACAAGAACCAATACCAGTACAACAATAACAGCAACGATTCTGATGTCAGATATCATCTTTATGATGTTATTCATATCCTTCTCTCCTTTCGCTACGAGAGTAATTCTATCACAGAACATAATTTCGTGGCGGTTCAATTGACTGAGGAATTCTTTTTTATATTTCATTGACTCACACGTATAAATAATGATAAACTAATCGGGCGTTAAATGATGGCAGCATGCAGAGTCGTGCACCAGGCGTTACCGGCAAAAAACATGAAAAGTCCCCCAGTAACTTGCTGCAATAAGTGAAAAGGCTAACGGCAACACCCTGCATCCGATGATCTGCACCTGTTATTGTTTCACAGCCATTTAAGGAGGAAACAAAAACATGGCACGTTACACAGGACCGATTTGGAAGAAGTCCAGACGCCTCAGCTTTTCCGTTCTGGAAACAGGAGAAGAGCTGAAAAAGAGAACTTATGCTCCGGGTCAGCACGGCCCCACAAAGCGTATCAAGCTGAGCGGTTACGGAACACAGCTCCGTGAGAAGCAGCGGATCCGCAACATGTATGGTCTTAACGAACGTCAGTTCGCAAATCTGTTCCAGAAGGCATCCAAGATGGATGGTATGGCAGGTGTTAACTTCCTGGTACTTCTCGAGAGCAGACTTGACAACCTGGTTTACCGTATGGGTTTCGCAAGAACACGTAAGGCAGCAAGACAGCTTGTCAACCACGGCCATATCGAAGTAAACGGCAAGAAAGTCGATATCCCCAGCGCAGAGATCAAGCCGGGAAGTGTTATCTCGGTTCGTGAAAAGGCAAGAAACATGAAGGTTATTGCCGAATCACTCGAATCCAACATTCAGGCTCCTGCATTTGTGGAAGTTGATAAGGAAAACAAAAAAGGTACTTATGTCCGTCTCCCTGAAAGAAGCGAACTCAATCAGGAGATCAATGAATCACTCGTTGTCGAATACTACAACAGATAAATCTGCATAGGTGATCAGAAAGCCGCGTCAAGCGGCTTTTTCTTATTCCCTGTCTGAGCCAAAGCACGTATTTATACATTTCAGAAACAAAAATATACATTTTAATCATACGGGGCCATCACGCATGCGCGCAAAGCGCATATTGGTATCATATGGCTCTTTATGCGATGACAATAAAGTTCCAGAGTGCCGGAGCATATTAAAAGCACTGTACCGGCCGTTACGGCAGTCAGTGCCTCATATTGTCTTTCTCAGCAGATTTCAATGAATGAGATATCGCCGTCTCTGCGGCAGAGAAGTCCTTTTCCGAATTCCATCAGGTTGTATACCTGCTGCAGTTCATACTTCCCGCGGTCAGACGCAAATGTCTCACAGAAATGAACAGCTGTTTCCCTGCTCTGCTTCATGCAGAGAATATATTCGCACATTTCAATGAGTTTCTGCGCTTCATCAAGAAGCAGCTGTGTCTGGTTTGTCGAGATGATGATTGTTGCACCTCTCTTCCAGGCTTCCTCAATTGTTCTGAGAAGTTCATATTTATTGATCTCATCCGTAAGATAAGGATAAGCCTCATCAACGATTACGAGATCATTTTCCTTGATTTCCTCACCGAACGTACGAATTTCATTATCCAGTATGTTTTCCGGATCATCATCATACAGCTGGCATCCGTCAACGATCGTCAGACCGTCGGAAATGTCAATCTGAGGGTTTTCTTTGGAAAGATGAACAAACACCTCACCCAGGCCGTGATAGGAATCTGGTTTATTTGTCAGGACAATGGTTCTCCCGTCTTCTTTTCTTTCAATCAGTTTTCTGATAAAAAAAGTTTTTCCGGAAAGCTTGTCACCGGTAATGACAGCCACCGTAGGCATAGACAGCAGCATGTCCGCATTGGTGGTCAGATTCTTTCCGATCAGAATATTCTTCATAATTTCCTCCGTAATCAGCTACAGTATTGATTATATCGCAATTTCCCATAAAGAGAATACGAAATTCCCTTCCTTTCAGCCATTCACGCCATATACCGTCAGCCCATAATAAAACCGGAAAGACTGAACTTTCCGGTTCATTTGAGGCAGTCAAAGAATACTTATTTTGCCATTGCAGCAACTTCAGCCGCAAAGTTTTCTTCCTTCTTTTCAATGCCTTCGCCTACTGTGTACTTGACGAAGCATCTGACAGAAGAGTTGTTTTCCTTCAGATATGCACCGCACTTCATGTTTGTATCAAGGAAGAATTCCTGATCAACAAGGCACATATCCTGCAGGCTCTTGGAGAGACGTCCTTCGACGATTCCCGCTTTTACCTTTTCAGGCTTGTTTGCAAGAGAAGCATCGTTGGCAACAAGACTCTGCTGAATGGATCTTTCATGATCGATAATGTCAGCCGGCATATCGTTTCTGGAAACATATGTCGGATTCATGGAAGCAACCTGCATAGCCATGTTCTTGGCAACCTGCGGATCTGTTCCCTTGACAACTGTCAGAGCCGCGATTCTGCCGCCCTGGTGGATGTAGGAACCGAACAGTTCATCATCAGCCTTGTCAACGATCTCAAATCTTCTCAGAGTGATCTTTTCACCGATTACTGCAGTTGCGTTGATGATTGTATCATTCAGTGTGCCCTCTTCTGTTGTCAGAGCAAGAGCTTCCTCAACCGTCTTTGCATCGCTTCCGATGAGTGTCTTCAGTGTTGTGTCAAGCAGCGCGAGGAACTTGTCGTTCTTTGCGACGAAGTCAGTTTCGGAGTTGATCTCAACGATCGCAGCCTTGTTTCCGTCGATCAGAATTCTGGACAGACCTTCAGCAGCGATACGGCTTGCTTTCTTTGTAGCCTTTGCAATTCCCTGTTCACGGAGCCAGTCAGTAGCCTTCTTGATGTCGCCGTCACACTCAACAAGAGCCTTCTTGCAGTCCATCATTCCGGCACCGGTCAGTTCACGCAGTTCCTTAACCTGTTTTGCTGTAATTGCCATTATCCATTTACCTCCTGTGCAGGTGCAGCTTCTGTTTTTGCCTCAGCCTGTGCTGCAGGAGCAGATTCAGCTGTCTGAGCATTGTTCTTGTTGTAAGGAGCACGGTTGCCGTTTGCATCTCTGCGGAATACACGGCGCTCACCGTTGTAACGTCTCTGCTGCATCTGAGCACGTCTTTCCTCGTACTTCTGTCTTCTTTTTCTCTCGTATTCAGCAGCCTGCTGTTCAACATTGATGATGACATCCTTCATTGTGATATCCTCAACAGATTCATCTTCCTGGTAAGCATTCTCGAGAACGCCGCCCTTTGCTTCAACAACTGCATCTGCGATCAGGCTGACCATCAGCTTGATGGAACGCAGAGCGTCATCGTTTGAAGGAATCGGGAAATCAACAGAATCAGGATCAGCATTAGTATCGATCAGTGCGAATACAGGGATACCGAGCTTCTTTGCTTCTGCTACTGCATTGTGTTCTTCAAGGGGATCGACGACAAACAATGCATCCGGCAGCTTCTTCATTTCCTTGATACCGCCGAGGAAGTTGTACAGTCTTGCCTTCTTCTTCAGAAGCATAGCCTGTTCCTTCTTCTTATAGACATTGATTGTTCCGCTTTCTTCCATCTCTTCGATTTCAAGGAGTCTCTTGATGGACTTCTGAATCGTACGGAAGTTCGTCAGTGTGCCGCCCAGCCATCTCTGGTTAACATAGAAGCTTCCGGAACGGAGTGCTTCTTCCAGAATGGAAGCCTGAGCCTGCTTCTTTGTACCGACAAACAGAATCTTTCCGCCGTCTTCGGTGATCTTCTTGATCTCTGCGTAAGCCTTGTCGAGCTGTTCGCGTGTCTTTTCCAGATCAATAATGTAGACACCGTTTTTGGCAGTGTAGATGTAGGGTTTCATCTTCGGGTTCCACTTACGTGTCTGATGTCCGAAATGAACTCCGTTTTCAAGCATTTTCCTCATTGAAACAACAGCCATTTTTATTTACCTCACTTTCCGTTGTTTTCCGCCACAGTTTCGAACACCCACAACACAATCGCCGGTTTTTCACCATGTGCACGGGAAGGTGAATCCACTGTGTGAGAAGTACATCTTTCTGCGCTAAAAAAAACATAAAAAGATGCCGACATGTATAATAACATGTCTGAGCATCTTTGTATATTGTTTTTTCCTGTTTTTTACGGATTATTCAGTCGCTCCGTACTGATCATAATATGCATTGATTCTTTCTTCCAGATCCGCATCAAGCATCTTCTTCTCCTTCAGTATTTCCACGACTTCGGGCATGGACACAATCGCCGCCGCCGGGAACCCGTACAGTTCGGAAACTTCCTTCAATGCCGTCCTATTTCCTTTTCCCTTTTCATTTCTGTTCAGGGAAACAATCAGACCCTTGATTTCGACATCAGCCTGACTTCTGACAATCGGGACTGTTTCCTCCATGGACTTTCCGGATGTGGTCACATCCTCGATCATAATCACTCTGTCTCCGTCTTTGAGCTTGCTGCCGAGCAGAATGCCGGTATCCCCGTGATCCTTGATTTCCTTGCGGTTGGAACAGTATCTGACTTCTTTGCCATACAGTTCATAAATCGCCATGACTGTTGCTGCCGCAAGAGGAATACCTTTGTACGCCGGGCCGAACAGAACATCAAAATCCAGTCCGAAATTGTCATTGATTGCCTTTGCATAGAAACATGCGAGCTGATGCAGCTGACGGCCTGTAACATAAGCGCCGGCATTCATGAAGAACGGTGACTTCCTTCCGGACTTCAGTGTAAAATCGCCGAACTTAAGGGCGTTTGATTCAAGCATGAATTCGGTGAATTCCTTCTTATACTCTTCCATAGCTGACAGCCTCCTCAATCATCTTATATGTTGCTGCGGGATCCTCCGCTTTAGTAATGGAACGGCCGACGACAATCATGTCACAGCCCTGCTCATTGGCATATTCGGGAGTGGCAATTCTCTTCTGATCATCAGCGCTGTTACCGGCAAGTCTGATGCCGGGAGTTACCGTAAGAAAATCACTGCCGCATGCTTCATGAATTGCCTTTGCCTCATGAACGGAACACACAACACCGTCCAGACCCGCTTTTTTCGCGTTTTCAGCGTAATGAACAACCGTATCGATTACTTTTCCGCTGATTCCGAGTTCCTCATTCAGCGCCTCCTGAGAGGTCGACGTAAGGATTGTCACACCAATCAGCTTTGCCGGCTGCTGTCCTTCAGGCGTACCTTCCAGAATCCCTTCCTTAGCCGCCTTCATCATTGCGATACCGCCGCCGCAGTGACAGTTGACAATGTCGACACCCAGTTTTGCGAGATTCTTCATTCCGCCCTTTACCGTATTCGGAATATCATGAAGTTTCAGATCCAGAAAGATCTTATGTCCCATTTCTTTAACTTCCCTGATGATATCAAGACCGCACGCGTAAGTGAGTTCCATACCGATCTTGACATAAACTGGTTCATCAAACATCTTCAGAAAATCCAGTACTTCATCCTTGGTTGAAAAATCCAGTGCAATAATTGTTCTGCTCATATCAGGCTCCTTCCTACAGCTTCCTTAACGGATGCATATCCATATCGTTTCAGTACATCCGGCAGTTCTTCAATAATTTTCGGACAGATATACGGGTCAGCGAAATTTGCCGCTCCGACTTCCACCGCCGAGGCTCCTGCGTTCAGAAATTCCAGTACATCCTCAGCCGATGAAATACCGCCGACGCCGATGATCGGAATATGTACTTCCTTCGCGCACTGATACACCATTCTTACCGCCACAGGCTTGATTGCTGGTCCGGAAAGTCCGCCCGTCAGGTTTGCGAGAAGCGGTTTTCCCGTTTTCAGATCAATCCGCATGCCGAGTAATGTATTGATCAGCACCAGTCCGTCAGCTCCTGCCTCTTCCACTGCCAGGGCAATCTCAGCAATGTTGGTCACATTGGGAGACAGTTTGACATATACCGGCTTATCGGCAGCTTCCTTTGCCATCCTTGTAATATTCGCCGCAAGTGCCGGATCCGTACCGAGGCCGATTCCCCCGTGCTTCACATTCGGGCATGAGATATTCAGCTCATAAGCATCCACTCTGTTGCATGTATTCATCTTCCGGATCACTTCGATATATTCCTCTTCCGAAGCGCCCGCAACATTTGCCAGCACACAGGTATCAAACTGTTCAAGAAAAGGCATTTCCTTTTCAATAATATAATCCACTCCGTGATTCTGCAGACCGATCGCATTCAGCATTCCGGCCGGTGTTTCGGCAATACGCGGTACCGGATTACCGAACCTTTCTTCAGCTGTTGCGCTCTTTACCGCAATTCCGCCAAGGAGGGAAAGATCATACAGTTCCGCCAGTTCCCTGCCGTATCCGGCACATCCGCTTGCCGGAATAACCGGATTCTTCAGATCAAGACCCGGCAGCTTTACTCTGAGATCCATCACAGCACCACCTTTCCGATTTCAAACACGGGACCATCGCTGCAGACACGGTAACTGCTGCCATCGTGATCCTTGACGACACATCCCATACAGGCTCCCATGCCGCATGCCATTCTTGCTTCAAGGCTGACATAGCCTTTATCAAATCGTTCGGAAACAGCCTTCAGCATCGGCAGAGGTCCGCAGGCAAGAATGGTCCTGTCACTGCATCCGCAGGCGTCAAGACCATCAGAAACCGTACCGGAAATGCCGTAGGTGCCATCCATGACAGCTGTATATACCTGACATCCCAGCGCTTCAAACTCATCTTCCAGGATTACATCCTCCTTCCGGTTAAAGCCGAGAACCACAGTTACCTCTCTTCCCTTTTCCCGATAAAGGCGGGCGGTGTAGAGAAGCGGCGGCACACCGATTCCTCCGCCGGCAAGAAGGATATCTTCATCAAGCATCGGAAATCCATTGCCGAGAGGACCGAACAGTGAAACTGTTTCACCTTCTTTCATCAGGGACATCTGTTTTGTTCCGGCACCGACGATTTTGTAAATCAGAGTCATTTCGCCGTCTGAAGCTTCAGCACAGGAGATCGGACGCCGCAGAAAATACCCCGGAACGGAAACATTGACAAACTGTCCGCATTTGATTTCATCTGCAATCGATGTTTTCAGCTTCATTCTGAATACATCTGCAGCGATACATATATTCTCCGATATGACTGCATTATCTGTTTTCATAAGCAATTACCTCTCATCAATTCTGTTAAGCAATGATCAGTTTGATTTTCTGCTGAAAACGGTCCTGCCGCCGCAGATTGTTTCAATGATCCTGGCATTGACTGTCCAGCCGTCAAACGGTGTATTTCTGCCTTTTGAAAGAAAACTGTTTTTATCGATAACAGATTCAGGACCGAGTTCAGTAAGAATCAGATCCGGCTTATATCCCGGTTCAATCTTCCCTCTTTTTCCAAGACCGAATCTTTCCGCCGGCTTCGCACTCATCCAGTTTACAAGCTGAGCAAGTGTCCACCTCTTTTGACGATATACAAATTCCGTATACAGAAGCGGGAAACTTGTTTCCAGAGAAATGATTCCGAAAGCGGCATCCGCCATGCTCTTATTCTTATCCGCTTCGGTATGCGGGGCGTGATCACTCGCGATAATATCCAGTGTTCCGTCCTCCAGCGCATTGATCAGAGCCATCCGGTCTTCATGTGTCCGCAGAGGCGGATTCATCTTCCAGTCAGGTCCCTTTACATCGGTGTTCTCCAGCAGAAGATGATGCGCGGTCACTTCTGCCGAAACATCAGCGCCATGATCCTTTGCGGTACGGAGAGCTTTAATGCTTTCAACAGCGGAAATATGACATCCGTGATACTTCACCCCGGTCTTTTCCGCCAGAATCAGATCTCTTTCCAGCTGACTGCTTTCACAGGCCGAAGGTATACCTTTCCATCCCATTACACCGGCATAATCCGCTTCATGAACCGAGGCACCGGGAGCACGGTATTCCATATTTTCCGTATGACATGCAATCATTGCCCCAAGAGACGCAGCCTTCTTCTGCGCTTCTTCCATGACACTGTCATCCGCCACTCCGACACCGTCATCCGAAAACCAGCGGATTCCCAGATCCCTCATACCCGACATATCAGATACTTCACCGCCCTTTTCGCCATAAGTGATGGTTCCGTAGGGAATCACATTGACAACAGCGTCATTTGCGATCCGCTTAAGGTATTCCTCCATGACATCCCGGTGATCGGGAAAAGGATTGAGATTCGGCATTGCCATGATTGTCGTAAACCCGCCGGCAGCAGCGGCAGAGGATCCGGTTCTGATTGTCTCTTTCTGTTCAAAACCGGGCTCACGCAGATGGACATGCACGTCAATCAGACCGGGAAGAACCGTCAGCCCTTCAGCGTCAATCACTTCACAGTCAGCCTGCAGGTTTTCCGCTACTTCCAGAATCTGCTCTTCATCAAAGAGAATGTCCATTTTATTCAGTTCATCTCTGAATAATATGTTTCCGTTTTTAATCAGTCTCATCTTCAGATATCCTTTCCGAAAAAAACCGGCTGTGCTTCAATACAAAGCACTAACCGGCAAATTGAAAAAATAAGTTTTGTGGGTACGATAGTCGTTCTTTCCGAAAGACAGAGCTTTCTTGATGAATTCAGGTGAACAGATGAACATGGTCCCTCCTTCCGCAGTTGTGTCTTTCGTTGTGCAAAATGATAGCATAGCTGCGGCAGAATGAAAATGTTTATTTTCCGTCTCTGTGCGCGTGCGGATGCGCTTCGCTGATCACTTTTGCAAGTCTGTCCTGTGTCACATGGGTATAGATCTGCGTCGTCACGAGATTCTCATGTCCGAGCAGTTCCTGTACGGATCTGAGATCCGCTCCGTTGTCGAGAAGATGCGTCGCAAAGGAATGTCTCAGCATATGCGGATGCACACGGCCCGGCAGACCGGCTGCCTGAGCTGCTTTTTCCGTGATTCTCTGGATCGTACGGGAAGTAATCGGTCCCTTTTTTGTCACAAAGAGATATCCTTCATCCGTTTTGTCCCCCAGCAGCAGAGGACGCGCTTCAGAAAGATACAGTCTGATCAGCTGCGCGCACCGGGGATAAAAAGGCACCATTCTTTCCTTGCTTTCCTTACCGAGAACGATCAGGAAATTCTCACGCAGATTGATTCTGCTGATCTGCAGACCGGCGCATTCGGATACACGCAGCCCGCAGGCATAAATGACTTCCAGAATGCATCTGTCCCTGATATCAGACGGCCGGGAAAGATCAAATACATTCAGCATTGAATCCACCTGGTCATATGTCAGATAATCCGGCAGTTTCCGTCTGTTTGCGCTGCCGCGGAAAACCCTTACCGGATTCGAAGATACACCTTCGCGTTTATTCAGATACCGGTAAAAGGATTTCAAAGATGAAAGATTCCGGGCAAAACTCGAATCGGAAAGCGGGACGGAAGAATACTCTCCGCTGCGCAGAGCAGTAATATACTCACTGATATCATCACGTGTTACTGCGTCGAAATCTTTGATTCCATTCTCATCCATGAACTGCAGAAATCGTTCAATGTCACGTTTGTAGGCATCTCTTGTATCCGAGCTTCCGGTATGTGTTATGGAAATATACTGAAGAAACCGGTCAAGAATTGCATCAAAGTCCGTCATTTTCGATTAAGTTCCTGATATGGGCCAGAGACTGCGGCGCATATGCGGCCTTTCTGTCTTTTTTCTTTACTTTTCCTTCCAGATGCATGATGCCGAAGTTGGCATTCATCGGCTGAAAATGATCCGGATCAGCAGAAGTAATGTAATGTGCCATCGATCCGATCATCGTTCCGGTGCCGAATATGACCGGTTCTTTCCCGGCAAGCACCCTGGCAAGATTGATACCGGCAGCCATACCTGATGCAGCGGATTCCACATAACCCTCTACACCAGTCATCTGTCCGGCAAAGAACAGATCATCCCTGTCCTTAAACTGATATGTCTCCCGCAGACAGACAGGACTGTTGATATACGTATTCCGGTGCATTACACCATAGCGGACAAATTCAGCGTGTTCGAGACCGGGAACCATCTGCAGAACACGTTTCTGTTCGCCCCATTTCAGATGTGTCTGAAAACCGACAATGTTGTAAAGCGTTCCCTCGGCGTTGTCCTGACGCAGTTGTACGACTGCGTAGGGACGTTTTCCCTCATGTTCAAGTCCGACCGGTTTCATCGGTCCGAACAGCAGTGTATTTCTGCCTCTTTCCGCCATGACTTCAAACGGCATGCATCCTTCAAAATACACCTCTTTTTCAAAATCATGCAGTTCAGCCCGTTCGGCCGTAATCACTGCTTCATAGAAGGCATTGAACTCATCCACAGTCATCGGACAGTTGATATAGTCCGCCGTTCCCTTGTCGTATCTGGACTTACGGTAGGCTTTTGTGAAATCGACTGACTCGGCTGTCACAATCGGCGCTGCCGCATCATGGAAATAACAGTATTTCTCATCAATCAGACTTCCTACTGCTTTGACCATGGCATCCGAGCTCAGCGGTCCGGTGGCGATAATCACAGGTCCTTCTGGTATCTCTGCGAGTTCTTCATGAACCACTTCGATATTCGGATCATTATTAATCCTTTCCGTGATTTCTTCCGAGAACCCGTTCCGGTCAACAGCCAGAGCGGATCCGGCGGGAACACGGTTATGGTCTGCAGCTTCCATGATCAGCGAACCGATTGTCCTCATTTCCTCTTTCAGCAGTCCCACAGCATTCTGCAGACTGTCGGAACGCAGAGAATTCGAACATACCAATTCGGCAAATCCGTCACTGTGATGGGCCGGGGATTTCTTCAAAGGCTTCATCTCATACAGTCTGACCTGTATGCCTCTTTTACTGAGCTGATAAGCCGCTTCACATCCCGCAAGACCGGCACCGGCAACAACCGCCTTCATCATGAAGCCTTCCGCGCGGTACGTCTGCGTCCGCCTGTCTTTTTCGGTACGATCGGTTCACCGTCAAGCTTTTCCATATGCCGGCATTTCGGGAAATTGGAACAGCCGAGAAAATACGTACCGAAACGGGACTTTCTCTTCAGCAGTTCATTACCGCATTCCGGACACATCTTTCCGGTGGGTTCAGGCTTTTCCTTTTCCGGCGCGGCGATCTGTCTTGTGTATTTGCATTTCGGGAAATTGGAACATGAGATGAATTTACCGTATCTGCCTGTGCGGTAAACAAGTTCACCGCCGCAGTCCGGACATGTCTCACCGACTTTTTCCGGTGCAATCTTCTCCATTCCCTCATATGCCTTATCCAGAAGAGGCTGGAAACGGTCATAGAAGTCACGCAGGATCATTGTTTCCTGTGCCTCGCCGTCCGAGATGTTGTCAAGTTTTTTCTCCATATCAGCGGTATAGCTGACATTAATGATGTCGGCAAAGTATTCATCAAGCTTGTCCGATGTCAGAATACCCTGTTCCGTCGGTACAAATACCTTTGTACGACTCTTTTCCGAAGCCTTTTCGAGACTGACATAGCCGCGGGCCTGAATTGTATCAATAATCATTGCATACGTGGAAGGACGGCCGATTCCATCTTCCTCAAGCGCCTTGATCAGCCTGGCTTCCGTATAACGCGCGGGCGGTTCGGTAAAATGCTGATTCTTGCTGAGCTTGTCGGCTGTAATTTCTTCGCCTTCGGTCAGTTCCGGCAGAATGACATCCTTCGAGGAATCATAATCTTCATAAACCCTGAGATAACCGTCGAATTTCAAAGTAGAACCCTGGGTGGTAAAGTCATGACCGTTTTGGCTGAGTACAGCGGAAACAGTATCATATTTTGCCGGCGCCATCTGTGAGGCAAGCGCGCGGGCATAAATCATCTTATAGAGACGGTACTGTTCATTTGTCAGATACTGTTTGATCTTTTCGGGAGTATTGGCAAGATTTGTCGGACGGATTGCCTCATGGGCATCCTGCGATGAAGCGTCATTCACCACTTTGTATTTTCCGAGATACTCTTTTCCGTAGTCGTCCTGAATCAGACTGCGGGCAGCCGAGACAAATGTTCCGGAAAGACGTGTGCTGTCCGTTCTCATATAGGTAATGAGACCTTCCTGGCCGCTGCCGATATCAATACCTTCATACAGTCTTTGGGCAATAGACATTGTTCTTTTGGAACTGAATGACAGTTTCGTCACTGCTTCCTGCTGCAGTGTACTTGTAATGAAGGGAAGTTTTGCCTCTCTTCTTCTGTGTCCTTTTTTGATACTGCTGATCAGGAAAGGTCCCCGGCACGCAGCGAAGGCAGCGTCTGCCTCCTCTTCATTTCTAAGCTTTGCCTTCTTCCCGTTGATCTTTGAAAGTGAAGCGGTAAATTTCTTTCCGTCTTTTGTGAATTCGGCATCCAGGGTCCAGTATTCCTCCGGTTTGAAAGCCTGAATCTCCCGCTCACGGTCAACAATCAGCTTCAGCGCCACCGACTGAACACGTCCGGCAGATTTTGATTTGATCTTATTCTTCAGCAGCTTGGAGAGCTTGAAGCCGATAATCCGGTCAAGGATTCTTCTTGTTTCCTGTGAATGAACAAGATCCATATCAATCGGACGCGGATGATCAAATGCTTCAGTCACCGCATTCTTCGTGATCTCATTAAATGTCACACGGTTTTTATCTTCTTCCGAAAGACCGAGTTCCTGTGCCAGATGCCAGCTGATGGCTTCTCCTTCACGGTCCGGGTCGGTTGCCAGAAAAACATGTTCGGCTTTCTTTGCCTTGCTCTTCAGGTCCTTAACCGTATCGGTCTTGTCTTTCGAAACTTCATATGTCGGGGCAAAATCATTCTCAATATCCACACCGAGACCTTCTTTTCCCCGTGTTGCAAGATCTCTGATATGACCTTTGCTCGAGACAACCGTATAGTCCTGACTGAGATATTTCCCGATCGTCTTTGACTTTGACGGTGACTCGACAATTACCAGATTCTTCATAGTATCACCTCTGTTTTATACATTCTGCCGGGTAATCCCGTCCTGTAATGCGGCGATTTCCCTCAGCTGTTCGATATCATACAGTATCATCGCACCTTCCGCAATGAGTCTGCTGCATCCTTTTCCTTCTCTGTTCGCAAACGGATAAGGCACACAATAAACATCCTTTGCCAGCTCCAATGCTTCATTCACGGTAATCATCGTACCGCTTTTCTCTTCTGCCTGTGTCACAAAAATCCTGCTGCCAAGAGCCGCGAGTATACGGTTGCGCCAGGGAAAATGATGTTTCCTGACACCAGTATCATGGGGAAATTCACTGATGATCAGCTGTGTTTTCCGCATCTCTTTGTAAAGGGCCAGATTCTCTTTCGGATAACTTGTCCCGAGTCCGCTGCCGATCACACCGACAGTCCTGCCCTTTTTCATTGCGGCACTGTGAGCGCAGGCATCCGCCCCTTTAGCCATACCGGAGACAACAGTGTATTTCTCTGCCAGTACAGAAGAAACGAGTTCCGTCATTTTTCTTCCGTAAGGAATCAGACGACGCGAACCCACAACGGAAACCATCGGTTTCTGAAGCAAAGATATATCACCTTCATAAAAGAGAACCCACGGCGGATATGCCAGTTCTCTGAGACACTCCGGATATTCCCGGTCCATAATCGTAATAAATGAATCTTTAACCGGCAGAATGATCTGTTCGTCACGTTTTACAGCCGCTGCGATTTTCTGCCAGTTTCCTTCGTATCTGACAGCCAGCGACCCGAGTATATTGCGATCCATTGCTTTCCTCCAATAATACTATTGAAGAAAAAATGCGGATTCCTAAAAAAGATCAAGTTTTTGCTGGCGGTAAGCGACAGGCGCAAAGCTCCGCCGGTGAATCGGCGTAATGCCCAGGCGGTCTATTGCCTCAAGGTGTTCCTTTGTCGGATACCCCTTATTGCGCGCGAACCCGTAACCGGGATAGATTTCATCGTATTTCTTCATGATCCTGTCCCGCGTTACTTTGGCAAGAATACTTCCGGCTGCGATTGATATGGATTTCTGATCACCCTTTACAATATCAATGACCGTCTTTCCTTCTATGCTCAGCGGCATTGCATCCGTAAGAACGATATCCGCCGGGAGTTCAGAGGCAATCGCAGTCATTGCGATCTGATCAGCGCGGTAAATATTATATCTGTCAATTTCTTCCTCACTGATCTCAAGTATTTCAAAATAGAGGGCGTCCTCCATGATTGTTTCATAAAGACGGTCTTTCTTCTTATCGGACAATGTCTTGGAATCATAGATCTCGGGATTTTCATATCCGCAGGGAAAAATCACACCGGCAACGCTCAGCGGACCGGCAAGAGGTCCTCTGCCGGCTTCGTCGATTCCGAGCACAAGTTCCCCCTTTGCCCAGTATTCATGTTCAAAATCATTCGGACATTTCCGTATCAGGCGTTTCATCACAATGCTCCAGTGTCAGTCTTCCCAGTTTTCCTTTGCGGAGATCATTGAGAAACATCTCCGCCGCTCTTGCCGTATCGGGAAGATTATCTTCTTTCCTGAGATTTCTCTTTTCGGCAATCGCCTTCAGCATTCCGTTGGGATTGCATCCCTCCGCATCAAACATCTTTTCCAGAAGACCGGGATATAGATCCTGAATCTCATGAATCGCGTCCATTGCGATCATTTTACGGTTCAGGATATCATCATTGATTGATCCGTATGCCGCAAGCAGAGACCCGGTTTTCTCATCTTCGAATTTTGGCCAGAGTACCCCGGGAGTATCGAGAAGTTCCAGCTGATCGTCCGCATGAATCCATGTCAGACTCCTTGTCACACCGGGTTTATCCGCGGCTTTTACCGTATTCTTTCCGGCAATCCGGTTAATCATCGTACTCTTTCCGACATTCGGTATACCGCATGCCATTGCCCGTACCGCCCGCGGTCTGATTCCTCTTGCGGCCTGTTTTTCACGCATCGGCTTCATTAGTCTTAGTGCTTCCCTGATGATCTTTCTGCCGCAGTGGGGGTCATTCAGAAGATCAGCCGTCATACAGCTGACATTGTCCTTCTTCATTGATCTGACCCACTTCTCATTCTGAACGGGATCTGCCATATCACTCTTTGCCAGAACAATCAGCCTCGGCTTGTTTCCTGCCAGCGCATTCAGCAGAGGATTCGTACTTGCTTCGGGAATTCTTGCGTCGCGCAGCTCAATGACCAGATCGACTGCCTTAAGCCGTTCCGTCATCTGTCTGCGGGCTTTTTCCATATGCCCCGGATACCACTGCACCTTTACCATGTCTTCGCTCCGAAATTCGAAAAAGGATAAATGATAAACACACCTCTGCATTCAATCTCATCCTTTTTAAAGGGTCCGTAATACCGTGAGTCTGATGAATGGGGACGGTTGTCACCGAGGCAGTAATACTCATTTTCAGCCAGTGTGACGGGTTCCACATCCTCCATAAAGCTGTCTCCGTATGTGGAAATATATTCTTCATCGAGGAAAGGTTCATCAAATGGTTCACCGTTAATATAGAGCTGTCCGGACTGATAGGACACGGTTTCACCGGGAAGTCCGATTACGCGTTTCACAATATACTCATTCTTATCCCGGATATATATAATCGCAATATCAAAACGCTTCAGCCCGCTCATATGGTAGCCGATCATATTGGATACACCGATCTCCTTGTCCTGCAGTGTCGGATACATGGATTCACCCTTCACCTGCACCGGCTTGACAAGGACCTTTGTTATAAAAAACACAACAGCGAAACAGATTGCCAGATCTTTCAGAAAATCAAGGACTTCCGATAAAGCGCTCGGTTCCTGCTGCTTATCATACTTATCACTGCTTTTCATTTTCTTTTCCATCCGTAACGCGTTTCATTATATCAGAAGTAAAAAAAAGAGAAAGTCAAGCTTTCCCTTCTTTCGAATCTTATCGACGAGCTTCCTTGATACGGGCGTTCTTTGCGGACAGTCCCTTGAGGTAAGAGAGCTTCGCACGGCGAACTTTACCGTAACGTACAACTTCGACCTTATCGATGATCGGAGAATGAACAGGGAATGTTCTCTGTACACCTACACCACCGGAGATCTTTCTGACTGTGAAGCTGGCACCGATGCCGCCGTTGGAGCGGTCAACGCAGACACCTTCATATACCTGAATACGTGTCTTTTCGCCTTCTCTGATACGTACGTGAACTCTTACGGAGTCACCCGGCTTGAAGTCGGGAATGTCATTACGCATCTGATTCTTTGTGATTCTGTCGACTAAACTCAGATCCATTTCAATTTCCTCCATCTGACGAATGATCATCTGTTCATGACCTCTCATTTCTGTCAGCGGAACAGTGATGCGTGATTTGCACGCTTAGGTATAATATCACGAAACACGCTGAAACTGCAATAATAATCTCACTTATTTCTTTGCATTTACACCCGGAATCCACTCTGTTGTAAGACCGTCCTCTGTTTTCAGAACCCTGATTACGCCGTCAACCGCATCAACATCAACGGACATCCAGAAATCTTCCTCGGGAAATACAGATGCCTGGGCGGGATCAAAGAACTTCTTTCCTTCCTGATACCGCAGGTACAGAGCTCTTTCCCGGATATCCTTCATCGGTTCTCCTCTCAGCAGCGAACGGATGTATTCCGCACACAGTATATCCTCTTCCGTATCCTTTACGGCATTCCACCCCATGGCGACAAGCGAAACCTTTTCGGGATTCTTTTTCCGGATATATGCAGCAACAGCCGAAGCATTTACCAGTGCTCCGGTAAGAACTTCGTCCGCGTTCATCGCATTAACCAGCCCCTGTACGCCGGCGCTTGTCGTATGAACAACTGTTTTGCCGCTCAGATCTTTCCCCTTCAGTTCCGAGGGAGAATTTCCGTAGTCAAAACCGGGAAGCTTTATTCCGTTTCTCTCGCCGGCAAGCAGACATCCCGGTATGCGGCTGCGCAGCGCTTCCGCATCCTCAACGCGGCCTGTCGGAATGACTTTTTCCGCATGAGCGGCATACATATATGCCTCAAGAGTAAACGCGCGGAAAACATCGATTACAACCGTAAGCCCTTCGGCTTTTTTCGCACCTTCCAAAAGATGCAGTATATTGATTTCCATAAATCCTCCGGCAGTAAGAAACTGATCATTTCTTGCAAAAAGATATAATTGCCGATATCATGATTTGGGAGGTCTGCGTATGCCTGATAAAAAACTGTATTATCCATTCAGATATTTCTATCATACTGTATGTACAGTTGCCTTTTACGGCACCAATAACCCTGTTGTTTTCAAGGGTCATCTGGTTCTGCGGACATATTACACAGACAGCTCCGAAACAAAAGTTGACGTAATGCATACTTCCGATTATGTCATGGATACCGTCTTTTATGAAACGAATAAAGTGCTTCGCGAGCAGATGGGTGATCCCTATAACGGCAGACGCGAACTGATCGAACTGTCTGTCCCCCAGCTCGGCAAGCAGTACCGTATTATATACAACGCCGCCGAAATCCCCTCATCCAGGTATGATGACCGTCTCGGCATCCTGTCGTACCGTGATCCCTCCGCAAGAGGTGTTGCGATCATCATGAAGCGTGACAAGGACAAGGGCCTTCAGTGGCTTGACGAACAGGAAGCGCGTATTATAGCAGAACAGCTCAAAGAAATCTGAAACAGTTCATTACGGACTGTTTTTTTATTCCATATACCGGATGCCGTCTTTGGTGACAACGCCGTAAATCATCGGCAGCTTTTCCGCTTTTTCCGCCGAGATAACAACCGACTTTCTGATCAGATCCGCCGCCTCATATGCCGCATCAGCCTTATTGACGTGAAGAATGCAGATTGTATCTCCTTCCTTCACCATATCTCCGCAGCGTACCTGCATGACAAGACCGACAGCCGGATCAATGCTGTCTTCTTTTTTTGCCCTGCCGGCACCGAGCATCTGCGCCGCTGTTCCGATCTGCTGTGCATTCATGGATACGATATATCCGGACTTCTCAGCCGTAACGGGAATCAGCTGTTCCGTACG
>CACXDM010000122.1 GCA_902766435.1 uncultured Erysipelotrichaceae bacterium | reverse complement strand
CCTGTCCGTTTGGGCAGATCTTAATGATTTATTTCCATTCAACCGGATTTCCTTTGCGATTAAGCGGTGTTCTTTCAGGCATACCGTTCTCTGTTTCGGCATAACCGAGAGATAATGCGCCGTAGATTCTCTCATCTTCCGTTAAACCAAGTTTACGGAAAAGAGTAAGAACTCCCGGATCCTCATTCAGCCACTTCAGCTGATTGATCCAGCAGGAACCGAGGTCCAGTGCATTGGCCATGATCATCATGTTCTCAAGTACACAGGCGCAGTCGGCGATATTATTTCCGTAATCCTTCCGGTTTGCCGTTACGATTAATACCGGCGCGTTGTAATGGAATACATAGTTTCCCTTCTTTGACTGCATGATGGAGGAAAGCAGTGAGGGATACATCCCTTCTTCGGGTTCCATTGCCGCAAATGTTTTGGCAGCCATCTCTGCCAGCTGCTTCAGTATTGTTTCATCCTGAATGACGAATATATGTGTTGTCTGATTGTTTCCGCCGCTTGGCGCGTATCTGCCGGCTTCCACGATCTGATGAATTGTTTTCTGACCGGGTTTTTCTTTCTTAAACCGCCTGGTGCTTCTTCTTGTTGTAATGAGTTCAAATGCGTCCATGTGAATACTCCTCTGTATAAGGCAAGTATGCCTGAGAAGATATAGTCTTTCAATTCATCCGCTTTCTCAGATTAATTGATGCTGATTCCATTTGCCGCTCTTATAACGCAAACCGAGAATCAGCGCCTTTAGACTCCAGTCGGATACCATTGCCCAGGCAATACCGATTACACCCATATTCAGTCCCAGACAAAGAATGAATGAGAGTGCCGTACGGAAGATCACCGTACAGAAGATCGAGGCATACATTGTGAATTTCACATCACCTGCCGCTCTTAAGCCGGCGGACATCGGTCCGAAGAAGGCGCCGATCGTACCGCAGAAGATATTATGAATAATCACAATGACCGTGATCAGATGCTTTGTCTCGGCCGAGATATCATACAAGGGCAGCAGCAAAGGCAGACAGAGCAGAATGAACATATTCCATGTGAATGTGAGAAGTGTTGTTATCCGCAGCAGTTTTCTCAGATAGTAATCCGCCGCTTCCGGATCCTTTGCCCCCATACACTGCCCAATTGTTGTAATAAACGCCGGTGAAAGCGCGGAAGACATAACAGCTGACAATGACCAGATGGTCTGTCCGATGCCGTTGGCAGAGATCTGCGCCGTACCGAACGTTGCGATCAAAGAACCGAGAACGACCTTGGCCGCCTGAAAGAGACCTCCCTCAACCGCATTGGGAACCGCCACTTTGAGGATTCTCCCCCGCATCTGCGGATCACTTTTCATGACCAGTTCCGGCCGGATACACACACCGTTTTCCTTCCTGAGACAAAGCAGCGTCATGATGACAGCCGCAAAATACCAGGCAATCGTTGTCGGCCAGGCAACACCGGCCGCTCCTGCATGGAGAACAAAGATACCGATGGCATTGCCGATGACATTCACAAGATTCATGGCCATGGATACACGCATCGTTACCGATGTTTTGCCCATTGCCCTGTAAAGTGCCGTACCCGCGTTATATACCGCGTTTGCCGGGAATGACAGTGTAACGATCCAGAGATATGTCCGGCAGGCTGCCATGACATCCGGTTCTACCGTGGGATACAGCAGATGCAGGATCAGACTGCCTGTAAAAAGCAGAATCACCATTACCGCACATGATACAAGAAACGAAGTACGGAACATCTGGGAAGCGGAAAGATCCGCATTCTCACGGTCCTTCCGTCCGATATACTGAGCGGTAATGACAGCGCCGCCCGCACCGAGTGAAGAAAAGATCAGAATAAAGATCGTATAGATCATCGTATCCAGAGATACGCCGGAAACCGTTGCTTCACCGGCATAGGAAACCATCATTGTATCCGCCATACCGACAATCATCAGAAGCAGCTGTTCGATAAACAGAGGAATGATCATGCTCTTCAAAGCTTCATTGGAAAATCTCTTCCGTGAATCGTCGATCTGTTTTTTCGGTTCGATCAGTTTTTCAATCATAGACACCTCCCCCTGTATTACAGATTACAGTTTAATACGTCTTACCATCCATTACCAAAGCTTTATCAATATAGCATTCTATGCTTTTCAGGCATTGATTTAAGTTTCAAGTTAAATCTGCCGCGTTGTATACTGAAGAGCAGGAGAAATGAATCATGAATGAACTGGAACAGGCAAGAACCGACATCAACCGGATTGACAATGAACTGGTCAGACTGTTTGAAGAACGCATGCATACGGTCATCCGGGTAGCTGATTACAAGATCAGAAACAATCTTCCGGTATTTGACGCCGCAAGAGAAGCCGCAAACATCGAACGGACTTCCGCTCTTCTTGAAGATCCCGGACTGAAGGAGTATTTCATCAAATGGTATCAGGCACTGATGGATACTGCAAAAGACTACGAAAGAGCGATCATTGCCAAAGATACCAAATAAATACGGATCATCCGTATTTTCTTTTTGCCCTCCGGTTGACAACATGCGCACAAAGAGATTACTATTACACCAGACGATGCGCATAATGCGCACTTTAAGGAGTTAAATATGAACTTCGGAGAAAAGATCAGAAACGCCCGGATCGCCAAAGGCTGGTCACAGGCGGAACTTGCAAAACAGGCAGGACTTTCCCGCCGCGCCATTCAGAACTACGAGATTGAAAACAAGCTTCCGCGGAAACGGGAAACATATGCAAAACTGGCAGAAGTCCTGGGAGTTGACGAATCCCTTCTGGCCGATGATTCGGTGGATTTCGTTCTGCGGGCAAACGAACAATACGGCGCCAATGCCATGCGTCAGGCCATGAACCTCGTGGAGGATGTCAAAGCCCTCTGGGCCGGCGGTGAAATGGAAGAAGAGGATATGGATGAGATCATGCGCGCCATTCAGGACGCGTACTGGCAGGCAAAGAAGGAAAACCGGAAACATGTGAACAGCCGTTTCCGGAAGGAATGAATTCTTCATGAAACGAAGATATACATCCCTGCCGCAGTCACTGGTCAGAAAATACCGGACAAGGGATCCGTTTCAGATCGCTTCCGGTCTCGGTATATCCGTCAGATATATCAACACAAAGCAGCAGAAAGGTTTCTGCAAGATCATCCTGAACCGGAAATTCATCTTCATTAACCGGAATATGAGCGAGCAGATGCAGAGAATGATCTGCGCCCACGAACTCGGTCATCTCCTGCTTCACCGTCAGATTCTGGCGGAAAAATCATTTCTTCTGGAATATGAGCTGTTTGATATCCGCAATGACGCAGAGTATGAAGCAAACGCGTTCGCCGCTTCCCTGCTGATTGATGAAGAGGAGTTATCCGAACTGCTGCAGTCCGGCGCCGATATGGTCACCGCCGCCTCCGCCCTGGACATCAACGTGAATTTACTGATGATCAAATTAATCGAAATGCAGAAAGCAGGCAGTGCTTTTCATATACCCTTTACGCCTGACAGAAAATTTCTCGGGAGGATTGCCGACAAAGCTGACTCCCTGTAAAACGGAGGACGACATGAAAAACGGATTCCCGGAAAGAACATATGTATGTATTGATCTGAAATCTTACTATGCCTCCGTGGAATGCGTCGCCCGCGGTCTGGATCCGCTGAAGGCATATCTGCTTGTGGCAGACAGCAGCCGCACCGACAAGACGATCTGTCTTGCGGTTTCCCCTGCCCTGAAGGCAGTTGGTGTTCCCGGCCGGCCGCGTCTGTTTGAAGCCAAACAGAAAATCCGGGAATACGAACGGAAGAACAGATGCCGGATCGATTATATTACCGCCGTGCCGCGGATGGCCGAATACGAACGTGTATCGGCTGATATCTTTGCCGTCTATCTGCGTTATGCGGCAGCGGAGGATATCCATGTATACAGTATTGATGAATGCTTCATCGATGTAACGCCGTATCTGCATTTATATGAAGCTGAAGCTGCCGCAAAGGGAATCACCCCTGCCCACTTAATGACAATCACAATGATCCGGGCTGTCCTGAAGGAAACGGGAATCACCGCCACGGCCGGCATCGGCACGAATATGTATCTTGCCAAAGTCGCAATGGATATCGTTGCCAAGAAGGCGCCGGCTGACAAAGACGGTGTCAGACTGGCAGAACTGAACGAAGAAACTTACCGCTATCTTCTCTGGGACCATCAGCCGCTGACAGATTTCTGGCAGATCGGTCACGGTACAGCAGCCAGACTGGAAAAAGGAGATATCCATACAATGGGAGAAATCGCGGCCGCCTCTCAGATCAATGAAGAATGGTTCTATCAGGTCTTCGGCATCAATGCCGAAATCCTGATTGACCATGCCTGGGGAATCGAACCGGTAACCATGAAGGATATCAAAAGCTATCAGCCTTCCGGCCACAGTCTCAGCACCGGCCAGGTGCTTCCGCGTCCGTATTCCTATACCGACGCAAGACTCGTCTTTACCGAAATGGCAGATGTACTCACCGCCCAGATGTTCCGGAAGAACCTGACCGCAAAGGTCTTCTCCTTCTGGGTATGCTATGACTCCCTCACATTGGATGAGATACCCGACTACAAAGGTCCCTTCAGTGTTGACTATTACGGACGCCTGATGCCGAAGCACGCTGTCGGTACGGTGCGTCTTGCAAACAGGACAAACAGCACAAAGATCATCACGGATGCCCTGCTGGACAAGTTCGATCAGAGAGTCACGCACGAATTCCTGTTCCGCCGCCTCGGCATCGCTGCCTGCGGCACCCGTTACGGGGAAGGCCCCCTGCAGCTGGATCTTTTCACCGATTACGCTGCGCTGGAAAAGGAAAAGAAAATGCAGAGGGCAATGCAGGAAATACGCCTCCGCTTCGGAAAGAATGCCGTTCTGCGGGGAATGAACCTGATGAAGAGCGGTACGGCAAGAGAACGCAACGAACAGATCGGCGGACATAAAGCCTGATCCGCCAAAAAGGAGATATCATGCATCAGACAATAACAGCCGGTGTAATTCCGTCTGATTTTAAATATGCCTCCGTACTGGAAAAAGGCAGACCGGTCCATGAAGACGATTACTTCAGTATCCGTCATCCCCGCATGGGTACGGGACAAAGGGCCAAGATCTTCGCACCGTTCGCTGCCCTGAGCGGCTTTGAGGATGAGATCGGTGCCAAAAAGGTCCAGTATGTAAAGGAAAGGATTCCCGATGCGGATGAGCTGTATGAACTCAATGATCAGCTGAACCGGCTTTATGAACTGACAACCGGCAAAAAGAAAACAGAAGTCAATGCCGTAATCGAATACTATGTTCCCTGTCAGGATCCGCACAATAAGGCATATCAGATCAAAGGTACGTATGAAACCGTAACGGATATTGTCCGGAAAGTGGATCCCATTACTCAGCAGCTGAGAATCGGAGATCTTACGCTGGACTTCCGGGATCTTTCCCGGATTACGTTTACCGACCCGAAGTAAAAGCAACTGTTTTCACAATTCTTTGGATATGGATTATAATGGTAGCCGATGAGCGGAAATAAAAAGACAACAACCAGAGACCTCACAAAGGGCAATATCGCTTCACAGATCCTGTTCTTTGCGATGCCTCTGATGCTCGGAAACATATTCCAGATGCTTTACAACACGGTGGATTCCATTGTCGTAGGTAATTTTGTCGGAACCCAGGCCCTTGCGGCGGTCGGTTCAACGACGATGATCGTGAATCTGTTCGTGTTTTTCTTCAACGGCTTTTCCATCGGCGCAGGTGTTGTGATCGGCAACTTCTTCGGCGCAAGGAAAATGGAAAAACTTCACAGGGCAGTGGAGACAATCATGACGGCATCCTTTATCCTGTGTGTTCTGTTTACCGTTGTCAGTGTTGCGGCGGTCGGACCGATGCTCAGATTCATGGCAACGCCGGATGATGTATTCGGACAGGCCGAGACTTATCTGCGAATTTACTTTGCCGGTATATCCGGACTGCTGATCTACAACATCGGCAGCGGTATTCTGCGGGCGGTCGGAGATACGACAAGACCTCTGTATTTCCTGATTCTGACAAGTGTTCTGAATATCATCCTGGATCTTCTGTTTGTCATCGTCTTCCATATGGGAATTGCCGGTGTGGCGCTGGCCACGATTATCTCCCAGTTTATTTCCTCGTTCCTGATTCTGTATCTGCTGACGTTCACAAAGGATATCTACCGCTTTGACTGGCGGGATATGTGTGTGGACAGGGAAATTCTCGGCCGTGTATTCGCAGTCGGTCTGCCGGCAGCGATACAGTCGGTCATCACGGCATTTTCCAATATATTCGTTCAGTCCTACATCAACTATTTCGGCTCCGGTATTATGGCGGGATGGAGCTGCTACAACAAGATCGATATGTTCATCATGCTGCCGATGAATTCCATGGCATTGGCTTCCACAACATTTGTCTCACAGAATGTCGGCGCAAGACAGTATAAACGGGCAGATGACGGAACGATGACGGCGATTACCCTTTCGGTCGGCATTACGGCAGTCATTGCCGCTCTGATCTGGGCCGGCGCACCAATCGCTGTCGGTTTATTCACCTCTGATCCGGCGGTAATCGAAGCAGGAACTCTGTTCCTTAGAACAAATGTATTCTTCCTGCTGTTCAACTGTATAAACCATGTACTGGCCGGCGCACTGCGCGGAAGAGGAGATTCCCGCGGTCCGATGATCATCATGCTGATCGGCTTCGTACTGATCCGGCAGATATACCTGTTCGTCATGACCCATTACATTTCCAATACCCCAGCCGTGGTCAGCTTCGGCTATCCGGTGGGATGGATGGCAACGTGCGTCATGGAACTGATCTACTACCGTTATAAACGCATCGAATACAAACAGGAGGAAGAGGCATCCGCAAACCTCTGAGAAATAATACAGACGGCTTTTCACAGCCGTCTTTCATTTTCATCCGAGATTCTCCCAGTCAATTTCCTCATCACGGTTAAAATACTTACTGTCCCTTTCAGAGATCTCACGCATGACACGGCACGGGTTTCCGACCGCCACGACATTTTCCGGGATATCCCTTGTCACAACACTGCCGGCGCCGATCACACTGTTCTTTCCGATATGTACACCGGGAAGAATCATGACGCCTGCCCCGATCCATGCATTATCATCAATCCTGACATCCTTGTTGTACTGCAGCCCTCTCAGTCTGAGCTTCGGATCAACCGGATGATTGGCGGTTGTGATCATGACATTCGGTCCGAACATCACATGATTACCGACATAGATATGACCGTCATCCACCAGAGTCAGATTGAAATTGGCATAGACATAATCACCCAGATGAAGATGATGTCCGCCCCAGTTGGCGTGAAACGGAAGCTCGATATAACAGTTCTCTCCGCATTCGGCAAACACTTCCTTCATATACTTCTGCTTTTTCTCTGACTCGGAAGGCTTCATCAGATTGAATTCCCGGAGTCCTTCCTGAAAGGTGCTCTGTTCTGCCATGATCTCCTGATCACCCGGATCATAGATCAGTCCGTTTACCATACGCTCATACTGTGTCATACGCTCTGCCTCCCTGAATATGCGTCTGTTTATATTCTAACCTCTCAGTGATGAAAAGAGGCCGTGTTTCCACGGCACTCCGTAAGATACTCCGTAAGACAATTATTCCAGAATGGATGATCCGTTGGTCGCAATGACTTCCTTGTACCAGTCATACGACTTTTTCTTTGATCTCTGATATGTTCCCTTTCCGTAATCATCAACGTCCACATAGATGAAACCGTAGCGTTTGGACATCTGGTTCGTGGAATTGGAGATCAGATCGATCGGTGCCCATGTCGTGTATCCCATCAGATCCACGCCGTCTTCTTCGATTGCGTTGTACATTTCCTTAATGTGTTCACGCAGATAGTCAATCCGGTAATCATCATTGATGGAACCGTCAGCCTCAACGGTATCCTTTGCGCCAAGTCCGTTTTCAACGATGAACAGCGGTTTGCGGTAACGGTCATACAGATCAACAAGTGAGATTCTCAGACCGATCGGATCAATCTGCCATCCCCAGTCGGAAGAAGGAATATACGGGTTCTTAATCGCCGTGACGGTATTTGCGGCAGCGACATCCAGACCTTCATCGTTCTTGGCAACGCAGCTGCTTGAATAATAGGAGAAGGAGATGAAGTCAACGGGATATTTCTTCATGATCTCAAGATCTTCTTCCGTCATTTTGATGTTGAATCCCTTGTTCTTATACATCTGCAGCAGGTATCTCGGGTATTCCCCGTGCACCTGTGTATCGCTGTAGCAGTAAATGGAACGCATCCGCTTCTGCTGTTCCAGTACATCCTCCGGTTTGCATGTATACGGATAATACGTCAGCTTTGTCAGCATACATCCGACTTTGGCGTCCGGAATATTCTCATGGGTGATCTTTACTGCGAGAGCAGAAGCCACAAACTGATGATGCATCGCCTGATACATGACTTCCTCAAACTCATCCTTGGCAAATCTTGATTCAATCAGACCGCCCGTCATAAACGGATGACGGATGATGGAATCCACTTCATTGAATGTCAGCCACAGCTTTACCTTCTTTGCATAACGTTTTGTGATGACATCAACATAACGGGTAAAGAAATCAATTGCCCTTCTGTCATACCAGCCGTTGTATTCCATGGCGAATGCCAGCGGCGGTTCATAGTGGGACATCGTAACCAGCGGCTGCATCCCCAGCTTCAGACACTCATCAAACACCGCGTCATAGAACGCAAGACCTTCTTCATTGGGTTCCTCTTCATCACCCCGCGGGAAGATTCTGCTCCAGGCGATAGACATCCGGTATACGGAGAATCCCATCCCCGCAAGAAGCGCGAGATCCTCTTTATAGTGATGATAGAAATCGATGCCGTGACGCTTCGGGTAATATACTTCATCATCCGTTGCCAGCGCCGTTTCGATCATCTCATCGGTAATATCACAGTTGCCGTGCACATCAAGAAGATCCGCCATGGATTTCGGATCTCTGAACAGCGCGACATCGGATACGGAAATACCCTTTCCGCCGTCCTTCCAACCGCCTTCAAACTGGTTGGCAGCCGTAGCACCGCCCCAGAGAAAGCCTTCCGGGAACTTCTTAACACTCATAATTATTTCCTCCAGTACATCTTGTTAAGTTCATTATACAGTTTTCAGAGTGATACTTATACTTCCGGATGTTTCCGCCTCAGCCAGTAATCACCGACCGGTTCATCCGCGTGTTCCTCATCCCAGGGAGCCTCATGTCTTTCAAAATAGCCGATCACTTCTCCCTCTTCATTTCTGACCGGCACGAAGAACTCCCGTTCTCCCGTCTTGCCGTTAAGCACCTGAAACATTTCGCCTTCACCGGCATCCGCTCTTCTGAGAAATTCCTCAATCTTCACTTTCGCCCGTTCGTTATGACAGTTAAAAAGACTTGCGCCGATCGTCACTCTGCCGGTGTAGCGTTTCGCAGCTGTTTTGTTCATCCACTGCACGATATGCGCTCTGTCCACAAAAACAACTTCGTAGGGATAGGCATCGATAATCGCCTTCATTACTTCAAATGTCATTTCCATAAATATACTTCCTTTTCCCTATCATAACATGTCCTTTCCTGCCTTTCTCCTGCTTTGCATAAGGGGCGTGACATTGTAACTTCAGGCGGATTATGGTATTAATTATTTAGAAAATGCAAAGGTGTTTCCGATGGAAAGAATGCGGAAGAAATAATGCAATATCATCATTGGCGCGAATGAACTTCCGTTGTTTCATTCAGCTTTTTTCTTCCGGTCATTTTCTTTTCACGAATAAACGCATAATCAGACAGGAGGACGAATATGAAGGCAAAGTATGTCATGGCTCTGGATGCCGGTACCACCAGCAACAGATGCATTCTTTTTAATGAAAAGGGCGAAATGTGTTCGGTTGCCCAGAAGGAATTCACCCAGTTCTTTCCCCAGCCGGGTTGGGTAGAACATGATGCGAACGAGATCTGGCAGACACAGCTCGCCGTTGCCCGTCAGGCAATGCAGAAAGCAGGCGCCTCCCCTTCGGACATCGCCGCAATCGGCATCACCAACCAGCGTGAAACCGTCATCGTATGGGACCGCAGGACAGGTCAGCCCATCAGCCGGGCGATCGTATGGCAGTGCCGCCGTACAGCCGATTTTGCCGAACAGATGAAACAGGATAACCCGGGCATCACCGAACTGTTCCGTCAGAAGACCGGTCTGAAGTTTGACCCCTACTTCTCGGGAACCAAGATCCGCTGGATTCTCGACAATGTCCCGGGCGCAAGGGAAAAAGCGGAAAAAGGCGAACTTGCCTTCGGTACGGTTGACAGCTGGCTGATCTATAAACTGACAAAGGGCAAAGTACACGTTACGGACTACTCTAACGCTTCGCGCACCCTCCTGTTCAATATCAATACACTGCAGTGGGATGAGGAACTCTGCCGCATCCTGGATATCCCGATGAGTATCCTGCCGGAAGCCAAACCCTCCAGCTGTGTCTACGGGGAATCCGATCCGGAATTCTTCGGCGGACCGATCAAAATTGCCGGAGCTGCCGGTGATCAGCAGGCTGCCCTCTTCGGCCAGACATGCTTCAAAGAAGGTGAGGCCAAGAATACATACGGTACGGGATGTTTCATGTTGATGAATACGGGAGAAAAGCCGGTATTCTCCAGGAACGATCTTCTTACGACAATCGCCTGGGGACTTGACGGCAAAGTGACATATGCTCTGGAAGGCTCCGTATTCGTGGCCGGCGCAGCCATTCAGTGGCTCCGCGATGAACTGAAAGTCATTGACAGTTCACCGGATTCCGAATACTTTGCGACAAGAGTCAAAGACACAAACGGCTGCTATTTCGTACCTGCCTTTACCGGACTTGGCGCGCCTTACTGGGATCCCTACGCAAGAGGTGCCATTACCGGTCTTACCCGGGGCGTAAACAAATATCACATCATCCGGGCAGCTCTTGAATCACTGGCATTTCAGACCTATGACGTCCTGCATGCGATGGAACTGGATCTCGAATGTCCGATTTCAGCGCTGAAAGTTGACGGAGGAGCCTCCAACAACAACTTCCTGATGCAGTTTCAGGCAGATATCATCAACGCCGAAGTACGCCGTCCCTCCTGTGTTGAAACAACCGCAATGGGCGCTTCCTATCTTGCCGGTCTTGCCGTAGGTTTCTGGCAGAGCAAGGAAGATGTCATTGCCAACTGGTCGGTTGACCGGGAATTCAAACCGGCAATGAGTGATGAAGAAAGAAACAAGGTTCTTGCCGGATGGGCGCAGGCAGTCAGTTCCACACGCGGCTGGGCAAAGAACAGCTGAGAGACAGAAGGAGTCGGACAATGTTTGATGTCATCATCATCGGTGCGGGGGTTACCGGCTGCGCGGCAGCCAGGGAACTGTCCCGTTACCAGGCAGAAATATGTGTAATCGATAAATGTGAGGATGTCGGTGAAGGCACTTCCAAGGCAAATTCAGCGGTCATTCACGCAGGTTTTGACGCGCCCGCAGGCTCTTTGATGGCGGAAATGAACGTCAGAGGAAACGAACTGATGGGACCACTCTGTGAAGAACTGGATGTCCCCTTCAAGCGTAACGGCGCACTTGTGGTCTGTGTCAGAAAGGACGCTCTTGACGGACTGCAGGAGCTGTATGACAGAGGAATTGCCAATGGTGTAAAGGGCATGAAAATACTGAACCGCAGTGAAGCCCTGCAGATGGAACCGAATCTTTCGGAAAGCGTACAGGGAGCCCTGTATGCCCCTTCCAGCGGTATTATCTGTCCGTTTATCCTGACGGAAGCTCTGGCGGAAAATGCCTGCGCGAACGGTGTGGAATTCCGTCTTGGCACAAAAGCGGAAAATGTATTCCGTGATGAACAGGGAATCTGGCATATCGGAACGGACAAGGGCGAACTGCTGAGCAGAGCCGTTGTCAATGCGGCAGGCGTATACGCGGACGTCATTCACAACATGGTCAGTGAGAATAAGATTCATATCACACCAAGACGCGGTGAATACCTTCTTCTGGATAAGGATGCGGGCACACATGTCAGTCATACGATCTTCCCCCAGCCGACAAAACTCGGTAAGGGAGTACTCGTCACCCCCACGATCCACGGCAATCTGATTGTCG
Organism: uncultured Erysipelotrichaceae bacterium; assembly: GCA_902766435.1. Taxonomy (GTDB): domain Bacteria; phylum Bacillota_I; class Bacilli_A; order Erysipelotrichales; family Erysipelotrichaceae; genus Bulleidia. Next base: position 3,951 of record CACXDM010000122.1, on the reverse strand, counting down.
GACCGACCGCGCAGGATATTGAAGACCGTGAAGGAATCAATACCTCCTCAGAGGGACTGCAGACAATTACCGTAAAGGCCAATGAACAGGTCAGAAATCTCCCCTTACGCAAAGTCATCACTTCCTTTGCCGGTCTCAGGGCGCATGAAGACCATCATGAGTTCATCATCGGAGAAGTTAAGGACGCCCCGTATTTCTTTGACTGCGCGGGCATCGAATCTCCCGGTCTGGCCTCAAGTCCGGCAATCGGCGAAAAAATCAGTCTGCTGATAAAGGAAAAACTCTCCCTGCAGGAGAAAAAAGACTGGAATCCCAGACGCAAAGGTATTACCGATCCCCGTAAGCTGACAATGGAGAAACGGAATGAACTGATCCGGAAAGAACCTGCCTATGGCAATATCATCTGCCGCTGTGAATCGGTATCCGAAGGAGAGATCCTTGACGCGATACGGCGGACACCCGGCGCACGGACACTGGATGGCGTCAAACGGCGTGTCAGAGCAGGCATGGGAAGATGCCAGGCCGGTTTCTGTTCACCCAAAGTCATGGAGATCCTCCACCGTGAACTCGATATTCCCTATGAAGAGATCACCAAAGGCGGCAAAGACGGTGTAATTGTTTTCGGACGGACAAAGAATGTTCAGGGAGGTGAGGCATGATCAATTATGAAATTGTCATCATCGGCGGCGGACCGGCAGGTCTTGCGGCAGCCCTTTCCGCCCGCAAAGCGGGAGTCGAAAACATACTGATTCTTGAGCGTGACGCCGAACTCGGCGGGATTCTGAACCAATGCATTCATAACGGCTTCGGCCTTCATACCTTCAAAGAGGAACTGACCGGACCGGAATACGCCTGGCGCTTTATCGAACGCGTACAGAAAGAAAACATTGCATACCGTCTGAATACGATGGTACTGAATATTTCAAAGGACCGTATCGTTACGGCGATGAACCGTGATGAAGGAATCATTCAGATTCAGGCCGGCGCTGTCATCCTGGCGATGGGATGCCGTGAGCGTCCCCGCGGTGCACTGAACATCCCCGGTTTCCGTCCGGCAGGAATCTTCTCCGCCGGTACGGCCCAGCGGCTTGTCAACATCGAAGGTTATATGCCCGGTAAGGAAGTTGTCATCCTCGGATCCGGAGACATCGGACTGATCATGGCAAGAAGAATGACACTTGAAGGAGCGGATGTAAAAGTCGTCGCCGAACTGATGCCCTATTCCGGCGGTCTCAAGCGGAATATCGTTCAGTGTCTTGATGACTTCAATATTCCCCTGAAGCTTTCCCATACCGTTGTCGATATCGAAGGAAAAGACCGGGTAACGGCAGTGACGATTGCGGAGGTTGATGAAAACAGAAAACCGGTGCCCGGTACAGAGGAACGTTACACATGTGACACACTTCTTCTCTCCTGCGGTCTGATCCCGGAAAACGAACTTTCCGTCAATGCCGGCATTGAACTCAGCCGCATCACAAACGGACCGGTCGTAACGGACCGCCTGGAAACGAATATTCCCGGTATCTTCGCCTGCGGAAATGTCCTGCATGTCCATGATCTGGTTGACTTTGTCTCCGAAGAAGCCGCCAAGGCAGGCAGAAGCGCCGCAGAGTTCGTTCAAAACAGTACTGCCGAAAAGCAAAGCAGTGAACCCGTTGTGCTGAAAGCGGAAAGCGGCGTACGGTATACCGTCCCCTTCACCGTTGATCCCGGGACCATGGAAGACCTTCTCAAGGTATGCTTCCGGGTCGGTGCGGTTTTCCGTGACGCATATGTCTCCGTATACTTCAACGATGAGCGTGTCATGCATATGAAGAAACGGATTCTCTCTCCGGGAGAAATGGAACAGGTCATCCTGCAGAAGAAAAAACTGCTGGAATACGATGATCTGAAAACAGTGACGATCAGAATCGAGGCGGAATAATATGGAACGTAAGGAACTGACATGTATCGGCTGTCCCATGGGCTGCTCAATTACCGTGGAACTCGAAGGAGATGAAATTCTTTCCGTCAGCGGAAATACCTGCGCCGTAGGAGACAAATACGCCAGAACGGAAGTCCTGCATCCCGAGCGGACCGTCACTTCAACCGTCACGGTTACCGGTGGTGAGAAGCAGAGAGTATCGGTCAAGACAGCAGGCAATATACCGAAGGACAGGATTGAGGCATGTATGGAAGCCATCAACAATGTTTCCGTCAGCGCGCCGGTAAAGATCGGAGATATCATCATAGAAAACGTGGCGGGGACAGGTGTTTCCGTTGTGGCCACCAAAAACATCAGCTGATTCACAGAAACCGTACGGGAAACCGTGCGGTTCTTTTCCTGCCGGCAGGAAAGTTTTATAATGTCTGCGGAGAAAAGAAATATGAGAAAAGCAATCAGATACATTACAGTGCTGTTCTTAACGGCAGCGCTCTGCGGATGCGGAGCCATCCAGCAGAAAGTCAATGACTTCAACGGACATATCTTCGGCAACACATATACGATTGATACGTTTGACAACTACGGTTCAAAGGTACTGTCCACCCACGGATCCCGGATTGATATTTCCGGCAATGTTGTACGGCAGGCAACCTATGACAATGACCGTGATTCCATCGGTTATGTCAATACGCTCAGTTCCGTTCTGACACTGACGATCGACGGACATGAGATGCTGACATGCGGCGATACGATGATCTTCTATGAAGACGGTCTGGTGCCCGATGTCGACTTCCGTATCGACGTTGTCGAATCAGAGAGTTCGTCCATTCTTGACAGCCCGGCTGTATCCGGTCTCACAAACTATGTCAAAAACAAATTCGGCAAACAGATGGTCGTCATCGTCAAATCTCAGACAGGTTATCCGATCTATGCCTTCACCGGCAAGAAAGTCACCTGGTCGATTCCTGATGATCTGCCGAAATTCACCAAGCTCATGGTGGACGGAAAAGCACTCTATCTTCACCGGGCAAACTTCCAGATTATCGACAAGGCGCTGATTGACTGAGAAAGATCTTTTGGTCTTTGTTTTATGAAAAGGGACTCCGGTGATCTCACGGGCGTCCCTGTTTTAAACTGAGGGTAAGTAAATGAATCTTGGAGAATTATTCATTCTGCAGTTTATGATGTTTGCCGAAATGGCAGCCGGAGTACTCCTGTCCAGAACCGGTGTTCTCAAACCGGAAGACCGTCCGGTCTTTTCCGAAGCCGGCATTAATGTTCTGCTTCCCTGCAGTATTGTCAATTCGTTTCTTTCACGGCCTGATTCAAGTGTCCTGAAGGATTTTGTGACTGTGTTTGCGGTATCGGTCATGATTCAGATATTCTGCGCGTTTCTTGCCAGAGTGCTTTACCGTAATACACCGTCTGCCAAAAAACCTGTCCTTCAGTTTGCGACTGTCTGTTCCAATGCCGGCTTTCCCGGCAACGCGGTGGCTGAAAGCGTCTATGGGGAAATGGGACTGATGTATGGTCAGATCTATCTGATTCCCCTGCGTATTGTCATGTGGACAGCCGGCATTACATACTTCGAAGTTCACTCCGACAGTAAAAGCAAAATCAGGAAGATTATCACTCATCCCTGCATTATTGCCGTAGCCGTGGGACTGGTGATCATGCTGACGGGGATCACGCTTCCCGAAGCTGTGGTCCGTACACTGAATTCACTCGGAAGATGTTCAACACCATTGATCATGATCTTTCTCGGTATGGTAATGGCAGAGACCGGAGTCAGAAACATGATTACCCGGGATACCCTGCGGTTTGCGCTGCTTCGTCTGATTCTGATTCCGGCAGTCATTCTGGCATTCTGTCTTCCGCTTCATATTGACAGTTTCATTATCGGGCTTTCTGTACTGCTCGCAGCCATGCCGGCAGGCACGACAACAGCTGTACTGGCAGAGCAGTATCACAGTGATGTTGAATTTGCTTCAAATATTGTTGTCTTTACGACAATCGGGTCAATCCTT
>CACXDM010000121.1 GCA_902766435.1 uncultured Erysipelotrichaceae bacterium | reverse complement strand
CGGTGATCCTTCTTATTCATTTTAGCATCATTCCCTTTGTTTACAATTCCCCGTCTCCTGTAAGTTGGCGCGAATTTTGAGGAATCTTGTTTTTTCTGACAATAGAATCTATGCAGGGTTACCTGCACAGGATCACCATAACGGTGGCGGTCGTCCTTATTCTGATTCATCATCAGGAGAGGATACTGCATCTTTCTCCTGTTTCAATTCAGGAAGGAGGTATGCATATGAGCGTTGAACTGTTGATCAGTATCATTTCTCTGGCAATCACATGTATTGCCTTCGGAATACAGATTGCTTCAATCAGGGAAACGAAAAACGACCGCAGGTCCCGCGAAGATTAGCGATCGTTTTCGTTAACTAATGTTGGACAACCGTCATCGGTGATCCTTCTTTTTCATTTTAGCATCATTTCCTTTGTTTACAATTCCGGGATCCCCGTAAGCTGACGCAGATCACAATCATTATTATTTGCGGGATTTGTAGTCATCCTCAATTCTCTTCTGCCAGCCTGCCATCGGACGGGATGCTCTGATTCCGGCAACAGCATCAGACACTGTTTCGTAATTCAGCGCTACTCCTTCTGAATCATTATGGTATCTGACTGACCTGTCTGCTCCGATACCGAACCTTGAAGCCTCTTTTGCGGCATCAATATTCGCTCCGAGGAACAGGAATTCCCAACCGTACTTTTCCTTCTGTCTTTCAATCAGCTTCTTCACTTCATCATAAGAATAATGTTTTGACGCATTTTCCATACCATCTGTGATGATGACAAACACCGTCTTTTCCGGGACATCCTCTTCTCTTGCATATTTGTGAATATTGCCGATATGACGGACAGCGCCCCCTACCGCATCCAGCAGAGCTGTCGAACCTCTGACATAATACTCTCTGTTTGTGATGGGCTTTACATCCTTGATATTGACTCTGTCATGGATGACTTCCGTTAAATGGTCAAACAATACAGTGGAAACATATGCGTCTCCTTCTTCCTTTTTCTGCTTTTCAAGGAATGAGTTGTAACCGCCGATTGTATCGGATTCCAGTCCGCCCATTGATCCGCTTCTGTCGAGAATAAATACGATTTCCGTTAAGTTCTTTTTCATTTCTGTTTCCTCCTTCTTCTTTTTACACACAAAGAATATCCCCGAAACAAAAAGAAAAGGTCGCCGTAAAAGCGACATTTATCCGCCAAGAACAGGCAGATCATAACGGAAGAGAATATCATTCACTTCCCAGACATCATAGATCCCCTTTTCCATACAGTATTCAATGATGATATCGGAAATATTAGCAGGTGAAAACGCATAACCGGCACTGCGCAGCAGCTCCCGGGCATCTCCAATATCCAGGTGCAGAGAAAGGCAGAATGCAATGACGGTATTCTTCTTGGGATGATAATCCGGATTGGAGCGGATCTTTGAAAACAGTTTTCTGTCAATGTTCGCCTTCTTGTATACTTCACTGTCTTTCAGATCTCTTTCATCAATCATCCTGAACAGCATATCCGCAAATGTCTCACCTCTTGTTCTGAACAGTTCGGAAGGAATGGGCGCATTATCCGATGGAGCAGATACGGCTTCCGGCTTTTTGATGGAATAGGATGGCAGAGGCATCGGAACATCTTCTTCATCAAAGACGGAGCCCGAAATCAGATTGCTCTGTTCTGATGCTCTTTTCTCATTGTAATATCTGCGTCTTCGCTCTTCTCCTGGTTCGAGATGACTCAATACATAATGATCATCGATATAGGATGTAATATCCTTCTCGATTTCAGAACTGATCCGGAATGCCTCTTTGTCATAGACAGCCAGAATGACATTCAGCTCATTATCCTCCAGAAAAGAAGAGATTGTCTGTCTTGCCGTCAGCAGCGCCAGGTCTTTGGGAAAACCGTTAATCCCGGATGCGAGCAGAGGAAAGACAATGCTTTGACAGCGCAGTCTGACTGCTTCCTGCAGACAGGAAAGATAACAGCTTTTCAGTATCGCCGCTTCCTGATGTCTGCCATCCTGCCAGACAGGACCGACAGTGAAAAACACATACTTTGCCTTAAGACCAAACCCGGGAGCCACCCTGAGGGATCCGGCAGGGATTTTTCCGATCCTCTCTCTTGCGGCAAGAAGTTTATTCATCCCGGCTTTCCGGTAAATTGCGGCTTCCGTTCCCCCGCCGCATACGGGGTTCGGATTGGCAGGACATACAACGGCAGATGCCTCCACTTCCGTGACATCTGCTCTGATTAACGTCAAAGGCATGTTCAATTCCTCCGAAATATACTAATCCACATTCATACGGATGATCCAGTCATGACTTCCGATCTTCTTCAGTCCCCAGACTGTTTTAATCAGATAATCAATACGCAGACTGAGATAGATCCAGAACGGACTCAAATGCAGAACAAGAGCGACAATGAAGCCGGCAGGAATATTAACCAGCCAGCAGGACAGCAGGTCCACTTTCGTAACAGCTGCCGCCTGTCCTCCTCCCCGCAGAACACCCTTTGTCAGAATCATCTGCATAGATAAGAAGAAGACGGCAATTCCGGCGGCTTTTGTCAGTTCCTGCGCTGTAGCCACTGCCTGATCACTGACATTGAAGAAACCGGTGATGACAGGCGCAATGATCTGTGTCAGGATCGCCGCGAATAAACCGATCGCAGCAGCGATACGGATAAAGTAACCGGCATATTCCTCGGCATTATCCATATTTCTCGCGCCGATCTCATGACCGATCATGACATTGGCACCCATGGCGACACCGAACATGAACAAAGATGAAATCGTCCAGATATTGTGAACGATGCTGTTGGCCGCAATATAGTATTCAGATACCCGTCCGGTAATCATCGCAGCTGCGCTGACATTGAGATTACCCGTCACCTCGGAAATGATGCTTGGTGTTCCGACCTTGATGTAATCACTACGCATCAGGGAGTCAAGCCGTTCCTTCAGATCCGGCAGACGGAAACCGAGTTTTTTGTCACGCAGGGTATAAACGATGACAATAACCGCTTCAATCGAGCGGGCAATAACAGTTCCGACAGCCGCCCCTCTTACGCCCAGAGCTGGAGCACCGAGATTTCCGAAGATAAACATCCAGTTGAAGAATACATTGGCGATACAGGCAATCGTGGAAGAGACAAAGCCGAGGCGGTTGATGCCTGCACTCCGCAGAAGAATCACCAGAACAAGAGGGATCGACTGAAACAGACTGCATACGGAAAGGATCTTCAGATAATGCTGACCTTCCGCAATGATCTTCGGATTATCCGTATAAATCGAAATAATCTGTTCCGGCAGGAAGAAAGACAGCAGGAAGAAAACAACATTCACCACAAAACAGATCCGCAGACAGAATGCAGTGACTGCCCTGACCTTATCCGGCCTTTTGTTTCCCCATGCCTGAGCCGCAATGATGAGTCCGGCATTGCCGACACCCATGCATACCGTCATATACAGATACGGAAACTGACTGGAAATGTTCACCGAAGAAAGGGCAATATCACCAAGCCTTCCCACCATGACCGTATCGATCAGATTGACGACCATATTGACAACCGACTGCAGTCCGAGAGGGAGCGCAATCGCAATCAGTTTACCGATAAATTCTCTGCTGCCGAAAATCTTACGCATAGCCTTCCTCCTGTTTGCGGATATCCTTCTTCAGATGATATCCGCAAAGATCAGAATCAATACCGTACACCATAACAGTACGGAAAGCGGAACCATGATCCGGAATTTCATATGTCTTGTCTTGTGATGAAACAGATGCATGCCGAGAAAGCCGCCGAATGCCCCGCCGATCATACAGGACAGGATCAATGAACTTTCCGGTATACGCCATTTTGCTTTTTTCGCCTTATACTTATCGATCCCGAACATGACGAATGTCAGAATTCCCGCCATCAGAAGATATAAGGGAATTAACTGCTTCATTGTTCCTCCATGCGGATCACTTTATCACTGATCCTGAGCGCCGAATCCCTGTGTGAGATCAGAACAACTGTTCTTCCTTCACTTTCCTCCTTCAGTGACTTGAGTATGATTCCTTCGTTCAGTACGTCAAGACTGCTTGTCGGCTCATCCAGCAGCATCAGTTCACTCTGATGCAGGAATACCCTGGCAAGACCGATTCTCTGCTTTTCACCGGAGGACAGTGTGCTGCCGAGTTCACCGATGAGAGTGTCATATCCCTGCGGCAGGGATTCGATCACTTCATGAACAGACGCCTTCCGGCACGCTTCCTTCAGCTCCTCATCCGTCGCTGACGGCGAGGCTATCTTCAGATTATTCCTGACCGTATCATGAAACATGACTGTCTCCTGTGTCATGTAGCCTTCCATGTCACGCAGATCCGATGTATTGACCGTTTCGATATTTCTGTCCGAGATCTCAACGTTCCCGTCATTCACCTTCCAGAAGCGCATCAGCAGCTTCAGTATTGTGGATTTGCCTGTTCCCGAGCGGCCGGAGATGCCGGTGATCTTCCCTTTCGGTATTTCCATACTGAAGTGATCAAGGACATTTTCCGCTTCATAGGCAAATGTGACATCCTTCATGGCAGCCGATTCAAATACCGTCTTTTCCTTCCCCAAGATATCCTCTGTCAAAGGTTTTTCATCCAGAATATCCAGTACCCGGTTTCCTGCAGCCAGCGTATTCTGCAGCGTACTGCCAAGAGACGCCAGGGCCGCAAAGGGACCGAATGAACTCATCATGGTCAGTACGGCTGTCAGCGCCTGAGCGAAACCGATCTCTCCCCGCATGCATAACGCATATGCCGCAGCCGCCATCATGATATCCGCCGCATAGATCAGCGCACCCGTATCGGCGCTGTTTCTGCCGGCAAGATCCGTTTCATCCTTCTTCGCTTCAAGAAAACTGTCCGTCATTTCATTCATCAGCCTGATCTTTTCTTCTCCGGCCTGATACTGAATGACTTCACTGATGCCGCGCATGTAATCCAGCACATTCGTACTCAGTTCACCGGAAAGTGAACGGATCCGCATTCCCGTATCACCGCTTCTTGCGGAAGTAATCAAAGGCATCGCAATGCCAACCGCAAGCCAGCAGGCTATGGCAAGAATCATCAGCTTGAGATTCACTGCCCCGATCAGAACAGCCAGGCAGACAAGACAGACTGCCGCGATACATACAGGAGATATTGTATGGGCATAGAATACTTCCAGCAGTTCAACATCAGATGTAATCACGGAGATCAGATCTCCTTTGTCCTTTCCCTCAAGCTTAGCCGGGGTAAGGCGGCGCAGCGCCTTGAACACATGATCACGGATGATTGCCAGAAGACGGAAGGCAATGTAATGATTGCAAGTCTGCTCGCCATAGCGGAACAGACCTCTTAAGGCAGCCAGCACAACCATCATGATCAATAGGAATGTGAAACTGAACGGTGCCTTCATCCCGAGGGCATGAAGGACTGCCCATCCCGCATTGACGGTAATCATCACGGCGGAAAGCTGACCAAGTACACCGAGAACCACAGCAGAAGTCATAATTCCGCTTAACGGCTTCACCAGAACAAGCAGACGGCGCATGATCTCAGCAGGCTTCCTTGACATATACCTCACCTGCCTTTCCGTATTCCTCCAGCTCACGCTGGTAACTCTCCATTTCCGCAAACAGACCGCCGTTTTCCTTCAGTCTGGAGAAGGATCCTCTTTCGGCAATCTTTCCCTGATCCATGACGAAGATCACATCCGCCTCCTTCAGACAGGAAAGACGGTGGGAGATCATAATCACGGAATGATCCGCCGCCAGCATCCGTATAGTCTTCAGGATGATCTCTTCACTTTCCGCGTCGATATTCGAAGTCACCTCATCAAAGATCATGACGGGAGAATGATGCAGAAGCGCTCTTGCGGAAGCCAGACGCTGAGCCTGACCGCCGGAAAGATTCGCCGCCCCGGAAAGAAGCACCGTATCCAGTCCTTCCCTCTCACGCAGAAAATCATCCAGTCCGCACAGACGCAGAGCATCCCAAAGCATTTCATCATCCGCCTTCGGATCAGCCATCAGCAGGTTTTCCCTTACCGTCCCCTTGAAGAAATACGGGGCGGAAGGAACATAGGTAATCATCTGTGAAAGAAGTCCTTCATCAATCTCACGGATCTCATGCGAACCGAATTTCAGACTCCCTTCATACCCTTTCAGTCTGCCGCAGAGCAGCTTGGCAAGTGTGGACTTGCCGGAGCCGCTTTTCCCGCATATGCCCGTCAGTCCTTTTCTGCCAACAGAAAATGAAACATCATCGGGTACCTTTCTGTTTCCGTCATAGGAGAATGACAGATGTTCCGCCCGGAATTCACATCCTTCCGTTTCCCGGAATACTTCGGTCTGTTCCTCTTCTGTTTCAAGAAAGCGGAAGATGCGGTCACTGGCAGCCATACCGTTCATTGCCGTATGGAAGTAACTTCCCAAAGTACGCATCGGCAGAAAGAAGTCCGCCGAAATCAGGATGACAAAGAGACATCCGGAAAGCGTGATTGTTCCGGCATTCAGATGAAGAACAGCCACAATGATGCCAAGAGCTGCGCCGCCGTATGCCATGACATCCATAATCGTTACGGAATTCAGCTGCATCTTCAGCACATTCATCGTTGCCTTACGGAACTTTTCAGCATCTTCGTTCATCATCTCATTCCGGATTCCGTCAGTCTGATAGATCTTCAGGGTTGTCAGTCCCTGCAGATTCTCCAGAAACGAATCTCCGAGGTTTGTATATTTATCCCAGTACCTGTTCAGCAGCTTCTTTGCCCGCTTCTGAACAATCACAATTGCCATCGGGATTGCCGGCACCATAATCAGCAGAACAAAAGCCGCCGTAAGATCCACAAACGCCAGAACCGCAAATAACGTCAGCGGGGCCAGCATCGCATAGAAAAACTGCGGCAGATACATACCGAAATACGTTTCCAGCTGATCCACGCCCTCCACTGCCGTCTGTATCAGTTCCGCCGTATTTGCCATTTCCTGATATGCCGGACCGAGCTTCAGCAGCTTGCGGAAAATCTTTTCCCGCAGTACGGATTTCACCGTCGCCGAAGAACGGTAACTCATATATCTGCTTCCTCTTGTACAGAGATAACGGATAAACAGCGCCCCGAGCGCAGTCATCAGAAACAGAATCAGAAATGAAGCATGATAAATCCCCTGAAACAGCGCGGACAGAAATACCGATAATCCGTACATCATCACAATATTTGCGCACAGTGAAATCCACTGCATCAATACATTCAGTATGATATATTTCCTGCTCTCACCGATCAGCCTTGTCAGTCTTCTGTCAATCATATATCCTCACTTTTACCGCACTATTATACCTTTACAGAACTCCTTTTGTCCGTTCCGTGCTTTTCATCTTCCGGGATGTATACAGCAGAAACGCAATGCAGAGAACAGTCTGCACAAACGAAGATGCCGGTGTAGCCAGTCCGATCCGGAAAAGGGATACCGGCTGTATTTTCGCCATCATCCACGATACGGGAACCCTGACACAGAACGCGCCGATCATCCCCTGCAGCATAACGAACTTCGTATGTCCGCAGCCGTTGAAAAAACCGGTACAGCAGAAGAAGAACGGTGTCAGCAGACAGTCGATGGCATAAGCCTTCAGATACTCCCAGCCTCTGGCAATGACTTCCGGTTCCTTTGAGAAAATACCGCACAGAAGATCACCATGGAAAAACGACAGCCATCCCATTATGGCACCGAAGACAAAGGAAACCGCAATGCCGCAGAAGAGTGCCCTGTATGCCCGGTCCATCTTCCCGGCGCCGTAGTTCTGCGATACAACAGAAGCCATTGACTGACCGAAGGCAGACGGAATCAGCATGATAAACCCGCACACCTTCTCCGCCACACCGACACCGGCGCTCGCGCTCAGTCCGACATTGTTTACAATTGCCAGAATAATCAGGAAACTGATCCCGACAAGAAAATCCATCAGGGCAATCGGAACACCAAAGTTCAGCACCCGGCCGATGATTGAACGTTCAAAACGGATATCCTTACGATTAAATGTAAACGGCAGAGGAATCCGCCGGATAATCAGCATGGAAATCAGAACACTCAGTCCCTGTGAGACAATCGTTGCCAAAGCAGCGCCGGAGGCACCCATGCCGAAACCTTTCACCAGCAGCAGATCACCCAGGATATTAAACACTGCCGCGACAGCCACCGCTGCCAGCGGGATACGGGAATTACCTATCCCTCTGAACAGGGAACCGAACAGATTATAGGCAATGATAAAGATCAGTCCGGCCGAACAGATCCGCAGATAATCACATGTACGGGAAAAAGCCTCCTGCGGCGCGTTCATCAGACGGGCAAGAAAAGAAGTATTCATGACCATGACAGCCGAAAGAACAACAGCCGCAGCCGCAAAAAAAGCAATGCTTGCCCCGACTGTCTTTCCCGCTTCATCCGCTTTACCTTCCCCGATCTTCTGACCGAGAAGGATCGTCGTCCCCATCGCAAGACCCGCAATGACCGAAGTCACCGTCTGCATGATCTGAGCACCTGTGGATACTGCCGAAACATCCTCGCTTAACGCGTATCTTCCCACCACAAGCAGATCAGCCGCGCCGTACAGCGACTGCAGAAACATTGCCAGAATCACCGGTACGGCAAACCTGAGAAGCGGTCCGAGAATCTTTCCTTCGGTAAAATTGCCGTCCTTCATCATTCACCCCATTCCATATACTGCTATTATATGGATTCACGGTTTTTGCGCAAATCAGAAAAAAGAATCCGTGTATAATACTGAATATGATTATCCGGACCGCAAAAATGAGTGATCTTCCTGAGATTACGGAACTTGAAAGAATCTGCTTCCCGCCCGGACAGGCATGTTCAGAAGAGAGCTTCCGGAAGCGTCTGCGTTATTTCCCGAATCATTTCCTGCTGATGTTTGAAGACGGCAGACTTGTTTCGATGGTAAACGGAATGGTCACGAAGGAAAAAGACCTGACCGACGAAATGTATGAAAAAGCATCTATGCATCAGACAAACGGAACCTGGCAGATGATCTTCGGTGTGGATACCCTTCCTTCTTACCGCCGCAGAGGTTATGCCGGAATACTGATCCGGACAATGATCCGTGACGCAAGTGCGCAGGGAAGAAAGGGTCTGGTTCTGACATGTCTGAAAGAGAAGATCCATTATTATGAACGGTTCGGTTTTGTGAATGAAGGGATCAGTCAGTCTGTCCATGGCGGAGAGGTATGGTATCAGATGCGGCTGACATTCTGAAGGAGACAGCCATGATAAAATGTACGGCCGGGAAGATCAGTTCCCGTATATTTCAGTTCAATGAAGCAAACATCCTCGGTCCCTACGTGGACAGTTATCTTTATATCGGAGAAGATAAGGCAGTTGTGATTGACGCTTTGGAAACAGCGGAGAATCTGTATGAAAGTGTCAGAAACATAACGGACCTTCCGCTTGAAGTACTCCTCACCCACGGTCACCGCGATCACGCGGGAAAGGGGCTTCATCAATTCTTTGAAGCCGGTATTCCCGTATGGATGAGAGAGGAGGATATTCCGCTTTACCGCACATCCGCCAAAGAAGAGCACCACTTTCTTCCTCTTAAGGAAGGACAGATCTTTGATCTCGGAGACAGGAAACTCGAAACGGTATTCTGCGCAGGTCATACACCGGGATCCGCTGTATTCTTCGACAGGGAAAACGGGTATCTCTTCAGCGGTGACTCCGTAGGCTCGGGTCACTTCTGGATGCAGCTGAAACACTCCCTTCCCCTGCACGAATTCCGGACAAACCTGCAGAATCTGATTGATCTGACAGAGAATACTTCAGATCTGAGAATCTATCCCGGTCACCGGAATCAGTCACCCGTACAGCTGAACCGGCAGTATCTGCTGGATGAAGCAGTACTGATTGACCGGATTCTTTCCGGTAAGGAAACAGCAGAGAAAAAAACAATGCGTCTTGACAGAGAGGACATTGTCTTCTGTGAAGGCCATGAAGGTCTTCTGATCAATATGTGCTATGACCCTGAGAACCTGTAAAGGTTCTTTTTTTTCACAGGTCAAAAGAAAAACGGAGACGTTCATCTCCGTTGTCAGTCTTTCAGAATCAGAACAGACCCTGAGCCATCATTGCTTCGGCAACCTTCAGGAAGCCGGCAATATTTGCGCCCTTGACCAGGTCATATCCCAGACCGTATTCAGCTGCAGCTGCTGCAGAGTTGTCATGAATGGACTTCATGATGCCCTTGAGCTTCTCGTCAACTTCTTCAGCTGTCCAGCCGTAACGCAGTGAGTTCTGGCTCATTTCGAGTGCAGAAACCGCAACACCGCCCGCATTGACTGCCTTGGCCGGTCCGACGATTACGCCGCTGCTCTGCAGATAAGCGATCGCTTCGTTTGTGGCAGGCATGTTTGCGCCTTCGAAGTAATACTTCGCGCCGTTCGCAACGATCTTCTTGGCTTCTTCCATGCCGATTTCATTCTGTGTCGCGCACGGAATATACAGATCAGCCTTGACACCCCAGGGCTTTTCACCCTCATGGTATTCACAGCCGAACTTCTCGGCATACATCTTGATGTTTGCCTGTCTGGAAGAACGCATTTCAAGCATGTAGTTCAGCTTTTCATCCGTTGTGATTCCTTCGGGATCATAGACATATCCGTTATGACCGGAAATCGTAACGACCTTTCCGCCGAGCTCCGCAACCTTCTTTGCGACACCCCAGGCAACGTTTCCGTAACCGGATACCGCTACTGTCTTGCCCTTGATATCGTCATTCTCATGAGCGAGAACCTGCTGTGCATAATAGATAACGCCGAAGCCTGTAGCTTCCGGACGGATCAAAGAGCCGCCGTATGTCAGACCCTTACCTGTCAGAACACCGTTGTCATATGCGTCACGCACTCTTCTGTACTGTCCGAAGAGATAGCCGATCTCTCTGCCGCCGACACCGATGTCTCCGGCAGGAACGTCAGTACTCGGACCGATGTGTCTCTGCAGTTCAGTCATGAACGCCTGGCAGAAACGCATGATTTCCGCATCGGACTTTCCGTGAGGGTCAAAATCGGAACCGCCCTTGCCGCCGCCGATCGGCAGTGTTGTCAGGCTGTTCTTGAAAATCTGTTCAAAGCCGAGGAACTTCAGGATACCAAGGTTGACGGACGGATGGAAACGCAGACCGCCTTTGTACGGGCCGATCGCTCCGTTGAACTGTACACGGTAGCCTCTGTTGACTTTTGCCTTGCCTTCATCATCAATCCAGGCAACGCGGAACTCAATGACTCTTTCCGGTTCAACGATTCTTTCGAGAAGAGCTGCCTGCTCATACTCCGGATGCTTCTCAACAACCGGTTCGATGGATGTCAGAACTTCTTCAACTGTCTGCAGAAATTCCGGCTCGCCGGCGTTCTTCTTCTTTGTTTCTTCGATAACGCGCTTTACGTACTCACTCATACTTTTTTCCTCCTGTACCATTCACTTTTGAAGGTGAACCGGTGTCCCGGCCCACGGCTCTTTCCGTTTTCAATCAGCGGAATTACTCAGCAGGCTGATCTCAGCACCGGAAATACCCTGTTCCACCATGGAAAATGCGGTTTTCCTCCTGCCATGGAGTTATTCTACTCTTTTCTTTGTCTGTTGAAAATAGTTTCTTTTTATGAAAATATTTACATCTATGATTTTTTGTTTTCACGAACGTGGAAAATAAAATGCCGGAATCAACCGGCATATGTCTGCAAAGCAAAGTTTCCTTTCCCAAGATCCCCAAGAGAACAGGAATAGAACTCCTTCATCGCCTCTGCAAGATATTCCGTATCCCGTGTTCCGGCAGTTTCATACGGTGAATGCATGGCCAGCTGGGGCAGACCGATATCCACCGAATATACCGATACATGAGAGTTTGAAATATTCCCGAGCGTTCCTCCGCCCATCATATCGGAACGGTTGGTGAAGTTCTGAACGGGAACTCCCGCCCGCTCACAGACCTCACGGAACAACGCAGTCCCGATTCCGTCAGTCGTATACTTCACGCTGTACTTCAGGACAATACCGCCGTTGATCTTCGGCCGGTTGACCGGATCAGCTTTCTCCGGATATGCAGGATGCACTGCATGGGCGTTGTCGGCGGAAATCATGAAAGAATTTGCCCTTGCCATCTG
The DNA here is from genome assembly GCA_902766435.1 of uncultured Erysipelotrichaceae bacterium. GTDB lineage: Bacteria > Bacillota_I > Bacilli_A > Erysipelotrichales > Erysipelotrichaceae > Bulleidia. The sequence goes on along the minus strand of CACXDM010000121.1, from coordinate 8,183 downwards.
ATAACCTTCGGTATCCTTTCCGCATACGGACGCAATCCGCTTCAGACAGTCTTCAAGGAACGTGGAGAATGCGCCCTGCTTTGTCATTGAACCGATCTCTTCATTGTCAAATACCGCAAACACAGGAACACTGTCCGATGTTTCTGCCTGCAGGAAACCCATCAGATCACCGAAACCGCACTGCAGATCATCCAGATGCGGCGCCGATACATACTCATTGTCAGCACCCCAGATTCTTCCTTTTTCCCGGATATACAGCATCAGATCATGCCCGAGAATATCTTCCGGATTTACACCGGCTTCCGCCGCAATAAGCCGCATGAATATCCCCTTCTGCTGATCACTGCCCAATACCGGCAGCATTTCCTTCTGGATATTGTATTCATGACCTTTGTTGACTTCCCGGTTCATATGGATTGCCAGACTGGGAATCATCAGAAGATCACGGTCAATATTGATCAGTCTTGTAATGATTCTGTCTTCATGACGGATCAGTACTCTTCCGGCTGCAGAAAGCGGTCTGTCAAACCATGGTGCACAAAGCATTCCGCCATATCCCTCAACGTTGAGTCTGACATAGCCGTCAGAAACAATCTCAGGATTCTTCTTGATCCGCAGATTCGGTGAATCACTGTGGGAAGCACCGATCATAAAACCGGTGAAATCACGGCGGGGAATACGGAATGCAATGATGCTTGACTCGTTTCTGACGACGAAGTATCTTCCGCCCTCCTGCAGCTTCCACGCTTCACTTTCCGACAGTTCGGTATATTTATGTTCACTCAGGATCTTCCTGATCTCATTCACCGCATGAAAGGGTGTAACCGCCCTGTCAAGAAACCTGATCAATTCTTCATTTATATTCATATTTCACCATCCATAACATATAATTCCGGCTTTCTGACCTTCAGGTAGGGATTCTTTTCCCTCGCCTTTTCACATTCCTTCAGATCAACCGTACACGTGATCAGCTGTTCGCCGGCATCCGCCTTCTGTATGATATTCCCCTCAGGTCCGTAAACGGCAGATCTGCCGGTAAAGAACAGATTTCCTTCTCTTCCTGCCCTGGCGCAGACTGCGATAAACACACCGTTCTGCTTTGCCTGCACCCGCATTTCCCATTCATCCGCTTCCGTATCGTCCTGATCCGTATGCACTGCCGGCACGAGAATCAGCTGCGCCCCGCGGCATACACAGGAACGGATGCTTTCGGGAAAATGAATGTCGGAGCTGATCACGATGCCGACCTTGCCGAAGGAAGTCTTATGAACGATAAAACCGGTGTCCGAAGGAGTGAAATACTCTGCCTCATATGCCTGCGGTCTGTCCCAGACATGAACCATCTTTGCGGTCTTTCCGTATTCACCGCGGCGGTCAAACCACAATGAAGCACAGTAGTTTCTTCCGTTCTGCTCAAGATACACATTCGGAGAGATATAGAGATTGTTCTTTTTGGCCTGATAGGCAATCCCGCTCATCCGGGCATCCGATTCCCGGCTCAGCGCCGCATTGGCCACCAGTCCGGAAAGCTGCGGAAAGTACGGTGACATCTGCAGCATCGGGAAAAACAGAAGATCACTTCCGGATGCTTTTTCAATAAAGGAAAGCGTCTTTTTGTAATTCTCATTCATATTGTTTTTCATTGCCATCTGGGCCATCGCTAGTCTCATACTCATCCCTCGTCTTTAAAAAATGATACCGCCGGTAACTGACACGGTCAAACGGCTGACTTTACTGCTTCACTTCCACGAACTTCGTCTGATTCATCAGCGGATGACGGAAGCGGATCGCTCCTTCCACCGGACATTCCATGACACACGCCCCGCAGTACCAGCACTCTCCCGGATACATCACAACAGGAGGCTTACCCTTCTCAAATCCGATCATCACATCCACCTGGCATGCCTCCGCACAGCGGTGACAGCCGATGCACTTTGTTTCGTCAAACCGGATCGGATGATTTGACGACTGTATGAACTCTGCCTTAAATTCCATCATTTCCTGTCCTCAATATAGTTCCGGTTTCTCTTTTCATACTCTGTTTTGGGATCATTGAAATAATCCAGAGGAATACTCCCCTCCGTCACAACCCCGTTTACGGTGCGGATCGTAATGAATCTCTGGTCTTCCGCAGGATCCGTCTGATCACTGTCACTGCGTTCAAAACAAAGCGGTTTGCTGGAAGACTTCCGCATCAGACACGCATGGAGAATCATCTCCGCCACATCCATGATGTCCAGTACTTCGTGCGTACGCATCAGTTCATGCGGGTTCTTTGCGCTAAGCTGCGGCACTGCCGTTTTGCGGTAATGATTCAGAAGATCCAGTCCTTCTTTCAGCAGATCATCGCATTTGACTCCCCCGCAGTAGTTCTGCATCAGCTTGGAAACCGCCGAATTCAGCTCACGCCAGTCCATTCCGTCCTCAACGTATAGAGGCGCATACAGACGTCTGATCTCATTTTCAACAAATGCCTCATCCGGTGTAAAGAACTCAATTGTATCCGAAGCTTCAGCTGCTTTTCTGCCGGCATAGTATCCTGTGGCGCAGGCTGCCCCGGCACAGTCCATCGCAAACAGCTGATCACCGCAGGCATAGATGCCGTCAAGGTTTGTCTTCAGATCCCAGTCGGTAATGATGCCGCCCGGCGCGCCGAACAGCTGTCTTTCCTGATCGAGGAAGGAAGCGGACTGCCATCCTGTCCCATAGCTCTGCAGCATGTGCTTCTCCGGGTCAAAACCCCGTTCCGTAAGATTTCCGTATACCGGAATCTTTGTCTTTCCTTCTTCACCGACCATCAGACCCCAGATCGCTTTCCGCTCAGACTCCGGCATCCTTGAAAGATCCGCGTAGAACGGCAGACGGTATCCCCGCTTCATCAGTTCGTCAAACGGCATCGTCTCCGGTCCCCGGTATTCATACTTCGGTTCATCAATCACACCGCCCTTAAGAAAGAACTTCTGTCCTTTGGCCGGATAATATCTTTCGGATACGGTCTTCAGTTCATTTCCGTCACGGTCAAGGTAAGGAATCTCCACGCCCCTTGCGTCAACCATTGTCGCCGCATACCAGGTATTATGATTATTTCCCGTACTGTAAGGTGGGATACTTCTGCCCGCCGCCGAGAATTCTCCCCGGACGGACTTTTCCATCATCGTAAACTCCACTCCTGCCCGGTAGCCCATCGCGTGACCTGACCCGATGCACTGCGGCGGACGGAACTCACTCAGTCCCGTCATATCGGGATTATAGAGCCAGATTCTTGCCGGTCTTGACATGGCCAGCACGGTTGTTTTTGCGCTGATCACTTCGATCTTTCCCGTACGGACGTTCATGCATACGGCACCTGTTCCTCTTCTGCCTTCCGGTGTATCTTCAGTAAGCAGAGCAGTGGCTTCCGTTCTCTCCAGCAGTGTGACATTCAGTTTTTTCAGCTGTCTCAGCAATGCCGGCTTGAATGTGGAACCCCACACACGCAGTGTGAACTTATTTGCGTAGTCATAGGCAAAAAGAAGCTTTGTTTCCTCATCCCGGAACTCCGCCCCGGCAAATTCATCTTCCGTATCCCTGATTTTTCCGCCGAAGCGTTCCAGATCCGCCAGACGGTCATATCCCTCACGGCATTCGATATAATGGGCAATTCCGTTGGAATAATGATCCTGTTCGTCAACGTATGCCTTTGTGATCTCTTCCGGTGTCACCTTGGAGCACGGATTCGTGCAGGCACTTTCCCAGTGATCAAAACCTGTTCCGGCTGCGCCGCTGTGGATGACGGAGCCCTTTTCGACAAGAATGACATTCTTTCCTCTTTCCGCTGCCGCAATCGCCGCGAAACATCCGGCAACTCCGCCGCCAAGGACAAGAACATCCGTTTTTCTGTATTCTTTTTCATTCAGTTCATTGGCATAAGGCCAGCGATATTCTTTCATCTGAAAACCTCTGTTCTTTCATAATCCTATTACGTTCTGTGCCTTCAGACAAGAAAGGATTCCTGTTGCCCGTTCAGATAAACAGGAAGTAAAATAGACAATGTAATCAGCGGAGGCGCATATGAATACACTGATTGAATTGTTCGATGAAAGGCCGATTGAAAACGTCCTCGCCACCGAGGTCTTCCGGCCGTCAAAAGTATTCTTTCTGATCAATGATACGGATGATCAGATCAGGGAACTGAAGAAACTGTATACATCCTATTATGCCCGCAAGGGAATCAATACCGAAGTCAATTTCGTCAGGGCCGATATGTTTGACGCATATGATGTTCTCGCCAGGCTCGAAGAAATCATCAATAATAATCCTGACTGCGCCCTGGATATCACAGGCGGAACAGACGACTCGCTCTTCGCATCCGGTCTTCTGCTTTCCAAAGTGAACATTCCTGTCTTTACCTACTCACGCCGCAAGAATATGTTCTTCAATATCACCAATGCCTCATTTGCGGATTACTATCCCAACCCGCTGAACTATTCAATTGAAGACTTCCTGCTGATTGCCGGCGGAATGATGTATACCGGCAGAGTGGAAAATGAGATTCTGAAGGACTACATGTATCTGATCGATCCGTTCTTCAATGTCTTCATGAAGTACCGCCGCAGCTGGGTCAAGATCATTACATATATTCAGTACATTTCCCAGCAGGATGACAAATACAATCTCTCCCTGAAGGCGGAAGGTCCCTTCGCCATGAAGAAGCACGGCGTCACCGCCCGTGCAAACATCGATGCCCTTGAAGCATTCCAGTCTCTCGGCATGATTCATAACCTCACGGTTAAGACAGACAAGGTTTCCTTTGTCTTCCGGGATCAGCAGTGCCGCAAATGGCTCAGGGATGTCGGCAGCGTACTTGAACTGTATGTTTATAAGGCATGTCTTGATACAGGTGTCTTCCATGATGTGAGAACCAGTGTCATCGTCAACTGGGAGAAGACAGGTGATGTTTCCAACGAGATCGATGTCATGGCCTCCAAAGGCATTACACCCTTCTTCATCTCCTGCAAGACCGGTGAAGTGAAAACAGAAGCCGTCAATGAACTTGCCGTACTGCGTGACCGTTTCGGCGGAGCCATGGCAAAGTCCGCAATCGTCACAGCAACCCGCACACCTGCCGCTCTCAGACACAGAGCGATGGAAATGAATATGAATGTCATTGACTATGATCTTCTCGCAGGCGGAAATATCAAAGATTTACTGGTCTCTCTTGCCGGCTGAAGGTTATAATAATATAGATGAATTCGAGAAAATCCCGTACACCCGGAGCGGTCATCCTGGCCATAATATCTGCAGGTGTTGTCACCTGCGGTTTGATTGCCTTCATGTTGTTTTCCGCCTCCCGCAGTGAGCGGATTTTTCTTTTGAGCAACGAACAGATCACCGTCACCGGATATGACGGCAACGGCAGAGTCAGCGATACATTTCACCCGGAATATTACGGCATAAGACAGATCAGCGTATCCGACAGTCACAGAAAGGATCTGATCAGCTCGGTTGACTGCGGCGCCTATCCCTCTTCCGGTCTTTCCAACGGGGATATCGTTACATATTCATGCACATATGATCACGCAGCCGCTTCCGCTGCCGGCATTCATCTCGAACGCACTGTCAAAACATACCGTGTAACCGGTCTTACCGCATACAGCGAAGTGGACCTGTTTGCCGGAGTTACGGCAGAATGGTCGGATAATTCCGAACATCCCGTTATACTCCATATACCCGATCAGTTCACCTCTTCCGGCATACAGTACAGCACCGGTTTCGGCGGAGATACATACAACGGACATTCCGTATTCATCTACGCTTCCTGCGATGAGGAAAGAATGCATATGTTCGGTATGACCCCTGCTTCCACCATGATGGAAATGGAAATGGGAGAGATGCCTGCTTTCCGGAATACGAAGAAAAAAAACACAATTTCCTATTCCGGCGGCTCGAAATAAGTGTCATTAATGAAAACTATGAAAATATGGTTTCAGAAACTCCTGCTTTGTTTCATTTGAGTTTCAAAATCATGTATAATGCTTGTGAACATATAAAGGAAGGTATGTTATGGGTAAGAACTTTGTATTTATTTCACCGACATTTCCCAAAAACTATTATCAATTTCCGAAAGCATGGAAAGAGATCGGCGGAACATCTCTCTGCATCGGCGAAGACCCCTACGACTATTTAAGCGAAGAGCTCAAAGCCGCAACAGACGAATATTATCAGGTCAGATCCCTGATGGATTATGACGAAGTCTACCGCGCTGTCGCATGGTTCGCGCACAAGCACGGAAAGATTGACTGGCTGGAATCCAACAATGAATTCTGGCTGGAACAGGATGCGCGGCTCAGAACCGACTTCAATATCACAAGCGGAGACAAGACTGCGGATGTCAGCCGCTTCAAGCTGAAATCCAACATGAAGGCCTATTATGAAAAGGCCGGCGTACCGGTTGCGAGATATCATCTGGTCACCACCCTCGAGGAAGGAAAGAAATTCATCGAGGAAGTCGGCTATCCTGTCATCGTCAAGCCCGACAACGGTGTCGGCGCCAACGCGACATGGAAGATCAAGGATGAGGAAGGACTGAAGGAATTCTACGGCAAAAACCTCGGTACGCAGTATATCATGGAGGAATTCGTTCCCGGATATATCGTTTCCTTTGACGGCATCGCCGATCAGAACAACGAGATTATCTTCAAGACAAGCCACACATTCCCCGATCCGATTATGGATATCGTCAATGACAAGGCGGAATGTTTCTACTGGTCGGAAAGAGAAATCCCGGAAGACCTCGACAAGATGGGCACAGCCGTCATTCATTCCTTCAACATCAAAGGACGCTTCTTCCATACCGAATACTTCCGTCTTTCCGAAGACAAGAAGGGTCTTGGCAAAAAGGGAGATCTCGTCGGACTTGAAGTCAACATGCGTCCGCCCGGAGGATATACCCCGGATATGATGAACTTTGCGAATGACATCAACGTCTTTAAGATCTATGCCAATATGGCAATGCATAATGAAGGCCGTTATGAAACAAAACGTCCCTATCACTGTGTATACGTCGGCAAGAGAGATCACATCAGATACAAGAACAGCCCCGCCGCAGTCACAAACAAATACGGTGAGAGTGTTGTCATGCACGGCAGAATGCCCGAACTTCTCGGTGAAGCCATGGGCAATGACTTCTTCATCGCCCGCTTCCCGGACAAGGACGATATCCTGCCGTTCATCAAGTTTGTTTACGAAAGAGCAGAGGAAAATTAACCGTTATGAAAATACAGTACTTCAAAGAATATTCCGAATGCCTCGGCAGAGACATGGAGTTCAAGGTTTTCGGCCATGCCGGAAAACCGATGCTTGTCTTCCCCTGCCAGGATGGAAGATTCTTCGATTTTGAAGACAGAGGAATGGTGGATATTGCCGGCGGATTCATCGACAGCGGCAGACTGCAGCTGTTCTGCTGCGATTCAAACGATATCAATTCCTGGTCATCCACAAGCTGGGACAACCGGGCGCGGATCGAACAGCAGGAAGCCTATTTCCATTATATCTGCGATGAACTCTGTCCCCGGATCTTCGAGATCAACGCCGAAGGAAACGGCGGAAAAAGAGCAGAGGGAATCCTTACAACAGGCTGTTCGATGGGCGGAACACATGCCCTCAACTTCCTGTTAAGAAGACCGGATATCTTCTCCGGATGCATTGCCCTTTCCGGTGCGTATAACGCAAGACTGTTCTTCGGCGACTACTTCGATGATCTGGTCTATGCGAACTCCCCTGTCGACTACATCAACGGCATGACCTATGACCATCCGTATGTCGAGATGTACCGTCACCGTACGATTATCCTATGCTGCGGCAGAGGCGCCTGGGAACATCCGATGCAGGAAGACTCCGCGAGAATGAAGGAACTGTTCGAATACAAGAACATTCCGGCATGGGTCGATTTCTGGGGACCGGACGTTGCCCACGACTGGCCATGGTGGAAAAAGCAGTTCCCCTACTATCTCAACTATGTATGTTAAGCTGTCAATCACTGACAGCTTTTCTTTTCTCTGAATTCTGTTAGAATATACATGCTTTGGGGATATGGTGGAACTGGCAGACACGATAGATTTAGGATCTATTGCTTCGGCGTGCAGGTTCGAGTCCTGTTATCCTCACTGAAAAGAGATCCCGGACTTCTGAGTAAGGAGACTGGG
>CACXDM010000120.1 GCA_902766435.1 uncultured Erysipelotrichaceae bacterium | reverse complement strand
TCATTGAACTTGGGGTTTTAGCTCAGCTGGGAGAGCACCTGCTTTGCAAGCAGGGGGTCAGCGGTTCGATCCCGCTAAGCTCCACTTACTGAATAAGGTGATTCGCTGAATCATCTTTTTTTGTTTCCCGGACACAATTTATGAAGAACATACCCTGCATGCTATAATTCGTATCAGTAAAGGATGACAAGTATTATGAAAGTGTTTAAGACAGCTGCTGCAGCAGTTATTATCGCTGCGGCAACGATTTCCGCAAACGCCGAAAGCACAATCGGAAATGCGGGAATTGCAGTGGATTTCAACAACGACGGAACTGCAGATGCTAAAGACTGGAATGATCTGAAAACATGGTTTACCAATTACAAGATGCAGGAAGACAAGATTGTTAATTACGGCAATCAGGAAGCCCCTGCCTCCTTCAACCTGGTGATCGACAAAGCGTATGGAACTGATGCTGAAGGCAGTAATGATATTGATATCTCTTCTGTCAGTCAGTATTATCTGCCGACAATCGGTGATACGACTCCGGTCAAGGATCAGGACCCCTTCGGCACCTGCTGGGCATTCGGCTCGATTTCCACGCTTGAAAGCAACATTCTGCATAAGCGGCACGGTAACAGCGGTGTGATCAATCCTGATGCATTTGAAATGAATCTGAACAACGTATCAACTGAGATTGATCTCAGTGAACTCTACCATGCATATATGAGTATGGAACAGGTCAGTGAAGGTTCCCAGAAAGGTGAAGGCACTGCTCCGCTCGATCCGTCGAAAGAAAATGCCAACCTGGCTGCCGGCGGATTCGGTTCCACTTCCCAGGTCCTCTTTACCGGATGGACCGGACCTCTGGCGGAGTCTCAGGAGCCGTATTTCCCGATCGTGAATACCGGCGGAAAGAAAGATGTATACGGTCTGAAAAATCCGGATCTTGATAAAACAAGTCCTGCCCTTGCCCACGTGCAGGAGTTCATCTATCTTGATACACCGGCCATCTATCACATCGATACGGATAAGAAGAAATATATCTACGACGGCTTCCGGGAAGGCGCAGTGGATTCCGTCAAACAGGCAATGATCAAATACGGTGCCCTGATGCTGAGCTACCAGGCAGATACCTCAATGCCGGGTGACAAGGGCAACAGCGATTACATGAACTATGAATACTTCTGCCAGTTTGACAGTTCTGAAGAAATCGCAATGAATCACATGGTTACCATCGTAGGATGGAACGATGATTATCCGCGTGAGAATTTCGAGAGCGGAAAAGGCATCATGCCCAAAAACAATGGTGCATTTCTGATCAAAAACAGCTGGGGCAATTATCAGACCAGTGTTGAACGTTACGGCGATAAGTTTACTGACGCGTACAATGTCTTCTCCTCTTCACCGGAAGGCAGGCTTATGCTGATGAACTTCAACTACGGAATCCCCGATGAAGAAGGACACGGCACAGGCTATGCATGGATCAGCTATGAAGATCATTCGCTGTTCAACATCATCGCAGTTGACGCGGATGATGCAGCTGACGGGTTCGATTATGATCATCTTTATCAGTATGATTTCTCCAACCCCACTTCGTTCTATCCGATCTCCCTTCCCACTGACAACGCAGATACGCTGAACGCCAATGTGTTTACAAGTGAAAGAAATGAGACCCTTGCGGCGGTATCCGTGTATGCACCGGAAAACAATGTTAACGCTGAAATCAAAGTATACCGTCTGAGCGGGAACAGCACTGATCCCACGGAGGGTGAACTGCTGGCAGAGACAACCGCATCCTTCAGCAACCGCGGATTCCATACCGTGGCACTTGAGTCTCCTGTTGCGCTCTCTCAGGGTGACCGCTTTGCCGTTGTAGAAAGCATTACAACCGAAAAGGACGGAAAAACGATTTCCTGGCTCAATATCGAGCAGACACTCAAACCTGAGCTTCAGACTGTTGACAACATTAACGAAGAGCACGCTGCTGTTGTTTCAAATCCGGGTGAAACACTGGTTTATGTCAATGACGGCAAAGAAATGGTCTGGTCAGACGCAGCAAAGCTGAACAATACCGAAGCCGGAAAAGTGATGGCCTTCGGCAATGCCTATATCAAGGCCTATACCGTAACCGAAGAGAAAACACCTCTTCCGACAGCAGACTCCACTTACCAGGGTGTATATGAACGCGGCAGTTCCGCTTTGGATACCGTACTGCTCTTTACCAACCTGCCGAAGATTATTATCGGCGTTGTCGTTGCAGGTATTCTCATTATTGCCCTGATTATCTTCCTGATCATTCGTGCCATCAGGAAAAAGCGCAGAAAGAAGGCTGAAGCTGAAAAAGCTGCAGAATAAGAGATGTCACTTAAACTGACCGGCAGACATACCGGTCAGTTTTTCTTAAAAAACCGCTGTATGAGAGAATATACAGCTGTACTGTGATGCTAGTATGATGTCAGAAACAGGAGACGTTTATGATCAGAATGATATTCTTTGACCTGGGATGGACACTTCTGAAGCCGGCCGGTCCCGGATGGCTTTACAACCCTCTTCTTCTTCAGATGTTCCCGGACATCTCAGAAGAAACCCTCAGCACGGAGAAATGGAAGACAAGCGCTGCTGACGCATACAGTCCTTTCATACAGAATCCGTATATGAAGGATACGGCGGAACAGAAGATCCGCTTTGCGGACTACTATTATGAACTCTTGAACCATGCCGGTTTCCCCTGCACTCACCAACAGGCAGAGATACTGGCGGAAGACCTGTGTGAGAATACGGACAACATGGTTCTTCTTGAAGGAACAGAAGAAACTCTGCGCACACTGAAACAGAGAGGATACCGCATGGCTGTCATCAGCGATACATGGCCGTATATTGAAAAATATCTGTATGCCCTTGGAATCGATCATTACTTTGAGCATTTTACGTACAGCTGCCGTCTTGGCACAACAAAACCGAGTCCGATGATGTTTCAGGATGCTCTGGATGCCTGCGGCATACCTCCGCGTGAATGTCTGTTTATTGATGACAGAGGTGAAAATCTCGAAGCTGCCGAACGGTTTCACATAAATGCTGTGCAGTCCTGTGCGGATCCGGATCTGAAAAAAGATCCCCACTTTCCTGAAGTCACACTTCCTCCGGATCTTCTGAAGCTTCTTCCCTGACTCACGCCGCATTTCTTCTGTTGCATGAGAAACTGCCGTGTGTTAGAGTAACTCACGTTACGGAGGCATAAAATGGATACTTTTATTGCATGGTGGGAAAGCACAATCGGACAGTTCCTTTCCCCTCAGCTGTCGGTATTCTTCGTCAGTATGATTCCATTGATTGAAGAAAGAGGCGGACTGATCCTGGCCGGCCCCATGTTTCTGAATATACCTATCTGGGAGGGTGTCTTCTGGTGTGTACTGGGAAACATCGTTCCGATCCCCTTCATCCTTCTCGGCATCAAAAAACTGATCCACTGGATGGCAGAGCACCATTTATCAAAGGTCGCTGAATGGCTTGAACTCAAGGCAGCAAAAAACAAACCGAAGATCGATAAATACGGATTCCTCGGTCTGGTATTATTTGTCGGCATCCCCCTGCCCGGTACAGGCGCATGGAC
>CACXDM010000119.1 GCA_902766435.1 uncultured Erysipelotrichaceae bacterium | reverse complement strand
TTATTCCATCGGCGAGGTGGCGGAACGCACCGGCATCAACGCATATACACTCCGTTACTACGATAAAGAGGGTCTGCTTTCCTTTGTAAAGAGATCCCCTTCCGGTGTACGTCAGTTTGCGGCGGAAGACTTTGAACCGCTGTATACGATTACCGTTCTCAAGCGCAGCGGCATGCCCATAAAGGAGATCCGGAAATTCATGGAACTCTACCTGAAGGGAAACGAAACGATTCATGAACGTCTGATCATGTTTGAAGAGCAGAAAAAGAGTCTGCAGAAACAGATTGATGATCTTCAGCATATGATGAAGATTGTCGATTATAAGTGCTGGTATTTCCGGGAAGCCGAAAAATACGGTGACATCAATTACTACAAGAAACTCCCGAAAGAAGAAGTCGATAAACGAATCAATGAATTCAATCAGATCGTCAATGATTTCCGTGACGGACTTCTGCAGGAGGAAGAACAAAAAGAAGTATAGGGAATTATTTCTCTCTTTCCTCATAATGATATGATCAGCGGACAGGTAAAAGGATGAATATGACCAAACATCACCCGAACAAAAAAAGCAGTGTTCCAACGGCAGATGCCGATAACATCTGCAGCACCAAATGTGAATACCGCAGTTCTTTTGAGACCTTTAAAAGCAACATATGTCATCAGGTCAAGGATCACGGCGATTATGACTTCATGATTGACGTACTGGAATCAGACAGGATACGCCGGCTTTATGAGCGGAAATGGTATCCTGAAGCATTTTATCTGCCTGCAATGCTGGATTACCTTTCACGTGAGAATGATATTCCTCTTTGTACAAAGTACAGCGACATACGTTCACAAAAACTGAGTAAACCTGTTTACCCTGCAGGCGTACTGCTTACATGTGATGTTCTCAAATCAGATGAGCCCAAGCGTGCAGCAGAAGAAAACGCCATTCCGGAATTCAGACGTTTCAATATTATCAAAAGCGAGATAAGAAATGTCATCTGATCAGCCTTTGAAGAATAACCAAATTCAAGTCTGAAGAGTCCGCCGAAGAAGATTGAATTCTTTTAGAGGTGGAAGAACAAAAAAGGCAGTGTTCCAAAGACACTGCGAATGACATCTGCAGCACCGAAAGTGAACCCATATGATTTGAAAGCCACCCGGAACCGGGTGGCATTTTCATCAGATCAAGTATTAATTATGATTTTCAGGCTGTCTGTATTTCCGCAATTTTCCTGTCAATGACTTCAATTTCTTCGTCATTCATGCCACAGTTCATGGAAAGACAGACCCTCAGCGGCATGTTCTTAAAGCCGTCGGGAACCTGGGCAAAGTGATGGGATACCGAGGCAAGATAAGCAGCGATGTGTTCATCCTTCATCACTTCCCCGACTGTGTTTTCAACCGTCAGTATCTTCTCAACCGGTTCATCTGTTTCATATTCAATCTCATATGTACCTGCCGGTACGATGAGTTTACCGTCTCTGACATATTTCTTCAGTTCCGTATCAGCGGCGTTCTTCAGCGGCAGATATACTTCCGCCTCACAGCCGAACGGTACCGTGAAGGACATACGGATATGATTGTTGTCAATGATCTGCCAATGAATCTCATATGTGCCGGACTGGGTATTGATGACCGCATCCATCGGACTGAGCGCCTTGTTTACCAATGGTCTGATAACTGCTTTACGGAAGCCGGGAGCTTCCTTAACGGGTTTCAGTCCCACGCAGCCGGAGATAATCCACTCCACAACAGCGCCATAGGAATAATGATTCAGGGAATTCATACCCGTACCTGAGATATGTCCGTCTTCTTCAACACTGTTCCATCTTTCCCAGATTGTCGTTGCGCCCATCTTCACTTCATACAGCCATCCGGGATACTTTTCATTCAGAAGAAGTCTGTATGCATCCTCTGTCAGTCCCGCATCCGCCAGAATTCTGCACAGCAAAGGTGTACCGATAAAGCCTGTCTGCAGGAAACCTTCGTTGTCATCCAGAAGCTGTTTCAGTTTCCTTACGGCTTTTTCGGGATCACCGAGACCATGGGCAAAACTCAGTAACTGTCCGGTCTGTGTCATGACAGCACATCTGCCTGAAGGTGTGTAGTATTCCTCAAGAATACCGTTCTTGATTTTGTCTGCCAGCTGCCGATATTTCCTGCTGTCATCCTCAAGACCGAGTATTTCAGCCGTATCGGCGCAGATTTCCGCGCTGTAACGGTAGTAAATATCCGCGATGAATCCTTCTTCCGTAGCGCCTCTGACCGCTTCTTTTCCCTGCGGTCCGTCTAGTGCGAGCCAGTCTCCGAAGTGGAAAGCTTTACGCCACTGATGATCTTCACCGTCTTTTCTCTCCAGCCAATCCACCCAGGCGCACATTGCCGGATAATGGGCACGCAGAATCGAATCATCACCTGTGAAGAGATACATATTCCAGGGAATGATCGTAGTTGCGTCACTCCACGCAGTGGCAGCTTCGTTAATGCCGAAGGAAGGAACGACAAGCGGCACAAGACCATCAAGCTTTTCCTGTTCCTCAGCCATGTCATACATGTACTTTGTCAGAAAAGCATAGACATCACCGAGATACAGCGCGGTTTTGGAGAACACCTGGGCATCACCTGTCCAGCCCATTCTCTCATCTCTCTGCGGACAGTCTGTCGGAACATCCAGATAGTTGTCACGCATGCCCCACTCGGTATTTTTAATCAGTCTGTTGACCAGATCATTTCCTGTTGTGATCTTTGTCCGAAGAGCGAAATCCGTATGAAGAACTTCCGCCGTGAAATCATCTGCCTTCAGATCTTCAATCCCTTCCACTTTGACGTAACGGTATCCGTAGAATGTAAAGTGCGGTTCAATCACCTTTTCCTCTCCGTCACTGATGTAAATATATTCCGCTTTGGCAGAACGGAGATTGTCATTGTAGAAACAGCCATCCTGCAGGATTTCACCGAACTGAAGATGTATCTTCGTTCCTTTTTTCTCATGAACCTTCAGTCTGAAAATTCCCGTGATGTTCTGTTTGACATCCAGTACGGTCTCCCCTTTCGGCGTTGTCAGAATTTCGGGTGTGATCCGTTCATGAACGGTAACCGGCGGAGACAGTCTGTCCCTTAGAGGAACAGCTGATTCACTGCAGACAAAACAGGGTTCTTCCGGCAGATCAGCCAATGTGTCATCTCTTTGTTCACCGTCATAGATATTGGAGAAGAAAATCTTCGATCTTCTGACACGCCACGTTTCATCCGTTCCGATGACTTCCTCACTGCCGTCTTCATAGGCAATATGAATCTCAGCGATCAGTTTCCATGTATCTCCGTATGCCGGTTCGTCAATCTGATCAAAACCGAATCTTCCTCTGTACCACCCGTTTCCGAGCATGACTTCAAGATCATTTTCTCCCTTCAGTGATCCCGTAATATCAAATGTCTGTACCTGAATCCATCTGTCATACGCATTGCAGTAAGGTGTCAGATATTCGTTTCCGATCTTCCTTCCGTTCAGTGACGCTTCATACAGTCCCAGTCCGCTGATATACAGTCTTGCTTTCTTTACCGGCTTTGAAGCGGAAAAAGAACGGCAGAATACAGGATGTCTGACATCCGTGTTCTCACAGGTGATCCATTCCGCATTCCACGGTTCATCCCGTTTCCCCGTTTCAAATGTATGCATACCGCTGTCTGCTGTCACTCCGGTGTCACTCTGTACGGATACCTTCCACTGATATTCCGTCCGCGGCTTCAGTTCCATCCTGATCCGTGTACAGAGAGGATCAAGATCTGTCCATCCGGTATCCTTTATACATTCATCACCGCAGAAAACCTGCAGTCTGCTTTCTTTGGGACAGGTACCTTCCGTGTCTGAAAAGCCCCACGTAAAAACCGGCTGATCCATCATGAAACCGACCGGATCATTGAGGTGATTCACCTGACAATTGATGATTTTCATATCCAGGACTCCTTTTTCCGTAATGAATACTCTTTATGAATCTGTTAATTTCCATCTGTATTATATCAGAATGGCCTTCATTTCAGCCGGAATTACTGCCTTCCTCAGGGCCGGTATGATAACATAAAAATCAGAAACAGAAGGTGTTAAACATGAGATACGCATTTAAGAACGGATATATCCTTGACGGAACGGAAAACATGACACCGGTAAAGGGAAAGATCATCTTTACTGACGGAAAGAAAATCATCAATATCGCAGACGACAATGTTTCGACAGCCGGCTATGAAGTCATTGATCTGAATCATCAGTACATCATGCCGGGACTCATCAATATGCATGTCCATCTTGCCGGTAACGGGAAACCGCAGAAAAAGCAGAGAGACAATACAAAACTCGTACGCCTGATCTTCAGTAATCCCATCTCACCCAAAATTGCCTATCAGATGGTGAAGAATTATGCCCGGATTGCCCTGATGAGCGGTCAGACAACAATACGTACCGTCGGCGGTTTAAGAGACCTGGACACAACCGTCAGAGATGAAATCAAAGAAGGAAAATATCCCGGACCGAGAATCATTGCCTCAAATGAAGGAATCTCCGTACCGGGAGGTCATATGGCCGGTTCCGTAGCCATCATTGCCGAAAACAACGAACAGGCACTCAGACATATTGATCACCTGAAGGAAAAGAACGCCGGCTTTGTCAAACTGATGATTACCGGCGGTGTCCTTGACGCAAAGGAAAAAGGCACACCCGGAGAAATGAAAATGAAGCCGGAAATGATCAAGGCTGTCTGTGATTACGCCCACTCTCTCGGCTATATCGTCGCTGCCCATGTCGAAAGCAGCGAAGGTGTCAGAATCGCTCTGGAAAACGGGGTGGATTCGATCGAACACGGCGCTCTGCCGGACGAGGAGATCATACGGCTTTTCAAAGAAAAGAATGCATTCTTAACCACAACACTTTCTCCTGCACTGCCCTATGCCTTATTTGACCGCAGTATTTCCCATGCCTCGGAAGTGGAACAGTATAACGGAAACATGGTATTTGAAGGCATTATCGAATGTTCCAAAGCCGCACTGGCCAATGGTATCCCGGTCGCTCTGGGAAATGATGTCGGATGTCCGTGGGTCACACAGTATGACTTCTGGCGCGAACTGTATTATTTCCATAAGTTCGTCGGTGTTTCCAACTGCTTTGCCCTGCATACCGCAACTCAGGTTAATGCGGAGCTTGCCGGGATCGGAGACATCACCGGGACAATCGAAGCCGGAAAATACGCCGATCTCATCGTCACAAAAGAAAACCCTCTGGATGATCTGAGAACCCTCAGAAGCGTCAAGATGGTCATGGCGGAAGGAGATCTGATATTGAATCCTGAAGTGAGAAGAAATCAGACAGTTGACAGAGAGCTGGACAAGTTTCTCTGAAAACTCCATTAAAAATGTAATCAGCCGGCAGTCTGCCGGTTTTTTCATGCCGGAAGACAGATGAAAAAAAGACGGATCCGTTTCAGGAATCCGTCATCTCAGGTTATGGTTCAGTTCTGTGCGTTTGCCTTGATGATTTCCGGCAGTTTTATGTTCGGATTACGGTATCTGGCTTCCGGATTTACTTCCTTGATTTCCACGTAACCGATCGCTTTCTGCGGGCAGGCATGGATACATGCCATACAGCCGAAGCATCTTGTACTGTCATAAGAAGCTCTGCCATCCACAACACTGATGCATCCTTTCGGACAGACACGGGTACAGATTCCGCATCCGATGCATTTTTCCGAGACACTGTATTTCGGCTGTTTCAGTGCAGCGCTGAAGGCAGCAGATGTCGCAATAAAGTTTTCATAAAAATCCACTTCTTCCTTCGTGGCAGGCTGAATGAAGTGTTTCTGTTCTTCAATATCAGCTTTGATCACTGCCAGATGTTCATCCACCTTCTTTTCCGGATCGATTTTTCTCTGCTCGTCCATATTAAATACAGGCAGAGCGTTGTCCAGCATCTTGACCGTATTGTAGTAATCGACATGTCTTCCGGCTTTTTCCAGCAGTTCCGCATTACGCGCAGCACAGCCGCCGTGATGCATGCCATATGTCATAACGATATAGAAATAGTCCGTTTCAAATTCAGAATCCCGGATGAATTCTTTGACAATTGAGGGAAGATCGAATTCATACAGCGGACAGACAATACCGATTTTTTCTGCCCTGTACTTTCTGTTAACCTGGTTCATTTCCTGCGGAATACTGAACAGATCATTGTCAAACTGCTTAGCGGCATAAAGACTGTTTCCTGTTGCGGTGAAATAAAACAGCATATATAACCTCCCTTATCTGCATTCGAGAATGATTTCCCTGATTTCTTCTCTTGTCAGCTGACGGACATTAGTCGTGGTTACATTACATGTTCCGGAAACCGCATCTGCAGTCTCTTCAGTGACCTCAATCCCAGCTTCCGCAAATGTCGCAGGAAGACCGAGACATCTGATGAATTCACGCAGCTTTTCAATGCCTTCTTCTGCTGTTTCAAGCGGTGTCTTTCCTGCCGGATCAACTTCCATGACATTTACCGCAAAACGGGCAAACACTTCGGGTCCGTCTTTCACGATGTGATCATAGTATACCGGCTGAAGGATGCCGAGCTGTACGCCGTGGGTCGCATGTGTATATGCCGCAAGCATATTCTCGATCCCGTGTGCCTGGAAGTCTCCAGGCTTTCCGGTATAGAAGCTGAATGACTGAATCAGTGAGGAATCCCACATCAGATTGGAACGGATTTCCATACTGTCGGGATCGTTCATCAGTGCCCTGCCGTTGCGGATGATATTCTTCATCAGACTCTCATTGATCTCATCCCAGACATTCGTCCCCTGACCGAAATACGTTTCCATGCAGTGGCTCAGTGAGTCAAAGACACCGGGAGTGAATACGCGGAGCGGGATGGACATCAGATAGGAAGGATCCTCAATCACAAAATCCGCATAGGGTCCGACAAATGTCTTCTTTTCATGTGTCTTTTCATTCGTGCACGCACCGAGATGATCCATTTCGGCTCCTGCACCGGAGATCGTTAACACAACAGCGTATTTCCCCATCGTTTCGGGAATGTTGTGTCTGACCATTTCCTCTTCCCAGATATCTCCGTCGATTTCCGCTCCGGCAGCCATGATCTTTGTGCTGTCGACAACCGAACCGCCTCCCAGGGCAATCATCAGGTCAATGTTTTCCTTCTTATACAGCGCAATGCCTTCCTGTATTTTTTCATAGGAGGGACTTGAAGCGACACCGCCGAATTCAAATACGTTCTTGCCGCAGTCTGTCAGAACTGCCTTCAGTTCATCCAGTACGCCGTTGCGTTTCACCGAACCACCGCCGTAGACAATCATGATGTTCTTTCCGTACTTCTTCATTTCCTGCGGCAGGTATTTGCTTACACCTTTTTCCTCAAAGTAGACCTTGACCGGCATGTGATAAATAAAATTCTGCATATCGTCCCTCCTGTTTACGGTTACAGTATGCCATCCCTTCCGAGAAATGTAAAATACCTATATCAAATTATTTGCCATTCTGATTTTGTATATCAAGCAAAGAAAGAAATGCCTTCATTACCGGGCTGTAAACCACCCCTTTCCGCCAGACGAGCGACGCTGAAGTCGTCCGCCGGGGATGCAGAGGGATAAATACCAGATTGTTTCCGATGTGTTTTCTTGTTTCCAGACAGACGGCAGCCCAGTCACTGGTTTCCGTAACGATCATCGCGTTTCTGAACAGTGTATATGTTGCGGCAATATGCTGATCAGAACCGATCCATTCACGGATATTGTTGCGCAGACGGTTGTTTTCAGGCACGATCAGTTTTTCCTTACCCAGATCATCTGCCGTAACGAACTCCCTGTCCGCAAGCCGGTGACCCCGTCTTACGACAATACCCCATTCTTCAAGTATATTCAGATTGAATACTTCATATTTCATTGTGTTGACCGACTGAACGAAGAAGCCGATATCCGCTGTTCCATTATCAATTGCGGTGCTGATCTCCTCCGCGTTTCCGGAATGGATATGTATCAGCACTTTCGGATACTGTTCATGGAATTCACGGATTTTTTCGGCGATTATCTCAAATGACTCAATCTCTGCCGCGATAATATACAGATCCCCTTCCAGTTCTTTTTTGTCATCATATCCGGAAACGGCTTTTGAATACAGCTGCAGTATATCTTTTGCGGTCTGACGGAACAGCAGTCCGTCTTCCGTCAGGATGACTTTTTTATTTGTTCTCTCAAACAGCTTCCGTCCGATTTCCTTTTCAAGTTCCATCAGCTGTCTGGATACGGTGGGTTGTGAAACGTG
>CACXDM010000118.1 GCA_902766435.1 uncultured Erysipelotrichaceae bacterium | reverse complement strand
GATGACGGTGTCATGCCTCAGACAAGAGAGGCAGTTGACCATGCCAAGGCCGCTGATGTACCGATTATTGTCGCAGTAAACAAGATGGACCGTCCGGATGCAAATCCCGACCGTGTCATGAATGAAATGTCCGAACTCGGCATCATGCCGGAGGAATGGGGCGGAGATACGATTTTCGTACCGACCAGCGCAAAGAACGGAGACGGAATTGATGAACTTCTGGAAACGATTCTGATTGTTGCCGATGTCAAGGAACTCAAGGCTGATCCTGCCGCGATTGCCCAGGGGACAGTCGTTGAAGCCAAGCTGGATAAGGGAAGAGGCCCGGTGGCTACTCTGCTTGTTCAGAACGGTACACTTCATCAGGGAGATCCGATCGTTGTCGGAACATGTTTCGGTAAAGTCCGCCGTATGACGGATGAAAACGGTCATGAACTTAAGGAAGCAGGTCCTTCTTCACCGGTTGAGATCATCGGTCTGAACGATGTGCCTGCCGCAGGTGATCTTTTCCGCAACTACGAGAATGAAAAGGAAGCCAGAGCGATCGCCGACAGAAGAAAGAGAAGAAAGATCGAAGCTGACCGCCGTAAGACAAGCGCTATGTCTCTTGAAGATATCTCAATGCAGATTGAAAGCGGTGAGATCAAGGAGATTCCGATTATCATCAAAGCTGATGTACAGGGTTCTGCTGAGGCTGTACGCTCCAGTATGGAAAAACTGGAAGTTGAAGGCGTTAAGGTTAATGTCATTCACTCCACTGCCGGTGCGATTTCCGAATCCGATATCATGCTTGCAAGTGCATCCAATGCAATGATTATCGGCTTCAATGTCAGACCGGATGCCAATATCCGTAAGAAGGCAGAGGAATCCGGCGTTGAAATCCGTCTGCACAACATCATCTATAAGGCAACCGAGGAAATGGAACTTGCGATGAAGGGTATGCTTGAACCTGTTTATGAGGAAGTTGTCATCGGCCAGGCAGAGATCCGTCAGACATATAAAGCTTCAAAGATCGGTAATATCGGCGGATGTATGGTTACTGACGGCAAGCTGACAGCCGGCTGCAGCATTCGTCTGATCCGTGACGGTATTGTAATCTATACCGGAAAGCTCGGCTCGCTGAAGAGATTCAAGGATGATGCAAGAGAAGTCCTCAGCGGATATGAATGCGGTATTACAATCGAGAATTATAATGATATCAAGGTTAACGATATCATTGAAGCTTATGAGGAGCAGGAAGTACCTGTCGAATAGTCATGACAAGTGTAAAGCAGAAGCGCCTTGAAGGCGTAATCCGCAAGAACATCAGTGATATCGTTCAGTTTTCCATGAAGGATCCAGATGTGGGATTTGTTACAATCACCGATGTGAATGTATCAAATGATCACAGTTATGCCAAAGTATATGTCAGTTTCCTTGGTAAGGAACAAAGGGCGCAGGCCGGTCTTAAGGCTCTGCGCAGAGCTGCAGGTTTTATCCGTTCCGAACTGAGTCAGAGACTTGATATCCGGAGAACTCCCGAACTGATCTTCGAAATTGACCGGACAATGGAAAACGGCCGGCATATCGAAGATATTATTGCGGAAATCCATAAAAATGATCCGGATGAAGAATCCGAAAACTGAGTGTCTGTTGAAAAACAGGCACTTTTTTTCGGAATCACGATTTTTTGGACAATATATTAGTCGGAAGGGAGTTGAACAATGAGAAGAATCACAGTTGAACCTGAGCAGCTTGAATCCTGTGCGCTCAGAATGGAAGAAATGAATCAGGATTACATGGACTGCAGCCGCCGACTCTATGAAGCGGTGGATGCAATGGCAGCCGTATGGCAGGGCAAGGACAGCAGAGCGTTTACCGACCGTATTTTCGGGTTTCAGACGGATATCCGCCAGCTTTCCGTGCTTTGTACGCAGTACTCGGATTTTCTCCGCAGCAGCGCCATGGCTTACCGGGAGACAAATGATGAACTGGCAGCCCAGGCCGCAAGACTGGGCATGAACTGAGACAGGAGGAACAAATGGAAAACATTCATATTTCACTTGATGATGTTACGGAAACTGCTTCACGCATCAGACATCTGAGCGATGCGATGTACGAGGATCTGACGGCAATGAAGAAGGACATGAATCTTCTCAGCGGAACATGGATTTCGGAAGGTTCGGAAGAAATCAGAAACAGATTCAATATGCTTTCCGCAAGATTTGAAGATCAGAAGGATGTGATTGACAGCTACAGTGATTTTCTGACATATACGGCATCTGTTTATGACACTCTGGAGACGACAATTACGGGAAATGCTGCAGATATCAGTGTTTAGAAAATGGTCTGCCGTATTCCTGGCGGCAGGTATTGTTCTCGCCGCGGCAGGGTGCCGCACGGAAAAGAAGGAAACGGTTACGCTTGGTGAATGGATCATTCTTCTGAATGAAAAGGCCGGTATTGTCAGTCAGGGCTCCGGCAAGCCGTATTACATCAATATTCCTGAAGGATCGGCTTACTTTGACAGCGTTCAGGCAGCAGCGGACTGGGAGATCATTGAGCCTTCTGTTCCTTTTGATCCGGACGCGATTCTGACAAACGAGTGGACGGCATACACTCTGATGAATCTTGCGGGCAGGAAAGATGAAGGGCTGAATATGATTACGGACCTTTCGGAAACAATGTTTGCCTCCCAGGTCAGCGCAGCTGTCAGCACCGGACTGATGAAAGTGGACAGCAGGGGAAAGTTCAATCCGAAAAAGCCAATTGACAGAGATGAGGCAGTATCCTTTCTGAGTGAAGTCATTCAGTTTATCAATCACCGTGAATTTGAAGATACTGCCGAAGATTTCAAACTCAGAGATGATCAGACAGTCATACGGACTGAGCCAGTGGAGTTTGACGAAGAAGAAATGAGAGCAGTATTCCCGGAAGAAGCGGGAATAACAGAAGGAAAGCTCACTGCCTGGAAGGATAATTCCGGAAAGGAAAGACTTTACAGGGCGGAAAACATCAGGAGAACGGAAAAGGGAACAGAAGCGGATCTTGTTATTCCGGCATACGACGAGATCACCGAGAGTTCGACGATAACCGGCGGCGGGGAAATTGATTTTACGGCTGCCGAACTGTATGGACCCGACGGCAGTGAAACATCTTTCCGCACCCGCTCAGGAATGTATCGGATGAGCTCCATGCCTTTGACGAAAACCATGACGGTAAACGGATACGACATCACAATTACGGCTGCCGGTTCATCAATTAAGGCGGAAGCGGAAAAGACACTTCCTTCAGGGGCAGTTGTCAGAGCAGGAGCATCCGCAGACAATGTCAGAACCGATTACCGATGGGAATATGATGAAAACCATGTCAGAAACGGTTATTTCAGAGTGTCTTTCGGTTCATATGAACATGCCGGACTTGTTAAAAGCAAATCCGAAAAACGGTATATGGATTTTGCCGGCATCAGCAGTGAGGACTTTGTCGGAACGTTAAAGAATTCCCTGAAAAAGAAGCAGGATGTTCTGCAGGAATCGCTGACATTATGCACGCTCAGGGTTCCGGTCGGAACAACCGGCGCGGTGAGTCTCAAAATGAAGCTGCAGCTGAATCTCTATGTATCCGGGCAGGCGGAACTGCTGCTGAGCCAGGACAGTGTAGTCGGCTTTGAGATCAGGAATCATGGATTACGTGTGATCAAAGAAATGGAAAAAGAGGCAGACGGGTCAATACTGGCAGATCTGAAGACAACAGCCGGTATATATTTCGGTCTGTGTCTGGCTGATATGACATTGATGGATACAAAGCTCAATGCGGGAACGGAAGCGTCGGTAAGTACAACAGTTCATCTGTATGATGATGAAGGAAATCATACGGTTGTGAATGAGGATGTCCCGATGGATGAGGCTTCCGCGGCAGCGGCGGAAAATCCAGATGTTCTCGTATGCGGTGATCTGAAGGCTGTCTGGGTGGCGGATGCCTTTGTCAACAGTCCGGATTCAACTGCCGGAAAACTCGGGTTTTCTGCCGGTCTGACATTGCTTGACGGAAGTGAACAGCTTTTCCCGGATATCAGTCTCCACATGGAAAACTTCGGATTTGTGGATAAATGCACCAGAGGAGACAGACCGAAAATCATAAAAAAAGGATCAGACATCTCTTCCGAAAGACTTTCCGTCGCGAAGTATTCCCTTGTGATCAGGGCAGGCGAATCAAAGAAGATCACCGTTACTTCCATCCCTCAGGGATACCGGTTCAGTGATCTGGTATTTGCCAGCGCTGATCCGACAGTCGCTGAAGCGGATCCTGACGGTACAGTAACAGCAGAAAGAAGCGGCAGCACCACTGTTACCATATCCACATCGGACGGAAAATACCGCATCAAATGCAGTATTCTTGTGCCCAGGGCGTAATGAATCATGATCATCATCATTCAGGATGCCGAGCGAATGGAAGTGAAGCAGTTCAGTGAGGATCAGGTACGCATCAGCGTACTTGATTCTCATATTCGTTTCATTCTGCATGAAAACAGATATCTGATGCGGCTGCCGCATAATCTGGTCACTGAGAAGAAAGTGGATATTGCGGATGATGTCTCTTTCAGAGTCACATCAAAAACATCACTGCGTTCGGCGGTAATCACACTTTCCTTTAATGATTCCGGATATGATGCCTATGAATATTATTCATTTTCAGACAAAGTATCAGTCGGTTCGTCTGCGTCGGATGTGATCAGGATCAGAACGGTTCATATGACTCCCTGCGCTCTGCAGATTGATCCTGAGCAGAAAAAGATCATCATCAATAACCGGGAAATCTCCGCGTCACTTAACGGTGTGATGATCCACGGTGAAACTTCCTATGAAAACGGGGACAGGTTCGCTGCAGTCAATGCGGCTGTAGTTCTCCATGATGCGTTTCTGATGGTCAATACATGCGGTAATATCAGCGTTAATATGCCGCTGTATCAGGGAAAGACAGATGAAATACTGGCGCCGGATCTCCGAAAAATACGGTATATTCAATATCCCTACCATCTTCCTGAAGGGCAGTTCAGATGTGAAATCGTACCGGCGGAAAAGATCAGGGAACCGGCTGAAAGAATGCTGATATTGTCGGTAGGACCATCGCTGATGATGGCTTCTGCTTCACTCACTGCCGCATTGCTGAATATGTATTACGGATATCTGAACGGAAGAGAACCGGCCGAGATGATTCCGATGCTGATCTTTCCCGTGATGATGCTTCTCAGCACGCTGATCTGGCTTCCTCTGCAGCGGTATTCGGAGAGAAGAAGCTATATTGAAAAAGTAAGAAAAAGAGATGAAGCATATGCCGAATACGGCAGAAATCTGATTGCCGGAATGACAGCTTATTACAATACATACAGGCAGAGGTATGAAGAATATTTTCCCTCCTGCAGATATCTGTATGATGTTCTGCAGAATCAGTATCCTTCGGTTGTCATCAAGGACGACTGCGGCTTAAGTATCCGGCTTGGTGTTTCACAGGATCTGATCAAACCGGAAGTGAAGCTGCGTATGGAAACCGGTGATCCGATGAGTGCCGCGCTGAGAAATGATGCAGAGGAAGCGGTGAAAACGATGAAGCCGCTGCCGTTTGTCACAGATCTCTCGATTTACAGAAAAGTATTTCTGAATGCAGACAGTGATTATCTTCATTACCTTCTGATGCAGATCTTTCTTTATTACCGCAGCCGGAAAGTATCCGTCGTTCTGCTTACTGAAAAGGATCAGCTGAATGAATGGCCCTGGCTGTTTCATGTGCCGCATATGCAGACAGGAGGCATACGGACAATCGCCGTAACGGAACGGGAAGCAGGAGAGATCAGAAGAATACTGAACGATCATACGGGAATGACTGCAGTGATCAGAACCGGGAAGAATTCTCCGGAAATCCATGATGACAGTGTGACGGTGATCGATCTGCAGTACAACAGCAGACATTATGATGCGGTGATTGAAGTGAAAGGGGAAACCGGGATTTTCCGGGATTATCTTAACCGAAGGCAGTTCTTATTCATTCCTGACAGCATCCCTGCTGTGAATAACGAGTCATTGCTGCCGTCCTCATTCAAACAGTTTGTGTTTTCCGCCGAACGACATGATTTCTTCAGCCTTTACGGAATTCTTTCCGCAAAGGAGCTGGATATTGAAAACAGATGGCAGGCAAACCGGGCAAATGACGGTCTGGTATGCCTGATCGGAATGGATGAAGCAGGGGAAACGATCCGACTGGATCTGCATGAAAACGTAAACGGTCCGCATGGTCTGATTGCCGGAACAACCGGCAGCGGTAAAAGTGAGCTGCTGCTCACGATGATTCTTTCACTTGCGGTCAATTATTCACCGGATGAGCTGAAAATCGTTCTGATTGATTTCAAGGGAGGCAGTCTGATCGGCGCATTGAACGGCAGACACAGACTTCCCCATCTTGCCGGTCTTCTTTCCAACCTTGATCCGGATGACATGAAGCGGGCATTGGTTTCAATCGGTCTTGAATGCCGAAAAAGAGAAAAACTGCTCAGGAAGATGGCGGAATACACAGGAAGGCCTGTGATGAATGTTTCAGCCTATCGCTCAGCGTACCACAGCGGCTGCGGTCTGCCGTATCTTCCTGATCTGCTGATCATCATCGATGAATTTGCCGAACTGAAAAGAGACAGACCGGATTTCATGGATGAACTGATTTCGACAGCCAGAGTCGGAAGAAGTCTCGGTATTCATCTGATTCTCTGCACACAGAAACCGGGCGGTATTGTCAATGATCAGATCCGTTCCAACACAAGATTCAGAATCTGTCTGAAAACAGCGGAAAAGCAGGATTCACAGGAAGTGATTCAGTGCAGTGATGCATGCGGTTTTTCGCGGCCAGGCATGTTTGCGGTTCTTTGTGACGGCGTGCTGAAAAAAGGCATTGCCGGATATACCGGGGCGTCCTCAGAGCAGGATGAAAATCTCACAGAAATCTATGATCTGCAGGGCAGTGTCAAAGCCATCAGTCAGAACAGTCAGGAGAAGGGAACCATACAGCTGACGGAAGTGCTGGAAACAATTCATGAAGCGGGATCACGAAAGAAAAGTGAAATGATGTGGCTTGATGAGCTGCGTGAAATTTCTGCTGATGAGCTTCTTAAAGCAGAAGGGATCATGATCGGCAGGATTGATGATTATTATCAAAGACAATACAGGGATATCATTCCCGGACCGCCTTATGGAAACAACTATGCTGTTTTCTCGGCTTCGGCGGAAGAAAGAGAACGTTTTATCAGGGCGTTTCTGTATTCGTATGCGGCACATACGGAAAATGACCGTCTATTCATTCTTGATGACATGCATCTCCTCCGCGGCAAAAGAATATGTGATGTCAGAACCGTAACTGATGTTTTTGACAGCAGGGATGAAAACAGAATCAGGGAACTGATGAAATATCTCAGAAACGGAGATCAGCCGTGTATGAACTGGCTTCTGGTTACCGATTACACGATGTTCTGCAGTGCTTCTGCGGGCAATCATGATGATCTGATGTATCTTCTCGAACATTCCGGATATCTGAATCTCTGCCTGATGATTATTGCCGGCAGCTCAAAATCAATCACTTACCGGGATTTGCGCTATTTCAGGGAAAAACTGGTTCTGAAGTCTGTCGGAGAAGAGGAAACACGGGAAATATTCGCGGTACCGGAACGGCTTAAAGTAAAAAACATAAACGGCGGTATCGTAAAGGGCGGACATCTGGTTCCGTTCGTCTTTGGCTCCGTCAGTGAACAGGAGCTTACGGAATTGTCAGAACAATGCATTGCGGCATATGGGACAGATAAGGATTACGTGATTCCTTCGATGCCGGAATATGTATCTCTTAGAGATTATTCCGGTTCCGGGCTTCCGCTCGGGATTTATTACACTGACTATTCCTGGGCAGTTCTGAAAAAAGAAGAACAGCTTGTTGTAATCTGCTCTTACAGGGAGGATTATGAAGTGTTTTTCAAATATCTGGATCTCGTGAATGCCGAAATCAGGAAGAACGCTGATACATTGTCGGAAGGTCAGATCTTTTATCTGTATACGCTTGCGGAATTCCGCCGTACACCGGTTCAGGATGAACTGATGCGGCTTCCCGTACTGTATCTCGGGGATGATTTTACACAGCAGTATTTCTTTCCCGTAAAGGTCAGAAAACTGAATGATGGGGACGGACTGATGATCAGAAAAAAGAAATGCGAGGTAATCAGACTTGTTGAACGATTATGATAAGAAGGTGATTTTTATTACGTTTGCGGCGGCAGGCAGAACATATGAATGCGGTGTCAGCAGTCATATGACTTTCCGGCGTATTCTTGAAAACATGAAGGAACTGACGGCAAATGATCTGAAGAGCAGATACCGGATCAGCGGCCGGGAACATATTTTTGAAGAAAGGAATCAGATACAGTGTGATCCTGATGTTTCATTAAGATCATTGAATGTTGAAAACGGAATGCATTTTACTGTTTACTGATCAAACCGTTTGCGGTATGTGCATTTCCGGCAAAGCTCTTCGCTCAGTATTCTGTTCTTCATGTTCTCCGTCATTTTCCGGTAACGCTCTGAAGACAGTATCATTTCCATGTCATCGCGGAAAAGATTGCCGAAAGAGACAGCGCCTTCAGCGTCCAGACAGCAGGGGACAACTGTGCCGTCCGAAAGAACGGCCAGTTGTTTCAGGCTGCCGATACAATATCCGCGTGCGGCTACTTCATCATGATTCAGATCAGGCCAGTCAAATGAATTGTCGATACTGAGAAACACATGATCCATCAGACGGAAGCTGTTCTTCCGTTTCGTATCCTGCAGCGGATATCGGGATAGAACATATTCATATGCCTGTACGGTGCGTTCTGATGTGAACTGATCACTGCGCCAGAAACGGATTTCACAGTACGGTCTGCCGGCTGCAGAGGCTCTGCGGCAGAATGAAAGAATGTTTTCCATATATACAGAAGGATTGCATTCATGGTGAAATTCTATACTTTGAACGGAGAATGATACTTTCCTGACAGAAGGATGATCCAGCATGCGGAAGCGTTCTGAAAGTGTTCCGTTGGTTACAATCTGAACCTGTATTCCGGCCTGATCACAGACAGAAAGTATTTCTTCAAGACTGCTGTGTAGCAGCGGTTCACCCTGTACATGGAGATAGATGTAATCGGTAAAAGGACGTATCCGGTGAAGAACAGAAGAAAACTCCTCCGTACTCATCTGACGCGGAATCCGTGATCCGGCAGTACAGAAAGAACAGCGCAGATTGCATTTATTTGTAATCTCAATATAAATACGGTTGAATTTCATACAGCATCAATATATTTGTCAGCTTTGCTATTATAGCACCATATTGATATAATAACCGTTGCTTATGGACAGGATACTGCTGATTGACAAACCGGCGGGAATGACATCCTTTGATGTTGTCAGAAAGTGCCGGAAAATATTTCACGAAAAGAAGATCGGACACACGGGCACACTGGACCCGGAAGCTTCCGGCCTGATGATTGTACTGATGGGGAAGTATACAAAACTTCTTCCTTTCTGCGTGAAGGATCATAAGCATTATCTTGCGGAGTTTGTTCTCGGTATACGTACCGAAACGGAAGATATCTGGGGTGCGGTAATCGAGGAAAAGCCGTACGGTTTACACAGTGATGAAGAGCTGCGATCCGCAGAACTGAAGTTTACCGGAGATATCCTTCAGATACCGCCGATGTATTCGGCACTGAAGGTCAACGGCAAAAAACTGTATGAGTATGCCCGTCAGGGGATTGAAATTGAACGTGAACCAAGACCGGTGCATATTTCAAAGATCCGGGTGTCACACATTGAAGATAACCGGTACATCCTGGATGCGGTTGTTTCGTCCGGCACATATATCAGAACACTGATCACGGACTTCTGTAAGGAAATCGGTGAAGCCGGCAGTATGTCAAAGCTTGAGCGCAGAGCCATCGAACATCTGGATCTCTCAAAAGCACTCAGGCTGGCGGAGCTTACCGGCGAGGAGGCGGGAATCAGTCCGTTTGAATTGATCGATCCCGCATGGAAAATTATCATGGCCAAAGAGCCGGAAATGATCAGAAACGGCAGGGCAGTCAGGCTTGATGAGGAGAGTGACAAAGTCATATTCGCTGATGATCAGCATCTTCTGGCCGCCTATGAGCGCCGTCAGGATCAGCTGTTTCACTGTGTCAGGGGGTTGTTCTGATGAGAGTCATCACGATAGAAACGGATTCGGCAAGGACCTGCAGTGTTCCCATTTGTGCCTGTATAGGGTATTTTGACGGAATGCATCTGGGACATCAGGTGCTGATCACAAAAACGAATGAACTGGCTGAAAAATACGGATGTGAGAGTGCTCTGATTACATTTGATCCTGATCCCTGGACAGCAATCCGCGGCTGTACGGATGTCAAACATATATCGACATTCCGGCAGCGCATCAACAAGGCTGTGGAATTCGGTATTCAGAACATTGTCATTCTGAAATTCACAAAGAAGATGAGTGAACTCAGTCCTGAGTCTTTTATCAGCGGAATACTTGGCAGACTGAACCTGAAAGCACTTGTCTGCGGGTTTGATTTCCATTACGGATACCGCGGGGAAGGCAATGCGGAGTCACTGCGTCAGACGGTTCCCTATGAGGTATCCGTGATTGATGCTGTGAATGATTCCTGCGGGAAGATTTCCAGTACAAGAATATCCGAAGCAGTGGTAAAGGGCAGTGTTGAAGAAGCTTCCGCCATGCTCGGGTATCTGTATGAAATGGAAGGTCTTGTCATTCACGGCAGAAGAAAAGGAACCGGAATGGGTTTCCCGACTGCCAACATCAGATATGCGGATGAGTACCTTCTGCCTAAGATCGGAGTATATGCCTGCTATGCATGCATCGGAAGAAATACCTACAGGGCAATGGTCAATATCGGCCATAATCCGACACTGAATTATTCCGAAAAACTGTCTCTTGAAGCCCATATCATCGGCTGGTCGGGGGATCTTTACGGAAAGAACATCGTACTGAAATTTATTACATATGTACGCGGGGAAAAGCAGTTCAAAAACAGAGATAATCTGATTATGCAGCTGGAACAGGATCTCCGTGATATAAACAGGATCATAGATGATTATGAAAAACGAATTTCTGACAATGATGCAGGATCTGCTGAAAGATGAGTATCCTGCTTTTCTTGAAGCAATGAATCAGAAGCCTTCCAGAGGAATCAGGCGTAATCCGCTTAAGATCAGTGAGGAGGATTTTCTCAGGATGAAAGGTGATGAAATCAGAAAGTCACCATTCGCCCGTTACGGTTATTATCTTCTTTCCGATGAAGCGGTAAAGAATGATCCGGCCAGACTGGCAGGTCTCTATTATATGCAGGAACCGAGTGCAAGTGCAGCTGTTACAGTACTTGATCCTCAGCCGGGGATGAAGGTACTTGATTTATGCGCCGCACCGGGCTCAAAAACCACCGAAATCGCCGAATTAATGATGAACGGGGGTTTTATCCTCGCAAATGAAATTCACCCGAAAAGAGCCCGTATTCTTCTTGAAAACACGGAAAGATGCGGCGCTTCAAACATTCTGGTGACCAACTGTACATCAAAGGAGATTGCTGACCGTTTTACGGATTTTTTTGATGCTGTTCTCTGTGATGCCCCGTGTTCGGGAGAAGGCATGTTCAGGAAGAATCCTGAGGCAGCGGAAGAATGGACACCTGCTTCACCGGCAGTCTGCGCCGCAAGACAGAAGGAAATACTCCATGAAGCTTACAGATGTCTTTCCCCCGGAGGTGTTCTTGTCTACAGTACATGTACTTTCAATCTTCAGGAGAATGAAGAAGTAATCGCATGGTTTCTGAAGGAACATGCCGATATGCACGCGGAAGATGCCGGTGTGTCATTTGGCAGGCATGGATTTCCCGTTACCGGAGAGACGGCAAAGGCTGTCAGGATCTTTCCCATTGACGGGGGAGAAGGCCATTTCATCATGCGGATGAGGAAAGAAGGAAACGGACATGTTTCAGGAAGCCTGATGAAAAGCGAGCGGATTCCGCCGGAATGCCTCAGATTCATGAAGGAACAATTGGGTGAAGCGTATCCTTATCTGCTGTGCCGCAGAGGGAAAGTTTACGGCGGTACTGCTCCGTTTTATGAAACAGGAAGACTGCATCTGATCAGAGATCAGGTTTATCTCGGAGAAATGAAGGGAAAGGATTTTGTTCCCTCACATCATTTTTTCATGTCAACTTTTTCCCGGATTCGAAATACAGTTTCGCTTAGTGATGAAGATGTAATAAAATATTTCAAGGGAGAGCAGCTGTTCAGTACTGTCAGCCGCGGCTGGTATGCGGCGGAATGGAACGGTTTCGTTGTAGGCGGAGTCAAAAGTGACGGAAGACAGCTGAAAAATAAATATCCATCCGGTCTGAGAATATGAAACTTAAGTTATTTGATTTTATAGACAATACTGTCCGTCTGTTTGAATCAAACAGAAAAGACTATGAATACGTAACCGCTAAGCTTGAGCGGTTTTTCCTGGATATTCTGAAAAAGGACAATGATTGTATAGTTGCGGTGCATTCAAGAATCAAACAGCCGCAGAGTCTGAAGGAAAAGCTGATCCGCAAAAACTATTATCTGGAATATGCGGACGCAGAAGATGCACTGGATCATATGCCGGATCTGATCGGCATTACCGTACAGTGCCGTTTTATCCGGAATGAGGCGGAACTGTATAAATCGCTGTTCCGTCATTTCCGTTTCAGCAATAACGAATGGAGTGTATGCAGCGAAGACAGCAATGTGTTTCTGAACCTGAAAATGGCACAGCCTCAGCTGCAGAGAAACGGATTCACGATTTACCGGATCGACGGATGTTATTTCCTTGACGGGAAGAAGATCAACTACGAACTGCAGATCAAATCTCTTGTTCACACGTTCTGGAGTGAAATCGAACATGAGGTTGTATACAAGAACCCTGATTTTATCGTATATGACCATTTCAATAAAAACATGCTGGGAGCGATCAGGGATAACCTTGATGTTGTCGACAGACAGCTTGAGATCATGTATGACGAGATTTCCTATCAATCCTCACAGTCAAAAATCGGTATCGATGAAAAAGGATTCAAGGTATTTGTGGCCGGTACGGTCAATGAGCTTGTTAACCGGAAAATGAAGCAGAGCGTCGGGTTTACTTCCGATTTCAAGAAATGCAGTGCGATGATTGCCCAGTATGTTTACGTCCGTGATTTCGTGAATGGTGAACATAACCGGGAAAAGATGATTGATTACATGCTTGTTCTCAATTATCTTCTGTCTTCGGAAATCGATCTGAGCGAAGAAATCATTCTTTCCGGTCCGGTGGAAAGCAGTGACCCGTTTGTCAGCATACTCGGCAGTTACTTTGCCCGCAACCTGAATCACAACTTCCTCTGGCATGTATTCTTTGCCGTACTGTTCTCAATTCACAGCGGTGACAGCATGGAGGATCTGATTGATTTCGTGGAAGTTCTGAAAATGCTGCTGATTCAGCCGGGATGGTTCAGACGGATCTTCAGCAGATATGGTGAGGAGAAAGCCGCACTGCTGAGAAGAGGTCTGGAAGAAGCGCTGGCGGAAGCGCTGTGCGCTGCGGATAAGATCGAAATCGTTCATGAAGACAAGCTTCTGCGGTGTATGGAAGCATTTCGTGAGTACGCGGACCGGATTGTGGAGAGGTATCCGGATGAGATTGATGAAGAACAGATCAGTCTTGTGTCCTATGAAATGTTCCGTGTGATTCTCAGAATCTTTTTGTAAACGGTGTTTGATGTTATAATGTTCTTTGTTAGCAAGGAGAAGATTTATGGCTCAGGATTATGTAAAACTGGAAGAAAACAACGGCTACGGTATGATCGCAATGAATAAGTCTGTATTTCAGTCCATTGCTGAGATCAGTATTGATGATATAGAAAATGCAGTCAGGATCCAGGAAACCCGTTTTGCCAAACCGCTGCAGGTCAGGATCGAAAAGAACAGACTGTATGTTGATGCGGATATCAAGATCAAATACGGCGCAGGCGTGGAATCGACAGGGGAGCTGGTACAGAATAAGATCTATGAAAACATTCTGTTTATGACAGGCTTCAAGGCATCGGAAGTAACCGTTAATGTTATCGGTTTCGAAATCTGAAAAAAGATTGACAGTTGATTGATATTATTGTTTAATAGTTTAGTATTCTGAATAAGGAAAGCAGAAGGAGCACTTCTCACCTGATATCCTTTGGGATTTGGGTATATGCCGGTTAGATTAGATAACGTTTTTAGGCAGGTGCACTTCTTGTACCTGTCTTTCAGTTTATTAGGAGGATCGCTTGGGAAGAATAAAGAATAACAAAAACAGAAAGAAAGAGCCGCAGGATATTGTAAATGAGGATATCCGCTTCAAGGAAGTCCTCGTGATCGGACCGGATGGAGAGCAGCTTGGCGTCATGCTGCGCCGGGAAGCACTTGAAAAAGCATACTCGATGAATCTTGACCTGCTCTGCGTTGCACCGCAGGCTAAGACACCTGTCTGCAAGATTCTCGATTACGGACGTTTCCGTTTTGAGGAACAGAAAAAGGCCAGAGAAGCAAAGAAGAAGCAGCATGTTACGGAAATCAAGGCACTGCGTGTCTCACCGGTTATTGACCAGCACGATTTTGAAACAAAGCTGAGCCGGGCCAGAGAATGGATTGAAGACGGCCAGAAAGTCAAGATTGACATGCGTTTCCGCGGCAGAATGATTACTCGTCAGGAAGTCGGAAGAGAAGTCATTAATAAGTTTACTGAGCAGATCTCGGATATTGCGGATGTTACCAAACAGCCTTCGCTTGAGGGAAATACAATGTCCGTAATATTCTCGCCGAAAAAAAGTAAGGTAAAGGAGTAAAAGGTCATGAAAGCAAAAGCAAAGAAACCAAAGAAGATCAAAATGAAGACAAAGAAGACTTTCGCTAAGCGCAGCAAAGTCACCGGCAGCGGCAAGCTGAAGGTTCAGCACAACTATGTTTCTCATTTCGCTGCAAACAAGAGCCATAAACAGAAGATGCATTTAAAGAAGTCAACAGTATCTGCCGATTCCGATTTCAAGCGCGACAGACAGCTGCTGCAGGGTTAATGGAGGTCAGAGAAGATGAGAGTTAAAGGATCAACACCGACACGTAACAGACGTAAGAAGGTTTTAAAGCTCGCCAAGGGTTATTTTGGAAGCAAGCACCTGCTTTACAAGACAGCGAATGAGCAGGTGATGCATTCACTGAAGTATTCATATATCGGAAGAAAACAGACAAAGCGCGAAATGCGTAAGCTGTGGATTGCCCGTATCAATGCGGCAGTCCGTCAGTATGATCTGAGCTATTCCAAGTTCATGCACGGTCTCAAACTGGCAGACATCAACGTCAACCGTAAGATGCTTTCGGAAATCGCAATTCACGATGAACAGGGCTTCAAGGCTATCGTTGATGAGTCCAAAAAGGCTCTTGCAGAAGCGAAGTAAGTATAGTAAGATTACTTAGCGCGAAGGAAGAGAATCTTCCTTCTCCATGGCGCGTTGGTGAAGCGGCTTAACACACCGCCCTCTCAAGGCGGCATTCACGGGTTCGAATCCCGTACGCGTCATTGAGGCTGCTTCTTGATGAAGCGGCTTTTTCATTTTCAGGGAGTTGATATGATATATATATTTCATGAGAATGCCGATCCGGCAGAGATCGACAGGTTTGTGACCGAAAGCGATCAGAACAGTCTGTTTCAGTGTTCCGAGTGGGCGGATGTTAAAAAAAACTGGAATCATTATTTCGTACTGGCGGAAGAAGAAGGAAAAACCGTTGCTGCAGCATTGATTCTCAGCCGCCGCATGCCTTTGGGGAAATGCCTGTTTTATATCCCGCGCGGACCGGTAATGGATTATCATAACGAAGAACTTGTCCGTTTCTTTCTCGGTGAGATTACCGCACTGGCAAAAAGAAAACACGCTGTGGCCGTCCGTTTTGATCCGAATGTTTACTCAAGGAAATATAAATACGCAGACCGGAATGAACCGCATCCGTATATGAATCAGGATGTCATCGAAATCCTGAAGAAATGCGGCGCAGGACATAAAGGATATACAACAATGATCGAAGAGGCTACCCAGCCCCGCTTCAACGCTGCTCTTGACTGTCCTGATAACTATTACGAACTTCTTGATCACCGTACCCGTCAGTCCATTCATACCGCGGAAAGAAAAGGAGCTGTTATTCACTGCGGTCACGAGTATCTTGATGATTTTGCCAAAGCAATGCAGTTTACCGAACAGAGAAAGGGTGTTGCTCTGCGTAATCTTGATTACTTCCGGAATATGATGAATGTTTACGGTGAACGGTGCATTATCATGACGGCAACCCTGAATTTCAGCGAACAGATCGCCCATCTGAAGGAAGAGCTGGAAAACAGCCGGAAGGAACTTGAAACCTGTACCGGCAAACGACAGAAAAATCAGCTTCTTCAAAAGATCAAAAACGATGAAAAAGATCTTGAGATCCTGGAAAAGGACAGAGAAAGAGAAGGCAGGGATGAAGTGATTCTTGCCGGTAAGCTCGGCATTTACAATGACAGACGCATGGAGTTCGTATATATGGGCAATAATGCGGACTATCTCAGGATCAGGGCATCTTATCTGCTCTATAAAAAGTATCTTGATATCT
The DNA here is from genome assembly GCA_902766435.1 of uncultured Erysipelotrichaceae bacterium. GTDB lineage: Bacteria > Bacillota_I > Bacilli_A > Erysipelotrichales > Erysipelotrichaceae > Bulleidia. The sequence continues at coordinate 3,096 of CACXDM010000118.1, read as the reverse complement.
GTGTTGAAAAGGGGATCAGATATGTTTCAATGGGCGGTATCGAAGGAACACTCGATGACGGTCTGACAAAGTTCAAGTCAAACTGGCTGATGGATGTTGAGGAATATATCGGTGAATTCAATATTGTTCTCGATCCTCTTGTTTATCACGCATTTGACACAGTATACCCCTGGGTTCTGAAGAAAGCAGCTCAGATCCGCAGCGGTAAAAAAGAAAGTATACACTGATGATGAATTAAAACCGGCACACAGTACCGGTTTTAATAATGGAAAGCCTCCGTCTAGGTAACAGAGGCAGTAATGTTTGTCAGTTGGTTTTCTTGCGGTAGGTCAGATGCCACAGCTTATGGCGGAGTCTGACTTCAAGGGATTTCTCGGTTTTAAAGCGCTGATATGCCTTTTCATTGTATGCATAGTCAAATTCACCGATCTGTTCGATGAATTCCGTCCCGAACTGTCTTTTGTAATCATACAGCCCGAATTCGGCGTCATCACTGTTTGTCAGTCCGCTGAAACCACAGAGATCATAGTACCGTATGCCGTTGTTATGACAGTCTTCCACCGCATAATCATGCAGCATATCCGTGGGAGCGAAACGGTTTAGCTTCTTGTGGTGATAATAATACCAGCACCAGCAGTATTCACCGAATGTGATGAACAGTCCTGCTGAAGCGGGCATTGAATCTCCGTATTCCGCAATCAGTTCCTGAATTTCGTTTCTTGTATCAAGTGCGTTTTTCAGGGCTTTTTCGTTGTCACCTTTTTCTTTCAGCTTTACGTCATCTTCCGCCGCACCGAGCGCTTTTTTCAGATCCATTTCAGCCACATAAATCTTTGCGTGATCACCGAAAGCATCACAAATATCACTGAAATATTCATAGGTTGACGGCCGGAAGCCTTTCTGTTCCACAAGCTGATGCTGAAGGGCAAGGATGATATCAATGTCCTCTTTTGTTCCGTTTCTCACTGAAATATGAAATTTCTTTCCTTTTTTGATGAAGCGTTTCAGACGGGTTGAATATTTTGATCTTACCGTTTTCAGGTCAGCACTGATATCCGCCATCAAAGTGAATCTGTTTGTCCAGCTGCCGTCGTAACCGTAGCCGTATCCCTTATGATGGAAGCCTGTATTCTTGATTTCTTCCGTGACGAATTCATTGTTGAATCCATCCAGTACCGTTCCGTCAACTGCGTGGGGAACCCGTACAACATTCGGATCGGTTCTGAGGAATCTGATGCCGGCTCTGCTGCCGTATTGACGCAGAAGGGTAAATGCCTCGTGTACAGTTTCGGGATTCTGATAATCAATACACGGTCCTTTGGGAATATACATGTATTTATGCGTCATCCATTTACCGCAGAGGACCATGGCAGTTCCTGTCAGATTACCGTCTTCGTAAAAGCCGAGCATCTCATAAGTATCGTTTTCCGTCTTTTTCTTGAATTCACCCCACATGCTTGTTTTCATGTAGTGATTCCAGGGACTGTTTTTCACGAAGCCGTCAAACAGATTACGGTCAGTTATCGTGTGCAGTTCCATTTTCTTCCTCCAGAAGACTGATGGAGAAGGCAAGACGCCGCAGAGTCTCTTCCTTGCCGAGGATGGATGCGATTTCGATGGCTCCGCCCGGCGTTGTCTGCATTCCGGTTATGGCAAGACGCAGCGGGAAGAGTACCTGACCGTTTTTCTTACCCAGTTTTTTAGGGAGCTCAAGCAGAAGGGTATGGAGATTCTCTTCTGAATAGTCATCTGTATTCTCAAGTACCGTATAAGCAGCCTTCAGTGACTCCAGAGCAACTTCCTGGTTGGTTTTCATCTTCTTATGAACATAGAGTGATGTATCATATGCGCCGAATGTATCCAGGAAACCGAGCATGCCTGGAATTTCGCAAAGTGTGTTTGCCCGCGGCTGCACGATGGCCGCAATCTTCCGGCGGTCGAAATCACCTTTGACAGCCTGATCAATATACGGTGTAACCAGAGCGGTATAGGAATCCAGATCCATGCCGCGCAGCCACATGCCGTTCAGCCATGTGAGCTTTTCCGGATCAAAGATGGCACCGTTTGTTCCGATACGCTTTACATCAAATGCCTGTACGAGTTCATCCAGCGTATAGATTTCCCTGTCTTCCGAGGGAGCCCATCCGAGCAGGGCAATGTAGTTGAGAATTGCCTCGGGCAGATATCCCTTGGCAACCAGATCCTGGAATGAAGCATCGCCGTTGCGTTTTGAAAGCTTGTTATGTTCATCCTTCATTACAGGCGGACAATGGATATACCGTGGAATATCCCAGCCGAAGGCATCATAGATCAGATTGTATTTCGGCGTGGAGGAAAGGTATTCCATTCCTCTGACAACATCAGTGATTCTCATCAGATGATCATCAATGACATTCGCAAAGTTATATGTAGGATAACCGTCGCTCTTGATCAGAATCTGTTCGTCAAGCGTATCGTTATCCACTGTAATCGTTCCGAAAACCTCATCATTGAAAGATGTGGTGCCGCCTTCGGGAATTGACTGACGGATCACGAATTTTTCACCACCGGCAATTCTTTTCTCCGCTTCATCGACTGAAAGCATGCGGCACGGATCAACATACTTGAAGCTCTCGTTTTTGCCTGCAAGTTCCTCACGCTGGGCGTCGATTACCTTCTGATCACAGAAACAGTAATGGGCTCCGCCTCTTTTGATCAGTCTTTTCGCATAATCCAGATACAGACCGCTCTTTACACGTTCTGACTGGACATAAGGGCCGTAATCCCCGCCGATATCCGGTCCTTCATCGTGTTTCAGTCCGCATGATTTCATGGTGTCGTAGATAATATCCGTTGCACCTTCAACGAGTCTTCCCTGATCGGTATCTTCGATTCTGAGCAGAAACACTCCTTCGGGATCTTTTTTCGCCACCAGATATGCATAAAGGGCAGTTCTGAGATTGCCGATATGCATATATCCGGTGGGACTCGGTGCAAATCTTGTTCTGATTGTCATAGAATTCTCCTTTAACTAAAATATTTTACAATGATTCGTAAGATGAAACAATTGTAATTGGATATCCGTAATCCGGCAGTCTGAAAAGAAAAAAGCCTGCT
>CACXDM010000117.1 GCA_902766435.1 uncultured Erysipelotrichaceae bacterium | reverse complement strand
GCTGACGCATGGAATCGAAGAAGAGATGCGAAGCTTCGTTCGGAATATGAATACGCGACACAGCAGATTGATGATACGGAAAAGGAAGAGATACTTAAGGCAGCTGCGGAATACAATCAGTCTCTGGTAGGTTCCGTCGTTCCTGCCGTATTTCTGGAAAAAGAGTATGAAGCGGATCCTCTGTATGACAGTCTTCTGTCACTGACAGCTGACGGAATGATGGGTGAAGTGGAAATACCATGTATCCGTGTCCGTATTCCGATCTATCATTATGCGATTGAGGAGTCTCTGAATAAAGGGGCAGGACATCTGCTTGGAAGCAGTCTTCCGGTTGGCGGTGAAAGCACACATGCCGTAATATCCGCGCACAGAGGACTTCCGAATCAGAAACTGTTTACGGATTTGGACAGAGTAAAAGAGGGAGACCTCTTTTATATCCGGGTACTCGGAGAAACACTTGCATATGAAGTTGACGATATCAAAGTGGTTGAACCGACTGAAGCAGAGGGACTGGCCATCAGTAAGGGAGAAGATTATGTAACACTTCTTACCTGTACTCCTTATGCGGTCAATACTCACCGTCTGCTTGTCAGAGGCCGCAGGGTTCCTTATTCAGAAGAGCAGTATGAAGCGGAATCAAAGAAGATTACTGTTCCGCATATGACATCCGTTCTGATCCGTATACTTTGTGTGATTGCCGGTATTCTGCTGGCAGCGGGAACGGTAATTGTGTTCAGACTGATTGAAAAGCGCAGGAAGAAAAATGGCAAAAAGAAGAATCAGGAAAAAGATCATCCGTAAGATTTTTATCGGTTTTCTGTTTCTTCTGTCATTCGGAATTCTACTGTATCCGACTGTCAGCACACTGTGGAATGAATACCGCAGCAGACAGCTGATATCAGAATATAAACGCGCTGCAGAAACACTGGAAACGGAAGAATATGACGCGATCCGCAAAGAGGCGGAGGAATACAATCTTCAGCATACCTCGAACACGATCATCGATGCATTTGATGAAGAAAACAATTATGTATTAACACATCCCTATGACACACTGCTGAATCCCTCCGGGAACGGTGTCATGGGATATATAGAAATACCGAAAATCAACCAGATACTTGTGATTTATCACGGTACCGGGGCGAATGAACTCGAACAGGGAGTCGGGCACGTGGAAGGTACTTCCCTGCCGATCGGCGGTGAGAATACACACAGTGTTCTGGCAGGACACAGAGGTCTGCCCAATGCTAAATTGTTTACCGATCTGGATCTGATTCAGAAAGGTGACAGATTCTTCCTTCATATCATGAATGAGACGCTTGCGTATGAAGTGGAAGATATATTTACAGTCCTTCCCGATCAGACGGAATATCTGGCAATCGAAGAAGGAAGAGACCTTTGTACATTGATTACCTGTACACCTTACGGTGTCAACTCACACAGACTCCTGGTCAGGGGAAGCAGAATTCCTTATACGGAAGAGCAGATCAGCGAAGAAACAAAGAAGGCTGATTTCCTCGACAGGATGGATATTTCTTTAAAGGCACTGCTGTTCGGTATCGCCGCAATGGTGATCATATGGCTGGTGCTCAGGCTGAAAAGGAGGAGAAATGAAAAAACTTCATGACATTCTGAAGATATTCGCGGCATGTTGTTTTGTTCTCATGCAGGGAATCTGTCTGAAGGCAGATGCGTCTGCTTCTCTTACAGCTGTTGTTGAATACGGAAAGACGGAAAAGGATGGAGATACAACACCTGTTCCCGGAATGAAGCTCTCAATCTGGAAAATTGCTTCACTGCAGGATGGTGACTATGTGACTGATGAACTGTATGCGGATATCATTGATAACTATCATGATATGTCTGCATCGGAGATGATTAATCTGTCCGCCAGGCTGGCAGACAGAATCCGGGAAAAGGGTATTGAGCCTGACCGGACGGCAGTAACGGATCAGTCGGGAACAGCTGTATTCACATCCATAGAGGAAAGTGAATTCGGGATCTACCTGCTTGACGCGGAAGATGCTAAGGGTAAAACCGAAACATATACCCTGCAGGAAAAGTTCCTGTTTGAAGTGCCGGAAATGTCAGATCTGCAATGGAATTATCATGTTGTTGTCAGGCCGAAAGTCTCAATGACACCGGTTCCCACACCGACGCCCGCACCGTCTCCAACCCCAAAACCCACTCCGCCTCCCAAGGCGCCTGATACATCAGACCATCAGAATACCGGTCTCTGGTATATGGTGCTTGGCGGAAGTCTCTTCGCGGCCGCGGCTGCGATGGCTCTTCGTACAAAACTTACGGAAGAAGAATGAGCCCGGTGATCCGGGTTTTCATATTGGTCTTGTTTGAAACGGATACAGAAAAACATACGGCATGATCATATGGTCATGCCGTAAGTGTTATTCATAGATCATCATATCTGTTCTGCCGACAGCGAACAGGGTAAGGAATACCGCGTCAAGATTTTCTTCACACGTTTCGATACGGAAAAATCCGGGGAAGGGAACTTTGGAGAGTATTCCTTTATCTTCATGGACATTTTTATTTGTTGAGACTGCCCGGGCAATTTCTTTTTCATCGCGGAAAATTATGTATTCCCACTTTATACCACCCAGACCAGTTTCAATCCTGATGCCGTTTTCATGAAGCGTTTTCCAGATATCTTTTCCGTCAAGGGTGAAAGTAGAGTGATTGTCCAAAACCCATGGCGCGTCGGAAGAGGAAGTGACTGTTTTGCCGATGAGGTGACGGGTACTGCGGTTCAGTGTGTGATCGGTGAATTCCATTTCCGAATCGGCGATTAAAGAGAAATGAATGGATTTCGCTTCATACAGTATGTTGTTGTCTTTGTCCTCGATATGACATGTGCCTTTGGCAGTACCGAGATCGGTTAAGAAGTAAAGAGTACGTACTTCCGTTCCGGTACGTGAAACACCGAACAGAGGCTCTCCTGTATTTTCCTGCTGAAGATCATCCAACTGTTTCTTATTACGGATCAGACTGTATAAGGATAAAGCAGAGAGTACCGGACCGATGATAAGCATATATACAACAGCGCCGGGACTGTCTTCATTGATCTTTGTCGGGTCAGCGGGGTCATACAGGATCTGGATTTCCTTTCCGAGATCACTTTCCTTCACATTGGCTTTCAGTTCTTCCGTATATTGAATCCCGTTAACGGTATACGTTACAGTCGGCGTATACAGGATTTCATCCGAATCGATGTCTGTGTTTTCTTCAAGGGCTGTTATGACTGCCGTTGTTTTTTCATATCCTTTTGACTGGAAAAATCCGATATAGATTCCCAGTCCGGTCAGAATGATTCCGGCTGTAAGAAACAGAAGTGTCATT
>CACXDM010000116.1 GCA_902766435.1 uncultured Erysipelotrichaceae bacterium | reverse complement strand
GCGATATGACGTAAAAGGAAGAAAATATATAGATACACCGTTGAAGTACTATTTCACCGATATGGGACTTCGTAATTCCTGGCTGAATTACAGTCAGCTGAAAGTGGATTTCATCGCAAGAACTTCCGGAGATACGATATACATCCAGTCTGCGCTGCATGTCGGAGAATATCGCGACAGTAACTCTGGCAGATGCTGACGGGAACCGGATTATCCGTCCGTGAAATCAGCAGCCGGCTGGGCTTTGAAAATCCCGAGTCGTTCATCCGTGTTTTCAAAAAAACAGATGAATATCACTCCTGCAAAGTACCGTAAAACAAGATCCCCATCTGTCTGACTGTCATATTATCCGGGTGAATTAATACGTAATCATTTTGTTTATCCGAACAGGTGAAGCGCAAAAAAGCCCGCAGCTTTGCTGCAGGCATTCTTTATGACTTCATGTTTTGACGGTTATTTTCTGTATTCATCCAGATCTTCACGGTACTTGTAACTTCCATGGAGAACATTGTAAAGCAGTACCCCGGCACCATAGAAGAGTTCCCAATAGCGGCTGTCCATTTTGGTGATTTCAGGCAGATGACGCTCAGGAATATACTTCTTCAGGCTTTCCTTCAGTTCTTCCGTATCGGTCAGAAGGTCGCAGTAAACCGCAAGTGTATCGGGACCTATTGTACAGATCATCGGCAGGACAAGCTTGGTGATTAATTCAACGATGCCTTCCGGTGTTCTGGCAAGATCATATCTGTCTTCAGAGAAATTCAGTGTTCTCAGATAATTGGCGCATTCTCCGGCAAAGTCCTTTCTGCCGAATACGGGACTGCCGTTAATGACAAGACCCGCGCCGCCGACAACATTGCCGAGCGGATGATAATAAGCCAGAAGATTACCGCAGTCACGGTGGTTCGCATAATAACCGACCGCCGCCGCATTGGCATCATTGCAGAGGATAAATGTCCGTCCGTATTTCTTTGTAAATTCACCGACGATATCGACATCAAAGATTTTAACTGTCGGCAGCGTGAGACGTCCTTCATAGACAATACCCGGCGCGACAACCGCAACGCCCTTAATCTCAGGATGACGGATAAACAGGACATCGAGCACATCCTCCAGGTCACGGAGATTGATTTCATCTTTAACCGTGAAGCCGCGTTCCATTGACGCTTCTTTGTCCGCCCCGCGCCAGTGAATCTCGAATCTGCGGTTTTTACGGATTATTGCCACAATGACAATCGAAGAGTCCCATTCAGGATCATGGATATCCTCAATAACTTCTTCTTCCTTTTCTTTTTTCTCCAGTTCCTCTTTGATCAGATCGAAGGCCCGGTTCACATTGTATGTCGCAAAGACATCCGCCGGAATCTGAATGATGATCTTATCTTTCAGCACTTCCTTTGCCTTTTTGAACAGATAGCCGATCTGCGGTGCCAGCATGACCACATCACTGCCCTGCGCAGCCTCAAACAGCTCTGTATAGGGAACAGCCGAGAACTCATATTCAAGACCCAGTGTTTCCGCGGCACTGTTGAGCTTATCCGCAAAGAAAGACGTGGTAAAACCGGATGTACAGCTTAAGAGGACTTTCACTTTGCAGTCAGTACCCGCTTTTTTCAGGGAAGCAGTCATCTGGGTGAACAGATCTCTGGCATGGTCAAGATCCTTGATTTCAAAATGCAGGAAGAATACAGGCTCATCTGATTTTTCCGTCTCGATTGTCAAAGCACAGATTTCATATTCAAGATGATAGAACTGCACGTGACCAACGGCATTCTCCGTCACAAAGTCGATTTCGTCTTCGCTTTTTTCATTGATTTCATAAGCCGGATCTGTCTGTTCAAGAATCCATTTCCGGTATATTTCATACATTTCTCTGTCTGTCATTTTTTATCTCCTGCTTGTGACATATACGGTTTTGGATAGTTCGGGATCGAGATTTGAGAAGTCATGAATGATGACATCCTCACACATAAAGACGACCCCGTCATAGGAGTATTTGAAGATTGCGCAGTTTCCGATGCCGGTCTTTCTCGGAATCAGCGTATAAGCCTGCCACTTATTGAAGAACTGTCCGCATGCGGCACCATGGGCAACGATCAGTGTCGTGGTATTATCTTCTGACACGTTCATAATACCGGTGACCGTCTCACTGAATCTCTCCTGGAATTCCTTTTCCCCTTCCCCGCCGTACTGTTTGAACTGATCACCATACGGGAAAGAAGGATTCAGCGACTCATCATGACCTTCCAGTTTGCCGAAGAACCATTCCTTCAGTCCTCTGATCCTTTCATAGGGCATCTGTCCGCCGGTAACGATTTCCAGAGTATCTGCTGCCCGCTCAGATGTGGATGAATAAGCATAGTCAAAAGTGATATTTCTGTCACGGAACCACTGTCCGGCAACTTCTGCCTGAGCTCTGCCAAGATCCGTGAGAGGAGCGTCACACCATCCCTGAATCTTATGGGCAACGTTAAACATCGTCTGACCATGACGCAT
>CACXDM010000115.1 GCA_902766435.1 uncultured Erysipelotrichaceae bacterium | reverse complement strand
CAGGAATACCGAAGGAAGTCCGTCAATATAAAGCGGTGTTTCCAGAATCACAGCTTCGTATTCCGATGCCTTGATGGCAGCTGTTTTCAGATCTGTCCCTTCCCTGATCTGCATGACGTCCGTTACATCATCAGGGAGATATTCCTTCATCCGTTCAATCAGTTCAAGACTTCTGCTTTCATCTCTCGGACTGCCGGAGATCATGATAATTCTCATGCCAGACCTCCGATCTTCCAGGCTTCCTTAAAGAAGGTGACAGAACCCGCTTTGGCGCTGAGGTTCTCCGCATTTGCCCGGATCAGCTTTACTGCTGTTTCCTTATCCTTTTCCGTAATGTCTTCCCCATAGAAATACGCGTTGATCTCAAAAGAGTTCGTATATCTTCTCTTATGCCGCATCTTACCGTTTCTGATCTCGAAATCAGGATGAACGTAAGGAAGACATCTTTCCAGAACACATTTGACAAACGGACTGTAGCTGCCGTAGTAACAGCGGCTGACAATGACCAGTTCATCACATCTGGAAAGCAGCGCTCCCATATCGGAGATGTCGTCATTGATGACACAGGCTCCCGGTGTTCTTGTCCAGCAGCCGAAGCATCCTCTGCAGGGATTGATGTTTCCGGACGAAATGACACAGTCGTCCTTTGATATTCTTCCCGGATACATACCGATGTCCGTAATAATCAGTTTCATAAAGTACATTATAACCACATTATGCGGGAAATGCCTTTTTTATTATCTTTTCCGCCTAAGCATCACATTGTTTTTTCACCTGATGAATCATAAAATTGAATCATGGGTAAAAAAGAAATCAAGCTGCTTCTGGAAGCAGGCATCGAAATGCAGAAGAGAAACCTGACCGTGGAAACATGGGGGAATCTGAGTCTGCGTGATGAACATGATCATGTTTATATCACTCCCTCCGGCATGCCGTATGACCGTCTCAAAGAAGAGGATGTCGTCATCCTGAATATGGACGGTACGGTATATCAGGGAGAAAGAAAGCCGAGTGTTGAGGCAATGATGCATATTCTGATTTATCAGAACCGGAAGGATGTCTCTGCCATAATGCATACACATCCCGTTGCGTCTGCCGTATTTGCCGTACTCCATCAGCCGGTACCGGTAATCACCGATGAGATGGCCCAGGCAATAGGAGGAGCGGTGCAGGTCACGGAATATGCCCTTCCCGGCTCAATGGAACTGGCGGAGAATACCGTAAAGGCTCTTGGGAACAGACAGGCATGTCTGCTCGCGAACCATGGCGCGGTATGTGTCGGAAAGGATTTCCGGGAGTGCTTCAAAGTCGCAGAAGTACTGGAATCATCTTCTGAAATCTATCAGAAAGCGCTGGCGGTGGGAACACCGCATGAAATAGCGGAAGACAAGGTAAAGTGGATGCGTGATTTTGCCTTGTATCATTACGGACAGAAATGAAACGGAGACAATATGGAAAAAGAACGTCTTGATGTTGTTCGTCTTTCCGAAGATGACGACTATGTCATTATTCTCGATCAGACGAAACTGCCGAACAAACAGAAGTATCTGTATCTGAATGAGGAAGAGGAATGCTGGAAGGCAATCAAGCTTCTTCAGGTCAGAGGAGCCCCGGCAATCGGTGTATTCGCTGCTTATGCGGCATATGTCATTGCCCGGAAAATGAATCATCTGCCGAATGAGCAGTTTCTCAAAGAATATCACCGGATGAGTGAATATCTCAATTCCTCCCGGCCGACGGCAGTGAATCTCTCATGGGCGCTGCGCCGGATGGAAGATACGGTAAACGCAAATAAAGATAAAACCGTGGAAGAAATCCTTCAGATTCTCAGTGAAGAATGCCGTAAGATCGATGAAGAAAATGAAGAGATGACAAGAAAGATCGCCGAATACGGTCTGCCGCTGATCAAGGACGGTGACGGTATACTGACCCACTGCAATGCCGGTTATCTGGCCTGCCTCGGTTACGGTACAGCTACAGCGCCAATCTATCTCGCCCATGAAAAAGGAATGAAGATCAGAGTATATTCCGATGAAACAAGGCCTTTATTACAGGGAGCGCGTCTGACCTCTTATGAATTGGCCAAAAGCGGTGTGGACGTCACACTGATCTGTGACAACATGGCATCCGCAGTAATGAAACAGGGACTGGTCAATGCCGTATTTGTCGGCTGTGACCGGATCGCTGCCAACGGTGATTTTGCCAATAAGATCGGAACTTCGGGAGTTGCCATTCTGGCAAAGCACTACGGTATCCCCTTCTATACACTCGGTCCTTCCTCCACGATTGACTTCAATACACCCTCAGGAGAGGAAATCAAAATCGAGGAGAGGGATCCCGGTGAAATCCGTGAGATGTGGTATGAAGATCCCATGGCGCTGAAGGAAGTCAAATGCTATAATCCGGCATTTGATGTGACGGATCATGAATTACTGACAGGTATCGTTACCGAACGGGGTATCGTTTATCCCCCTTTCGAGGAAAACCTGAAGAAACTGTTCAATAAATAGAAAGAGGAAAGAAATGGAATTCAAAGAATCAATCTCCGCCTGTATCGCACAGAAAGATGAAATCGCAAAAGTCGTATTAATGCCCGGCGATCCGCTCAGAGCGAAAGCCGTTGCGGAAACATATCTCGAAGACGTCGTATGTTTCAATGATACCAGAAACATGCTCGGCTATACCGGAACATATAAAGGAAAAAGAATCTCTGTCATGGGATCCGGTATGGGTGTTCCTTCCATTACACTGTATGCCCACGAGCTGTATACACAGTTCGGTGTTGAAGCGATTATCCGGATCGGTTCAGCCGGCGGCCTGGATATGAGTGTTGAGGCAAAAGATGTTGTCATTGCCCAGGCTGCTTCCACAAACGCGGCAGGCGGACAGTATTACGGTATTCCGGGTCAGCTTGCGGCATGCGCTGATTATGACATGCTTGAGGCAGCGGTAAACGCCGCAAAGGAAAAGGGAAAGAAGTACCGTGTCGGAAAAGTCTATACAACAGACTTCTTCTATTTCCCGCAGCCGGGACTCAATGAAAAGCTCCGTGACTTCGGTCATCTTGTCGTCGAAATGGAAGCGGCAGGTCTCTATTGGACAGCGTGTGCCGATCAGAAGAAGGCACTTGCGATTCTGTCGGTTTCCGACCATCTCTTCAAGCCGATCTCCCTTTCGGCCGAAGACAGACAGAACAGCTT
>CACXDM010000114.1 GCA_902766435.1 uncultured Erysipelotrichaceae bacterium | reverse complement strand
GTGCAAATAATACGGATAATTCCAATCCTCAAGAACTTAGTTTCTGGATCGAACCGGTCATCGTTGTGCAAATAATACGGATAATTCCAATCCTCAAGAACGATGGTGTGGTAATCATTTGCAACGGCAAAGTGCAAATAATACGGATAATTCCAATCCTCAAGAACGGGATGTGAGGCTATATGAGCGAGAGCATGTGCAAATAATACGGATAATTCCAATCCTCAAGAACCGTTTAGTCTGCCCTCCGTAAGTGCTGATGTGCAAATAATACGGATAATTCCAATCCTCAAGAACTAGTAGCCTGTGTCTGATTCTGCTGATTGGTGCAAATAATACGGATAATTCCAATCCTCAAGAACCATACTTGGACTTCTTCTCAGGAGTTTCTGTGCAAATAATACGGATAATTCCAATCCTCAAGAACCATTCCCGATGATCACATCGTGAGATCTTGTGCAAATAATACGGATAATTCCAATCCTCAAGAACTTCTCTCGCATACGGTATTCCCGCTGGGAAGTGCAAATAATACGGATAATTCCAATCCTCAAGAACAGCGGGTCGATGATCACTGCATCGTAGCCCGTGCAAATAATACGGATAATTCCAATCCTCAAGAACTTTGACATCTGTCTTTGTCTCAATGTTGTGGTGCAAATAATACGGATAATTCCAATCCTCAAGAACAAGGCAGGAACAGAACATCGGACTTACGCGTGCAAATAATACGGATAATTCCAATCCTCAAGAACCCTGTGCGCTCTCTGATGATTTTGAACACCGTGCAAATAATACGGATAATTCCAATCCTCAAGAACTCGTAAAGCCTCTTTTCAATATCTGTTTACGTGCAAATAATACGGATAATTCCAATCCTCAAGAACTAGTTCAGTTAACGCACATTCCACTTCAGCTGTGCAAATAATACGGATAATTCCAATCCTCAAGAACGGTAATAACCATTCAAGCCCGCCGTATACGTGCAAATAATACGGATAATTCCAATCCTCAAGAACTGAAGTGCCAGAAACGAAACGTGAACTGCTGTGCAAATAATACGGATAATTCCAATCCTCAAGAACTGATGCCTCAATTATATGCTGAAAAATGGCTTAAATAAACGCTTTACGCGTTATATTCTGATGTGAATCCCAGAAAAAAAGTTGTATTTTCATCTTCAAAATTCTTCATGAATTGAATATTTTTTTCTGACTGAAATGCCATATTTGCTTGTATAACAGGATGAAATAAATAGGATACAAGATTAGTTTGCTCAGGACTGATCTCATATGTATCGACAAAATCATATTGACTCAATTTGATTAAGCCATCGAAAACCGGTTTGATCGGTGGAAGAATTGATCCGTTATTGACTAATATCAGACTGTTGAGGCTTTTCTTCTTTGAAAGCCAGCTGCACATCTCTGAATCAACATCACAGTCAACATATACAATTCTGAATTTCTTACGATTCAGAAAGATATGCAGATTATACAGAATCATCATTTTCTGTGATCTGGTTAAGTAATCCGCTTCAAGTCTTAAACACTGAAGTATTTTAGACAGTTCGAAGTTTTCGGTTGTCAGTTCCAAATCGAGTCCGGTATCAGCAGACAGTATTTTCTCAAATCTGATAATACCCTGATCTGTCAGTAATTCATTCAGCTCATAACGTATATTCTCTAGCGAAAGGAACTGTCTGGCATTATTGAGTACAAATTCACTCAGCTGGTTGTTTAATACGGTTTTCGGTTTAAATTCAAAGTACTGATTGACGCTCTCATTCCTTGAGATATGAATGAAACTGCAGTCCTTTTGATCAATCATTGATCCTTCACAATCAATCAGAATCCCTTTTGTTTTCTTCTTTTGAGCCAAGAATGTTGTAAGTGTATCGATCAATTTCTCTGTGTTTATATTATCTGACAAAAGAAATAATCCGTGATCCGGCAACACAAAAACATCTTTGTCATTTACCACTTTCATTATTCATTCCCCCTATTATGATCGTTCTGCTTGTATTTGTTACTTTTTCCTGTAAAGAGTAGGTGTCATTGACATTTACAATTTTCTGATACTGCCCTTCCGTAATAACCAAGAAACGGATATCGCCGTCACTCGGGCATGAACTTCTTGCTTTCTTTGCGGCAGTATCCGCAGAATTGCTGTTTATACAGAGCTTTGAATAAACAGAATACTGCATACGTATATACCCTTCTGTTTTCAGGAATTTTATGAATTGTCTGTAATTACGTTTTTGCGGTCCAGTTTCCACAGGCAGATCAAAGAACAACAGTAATCTCATGAAACTCACCTTACAGTCGTTCATTCGGCTTCTCTCATTCCCTGAGATAGATCCAAAGTAATTACAGAATCATCTCTTTCATCGAGAAATGCAATGTAAGAATCGATGATGTCTTCAATTCCATCACATAACCTGAACCATTTTCCGTTTATGAAGACTTTATAATTCAGTATCTCAATCAAACTTGTTTTAAGACTCGGATCAAACCTATCCTGGACATTTGAAAGCACCCACATGTCGATGATGACTCTGAACGGTTCAATAAAGTCATATGTCAGATTAAACGGATTTGATTCACCAATATGATGAATGCCCAGCTGGGTAATCATTCCTCTTGAAGCAATACACTTGGAAATATAACTCGCAAGAATTTTATAACCGTAATTCAATGCATAATTTCTCGGATTTTCATCACTCCGCGTGAAGTCCTGTCCAAAGAATTCCGAAAAATATATCCTTGCACTGGCAGCTTCTCTGTTTGTCTGATCATCTGTATATACAGAATTCTTGTATGTTTTCAAAACAGAAAGTGCCGGAGAATCCGGATTCAACATATACAACGCATCAATTTCGCTCTGTATTTTATTTTCTACTATTATTTTCCAAAGCCTTTTCTTACGTGTGATCTTCCAATTAATCTGTTTGTTTAGTTGCTTAAAAACAAGAGAATGTCCGTTAAACGCCTGGAATATACCGATCGGATCATTTTTCTCATCACAGATAATCACATTGATATTGTTTTTGACTAACTCGCTGAGCAACGGGATCGTCATGGTAACTCTTGAATGAGAAAAGATAACTGTATCAATATCACATAACGCAATATTCTGATACTCGTTGTCGATTGTAATTTTCATCCTGTTTAAAGAAAGTGACACTTTTGATTCACATCCGATAATTATTGTTTTCCAGCCCATAATTATCCAAAAAGGAAAATGGCCACAATCGGCCATTTCTGATAGTTTTTGAATAAATCTAATTCTTTCGCGGATTAGAATCATTCGTATTATTTGCAAAGAAATTATAGCATCTCTTTTGAAATAGACCAAGAGAATTCTTCTTTTCTGATTTTGGAATATGCCCCTTGTATTTCCTTCGGAGAATCAATCATGAGTTTACCGTCAGAATTGTGACTGAATCTCAAGCCTAGGATGTTGTATTTCAACTTGACATACTGAGCATCTTCATCACCTTTAATTAAGCGATAGTTGATTGATGGCATATACTGACCAGTTATTGTTGGAGGCAATCCCGGATTCATAGTAAACAATTCATAGAAGGACAGCACATTTGCCAGATCAAAAATACGATTTGACTCTTTAACATTCTTGATAAGTGTTTTCAGTTTCGCACCATCCATCTCACTATACGGTCCCCATATTGATTCGACAGTATAGTGTACCAATTTCTCTATATTTAAATCTTTGAAGAAATTTCCAGATTTATTTGATTTTGTTCGGATATTGAATTGTTGAGTCAACCTATTCTGTATCATGCTGCCTCTTTGATATATTTCATCATAGGAATATACTTTCAGAAACTTCATTTCCAACAGATTGTTTGCCATACTTCCGATATTGAACAATTTCGGGCAGTTTGATGCAGTGTCATAAATGATGTCATTTCTGAATGCACGGAATCTGAAGCATTCTGTCTTTAGATTTCCGTTTTCATCAAGCAGTTCAGGTTTCTTGTAATACTCACGAATCAGTTTTAAATAGTTCTCCTGATTGATATTCCCTTTGGAATCTATGATTACTTTCGGAATATGAATCGCAACATGTTCACGTTTCCCCTTCTTTGTCTTGATTTTATAGAAGTCAACCGCCGCACACTCGATACCACTGAAGATCTTCTTATCATCGTTTACACCAATGATTGCCAAAGGTTTTGTAGGATCCGCATATTTCTCCTGAGAAAGTATTGTAGCTTCAAAGTATTTACCTTTATAGTTCTTCTCAACTTTCACTGAATAGAACGGAACTGTTTTCTTGATCTGTGAGAGAAGTGAGCCGGGTAAAGAAGCTGACTCATCAAATGTCTTGTAATAAGCATAGTTGATAAATGCATTCAGTTTATTTCTATCTTCTTTTGCTCCTTCACTGTTTTTCTTGGAGTCAAGCATGACACGGATGAAATCCTGATATGTGGCAAATGCTTTTCCTGTTTCTTTAGATGCTTTTCTCATGTCGTATCCCGGATAGAGTTTTGAAAGAGTCCTGTCCGCAATAACAAGAAGAGCTGCGTCATGAGCATGATGCTGATCACCGAAGTCTCTGTTTTTCTTCATATCAAATGCTTTGCGGTATGTATTTGTATATGCCGACTTCAGTGCAACGATATGTGTTTTATATCCATGGTATTCATTGTATGCACGAAGAATTGACATGAATTCCCGGATGATATATCTGGTATCAACGAGATTCTGGTTAATAAACCCATCCAGTTCTGACTCATTGGCAAGAAGAAGTCTCTTGTACTTCTGTTCGGAGATCAGTTCGTTTGCAAAGAGTTCCTCAACCCGGCGGACATACTCACTGCTGGTGATTTTGATTGTTCCGACAGCTTCACCGCTTTCAATAAACTGCAGCGGGAGTCTGTCTCCTTTTCTGCCGTTAGCCAGTCTTGAGATCAGCATTTTATCATCTTTGGAATCATCACCGAAACCACGCGGAAGAATATGATCCACTTCGTAATCAGAAAGCTTATTCAGATTGATTCTCTCACCGGTAAGAAGATCAATACCATTCTGCCTGAGATAGAGTTCAATCTTCAGGCTGTTTCTTTCAAGATACTGTTTGATATCATCCCAGTCTTCCAGATGGTTATCATAGATCTTCTTATCCTTGACCTGATTAATCAGATTGGCATACAGATCTTCCAGTTTCTTGAATCTTCTCTCACTTTTCTGTCCGACTTCCGTATGATCCTTAAAGTCTCTTGCTGTTTCAACCACAACACGGTCAGGGACTCCGTATACTCTGATCATCTCAGAATATACTTTCATGCATTCATTTAATGCGCGGATAACCGGCCTTGACATCGCAATTACGGGTTTGCCGTTGTCAATCAGCAGATTTATACCAAGACTGCCGTTGTTTTCCTGCAGTTTTCTGACATATTTATTCGAAATGAAATTGACCGGATTTCCTTCAGTATCAGTTGCCCTGGTGATCAGTGTCATCTGTTCGTTTGTATACTCAGATGAATTATCTGAGAAGAGCTTGCTCAGCAGTGTATTATTCTCAGAGTCAATTACTGTTGCGAAAATGAACTTCCGTGAGAAGGAATAAAACGAATTGGATTTCAGCTTGGCAAGCTGTCTTGCGGAGGTATCATCAAATCCAGTTTTCCGGAAATAGTTTTCGCGGGAAATTTCTTCACTGTAAAGATTAACAGAGAGAATAATATCCTCGATTTTCTGTATTTTTTCCGGTTCATCAAAAATCTCCATGATCGTGCTTACTGCCAGATCAGGAATGATTTTCGATATTCTGTGATAAAGCGTAAATGTGTTGTTGAATTCCGGTTCTTTTGTACCTGTTTTTCTCGGACCAAATGCAGATAAGTTCAAACATTCCGCGACATCTTTGTATGTAACCTTTTCTTTCTTTAAAAACAGCTCGTCAAACACTTTGACTTTGTCATCAAATGTAAGGTAATAGCTTCCACCGTGTTCATCCTCTGCCTTAAGTATGTTGAGTTCATTTAAGATATTAAATGTTTCCGCAAGAAAGGAACCCTTCGGCAGTGCAGGTTCTTCCGGCAGATATGTACATCTGGATACCATTCTCTGTTTCCAGGTACTGATGCTTGCTTCTTCATCAACAGCAGTTCCGCCTGATGATTTCTGTGCATAGGCAAAACTGTATTTCATTGCGACCTTGTCATTTCTGGTAATCCAGGCGTTTTTGCCTGTTTCACTCATCGGACCAATGTAATACGGGATTCTGGCAGAAAGGATACTGAGGCAGACCTCGATGAAATCATCCGTTATTCCGGGATAGTATTCCTGTTGTTTCCGCAGGATTGCCGAAGCTTCCTTAATGTAAAGTCCGTTCGGATAATTATTATTCAGGTTTCTCCATGAACGCGCATGGTTGGGATTCCCGCCGGAGATATTACGGATCTGTTTGCAGTATTCTTCATATTCCTTGGACTGAATTCCATATTTTCTGACAATTTCTTCATACTCGTCAATCTTGTCAACGGCCATATCACAAAGATAGGAATACTTCTTTAAGATCTGCGAAATCTTTGCCATGTCAAAGAGATCAACACACTCTTCAAGAAAATCAGGAAGACCTTCGTCACTTGAACGTAAAGAACTGATATTCATTTTTCCCTGTGCTTCAAATGCCTCGCTGATTTTCACTAGATTGCTTTTATACCCGCAGAGCAGATTCATCAGTTCTGTCAGCGCATCTTCGTCATCCGTAAAATGATTCTTCTTGATCTGTCTGATCAGAGCTTTATTACATTCACCTTTATATAACGGCAGGAGCAGTTCCTCTTCAAATTTCTGTTTTTCATTTTCGATGAATGGTATGTATTCTTCCGCAATAGCGTAGAATCTTTCTCTAAAGGTATCAAATTTGATCGTTTCCTTTGTGAAATCATACATTTCCATGTTGAAATGACCACGCGCGTGAAGCATGTTCAGCAGACACAGATAGATTTCTCTCAGGGAAACCTTTCCACTCAATGCACGTTTTCTCAGATGATATACCGTGTAATCCGAAGGAGTGGGAAACAATGCGGATTTTGCCGGGAAACAGGAAAAATCCTTCTGATTCATCTCTTCTTTTGAAATCAGGCCAAAATCCTCAAATGCTTCCTTCAGCTGTTTCTTACGCCATTTTTTCCTACTCAGGTTTCTGCGGGCAGAACGGTGCATTCTGCTTTCCTTTGCTTCATTAGCCTGATTGAACATTCTGACGCCTAAGTATTTCAGCTTTGTTCCCTCAACTGCCGCAGACCCGATTGATGTGATTCCGATATCATAACCGAAACTCATTACCTGCTTTTCAGACATAAATAACCCCCTTTTCCTGAAGTAATTAATACAGATTTCCTGCACATAAAAACTTCCAGCAAATATTAATAATCTGAAACAAAACCTATTATCACAATTATAATTCCTGCCCTTCCAAATAAAAACCTGCTCTTCATGACAAATCGATAATAAAAACGAAAAAGGCCTGCTCATCGTCATTATCATGAGTAAGCCTCTTCTAAACATTGTCTTTAATTCGATCAGTTCACATGTCCCGGTCTTTCCTGAAAATCCCGATATACACTCCATCAGTAGATGTTAATCAGATTCATTGATCCTTCTGACGGAGTCAAGCAGAAACTGTTCCAGTTTGCTGCTGTCGGTAAATATCGGTTTTGTCCCCGCTCCGTATTCAGAGAACAGCGTTCCGTCCCTGAATAGGACATATAGTATACCGTCATACCGATTCAGCACAACATATTCCTGCTCTCCCACAAGATAAGGGCGGAGCTTTTCTCTTCTTCTGTTTGCCTCTGAGATCAGTTCCTTCGCTGTCTGAGCACCTTTGAGTCTGGCTCCGATCTTTGAACCCATATAAAAGATTTCTTTTCGTGTATCCCATATACAGTCGAAGTGAATACTGCCGTCCGGCCATTTATATCTGAAATACTCCCGGTCAAAGTTTTCCGGTGTCAGAATAACCAGATAATAATCTCCGATGCCTTGTCTTTTCCTGAAGTGATAGCTGTCCGGTGAATAATGAAGTGTAAGTTTTTTCCATTTATCCGGCTTAATGATTTCCACCGCTTCCTTAACCATTGCCTCTGCCGCTGCAGGCAGCTTAATCGGAGAACTGTTTTTGGCAGATGAATAGAGACTTTCCGTAAAAGTTTTCTCTTCTCTTAAGTACATACAGAATCCACAGTCTTCAAAGACTCTAAGCTGTTCTGCTGCCTTTGTCCTGTCCTTTTCATCTTTGACAGTCTTTTCATATTTATCCTTCAGTGACATAATCTTCCTCCCTTTTCAATTGCTGCATAAATATTCTCTCTAAAGCCTTTGTTCTCCCTCTGCCTTCATTACTAATACAATCCGGTCAAAGCAAAGGTTACAGCAGGAAAAAATAAGCGCCGTATTTCTACAGCACTTCATTACATTAACCTTCCGTGAATGTCAGCCATTCCCCGTCATCGGCGATCCAGTTTTCAGCGTCAACACGATACCATGTATAGCCGTCTGCTTCCGTCTTTTCATATACGGGATAGACTGATCCTTCCATCGCGCTGCCGCAGCTTGTTCCGCCGGTGGCAGGCTTGGAACGGAATGTCAGGTTTCTGACATTGACTGTTACCTTACCAATGGACTCATATTCGTTCTCGGTTGAGTAACAGGTTGCCAGATTGATCTGCTTTCCTTCCTCCAGAACGGATTTCAGATTGAGAATACCCCAGGTATCCCCCTTCTTCACGTATGCTCTTCCCTGATAGACAGGAGATACATCATCGAAGATGAAGTCAGTGACTTCTTTCCCCTGCTCGTTGATGAAGCCCCATTTGCCGTAAAGCTTGACCGGCGCGTAGCCGTCTTCAAAGTACAGGGCATCATGATAGTCATAAGAGATCTGGGAAGCCTGATCGGCGTTGAAGAATGCCTTCTCCTGGGCTGTACCGGAAAGATAGAATCCGTTGACGAATGTCTTTTCCTGATACGTTCCTCTGCCGTTGACGATTGAAGCGGCATAGCTTCCGTCTTTATTCATGACGGTATAGCTGCCTGTCTTTGAAAACGAACCGTCAATTACAGGTACGACTGCACGGTCATCCAGTTCTTCTCCCTCGAAGAAGTCAAATGACTGCTGGTAACCGATCTCCCCGTCACTGTTCTCTGTTCTGTAGAGAACACCGTATGAATCATTCTGCATGCACAGCTGAGCAGCATTCGGAATACTGCCGAAGGGATCACTGATGAATTCACCGGCGGAAACTTCCGTAACCGATGTGAAGTCCTTGGAGAAAATGTATGCCTTTGATTTTGATGTATCAGCTGCGCCGAATACAAACTCGGAAGATCCGGTATCATTATGCAGCCAGTACGCGGATGTGATTCCGGCATTGAACGGTGTCGTATTGATCCGGATGGAGATGGGATACAGTTCATTTCCCGAATAGTCCCAGATACCCATCATGCCGTCTTTTTCGGCAATAACCGCATCTGTCATATATCCGGTATTTCCCCATTCCTGCGGATAGCCGACCTGTTCTGTTTCATAGAACAGGATCTGATCTCCGCCGTTCTTTGTGGAATAGATCGTCTGCCTCTCTCGGAATCCTTCAAGCGGTTTGACATCATCCAGTTCCAGTCCGGGCTCGACTGCCCACACTGTTTCCTTCACCGGTTCTTCTGTTTCCTCAACGGAAGAAACAACGTCATATCGTTTTGACCGGCAGCCTGTCAGCAGACAAGCGCAGATCATGACCGGTATTACTTTCTTCATTCTCAGTTATTCTCCTGTACTGCTTTTACGTTCATGTTCCAGGGCCTGCTGGTAGGCTTTTTCCTCAGCCTCACGGCGGCGCTTCTCCTGGTATGCTTCATCCTTCTTCTTTTCGTCTGCTTCTGCCTTTGCTTTGGCATATTCACCATACCTGTCAGCTGTTTCCTGTGTCAGCGAAAACGGATCAACCGTCTGCATGAACGCCAGAATCAGACCGGCAATATACGGCAGAATATACAGCATATCCGCCTTCATCAGAAAGTAGATCGGCGCAAGCATGGCAACCGTCACAAGGATGAGAGGAATATAATTCTTGTCCTTTGCCTTTCCTGCCGTCATTCCGAACAGGAATATGCCGCAGATATATGCAGCCGCAAGAAGTGCAAGACTGATTAACAGAAACTTCATAAATGCCTCCAAAACATAACGATTATATCAGATCATACCGAAATGGGTAAATGCTTTGAGAAGTCCGTCATTGTCGACGTGATCCGTCACATAGTCAGCCGCCGCCTTTACATGGTCAGCCGCATTACCCATCGCCACACCGATACCCGCATATTCAAGCATCGTGATATCGTTTCCGCCGTCACCGAATGCCATGCATTCTTCTCTTTGAATTCCGTATTTATTCATCAGCTGCTTCATGCCTTCCGGCTTGCCGCCGTTCTCCGGAATCATATCCGCAAAATCAGGTGTCCATCTGGCGCATTTCAGACCGGGCGCGTGACGCAGAAATTCTTCATCAAATGACGCATCGACGTAGGGACATACCTGATATGTATCATGGGTATAGCATCTTTCCGGATCATCAACGGGAACCATCATTTCCGTTCTGCCAATCTGTTTGAGATAGTTATACATCCCTTCGTTGAAGCGGATGTCATAGCTGTAGTCGAGTTCCATAAACGTACACGGATAATCCGCGTTTTCCTTAATCCACGGCACAAGCACCTTAAGACATTCCTTACTGACCGGCAGACTGTAGAACATTTCCCGTTTTTCATCCGTACAGTACTGACCGTTCATCAAGGCGTATCCGTCCCACAGGAATGAATTGAACTGTTCGCCAAGCAGTGTCAGCTGAATCGGCGGTCTGCCGCTTGCGATAAAGAGCTTAATCCCTTTTTCTTTCAGGGTGTACAGTGCCTTCAGAGCCGAATCGGGAATCTTTCTTGTCGTAAAACTCATCAGTGTTCCGTCAATGTCAAAGAACACTGCTTTGATATCATTTCCTTTCATCTTTGTTTCCTTTCCGTCCGGATGAATACATAGTTTTCTTCATCTGAATCCTCTTCAGAATATACGGCTCCGTCACTGAATTCCTTCAGCCCCTGCGTATCCGTAATTCCGTTTTCCGCCATCCAGTATACCATTTCACCTCTCAGCATCTTGGCATATGTCCCCTTCTGAATCAGCTTTCCGTTTTTCTTTTCGGCAAAGACAATATTGATCATCCTGTCTTTCTCAGAAAGGTATTTTGTGACAGCTGATGAGTATTCTGCCGATGCCAGGTTGATGATCAGATCATCATCAAGAGCGCGGTATATTCTGTCCGACCAGAACGAATACATATCCCCGATGCCGGGAAGAACTGCCTGCATTTCCAGCCGGTACGGCGTTACTCCGTCAAAGGGTCTGAGCAAACCGTAAAAGGCAGAGATAATCCGCAGATGTTCCTGCAGATATGCAAGTCCCTCATCCGTCAAAGCAGAAGGAACCATATGCTTATAGGCAAGTCCGGTATAGGAAAACACTGCCGGAGAAAGATCTTTATTCAGATCCATCCGCTGAAAGCGTTCATAATTCTGTTCCGCAATCTTTTCACTGCATTTAAAGATCTTCTTCAGTTCTTCCTTTGAGTACTTCCGCAGATGATCAAGAAGATACTGTGTCTCTTCAGGAAACAACAGAACACCGCGGGATAAAAAATCATCATTTGCGGCAGTCATCGTCTTTGCCGGAGACAGGATGATCTTCATCCGAGCTCCTTCAGCATATCCGCCGCATTCTCTGCCGGCTTCACTTTCTCAAGTGCCCTGACAATCATTCCTTCCTCATCAATCAGATATGTCGTCCTGACAACACCGAGCACCTTTTTGCCGTACATGTTCTTTTCCTTCAGCACGTCATACATCTGAATGACTTCCTTTTCCGGATCAGCCAGAATCGTAAAGGGAAGACCGTGATTCTCCTCAAACTTCTTGTGTGATTTGACCGTATCCTTGGAAATACCGATGACTTCCGCTCCCTTTTCGTTAAACAGCGGATAAAGATCCCGGAAGCTGCAGGCCTGCTTTGTACAGCCTGAAGTATTGTCCTTCGGATAAAAATACAGAATTACCTTTTTTCCGCGGTAATCGCTGAGTGAATGCATCACACCGTTCTGATCAGGCAGTGTGAATTCAGGTGCCTTCGTTCCTGTTTCAAGCATATTTCATTTCTCCTTCTATCAGTTTCAGATATACAAACGCGTTCCAAAGACCGTCATCATCGGTATCGGTTGTCACATAATCTGCCGCTTTCTTTGCGCCTTCCTCACCGCTTCCCATGGCAACGGAATATCCGCTGCAGGCAAACATCGTGAGATCCACCGCCGCATCTCCGAATGATATTACATTTTCCTTTGTTTCACCGAGGTATTCCAGCAGATACTCAATCGCATTTGCCTTGTTTACATTCTTCGGACTGACATCACCGTATCTGGCATCCGGCGCCTCACCGCCCCAGTAGCCGATAAACAGTTCAGGGAATTCCTTCTGTGCATCAAGATAATCCTGCCAGCTGTTCAGCATGAAGCTGATCTTGTTTACATCATCCCTGTACGGGGAAGCCCCGTAGATCATCCGTTCAAAGAACTGTCCGTATTCCGGATCCTTTCCGTATTTTTCACGGTATTCCGCAAATACCTTGTCTTTATAGTGTTCCGAGGGATACAGACCGCTGTTGCATTCCAGATAGAACTCCATATTCCGTTCCTTACACCAGTCAACGACATGTCTGCACTGCTCCTCTGTCAGCTTCTTATGCATTAACATCTCACCGTTTACTTCGATGAAGCATCCGTTGCCGCCGATGCAGCCGTCCAGACCTACAGCCCATATATCCTCATAGATCTCCGCTTTGGATCTTCCGGTGCAGATAAAGATACGGTGACCGTTTATTCTTGCCATGCGGATAGCCTGAACTGCGCTTTCGGGAATTGTATTCTTTCTTCCGCAGAGTGTTCCGTCCACATCAATCAAAAGTATTTTACCCATCGCTTTCTCTCCCTGGAAATTTCATATTACCTAAAGTATACACAAAGTCGGTCCCGTTCCCCAGAGATTTGAAAAGACAGCCGGATGAAAATCCGGTATACGATGAAGGGAAAAATACGTGTATAATCCTCTTATGTGCGAAATCAAGTCGAAATTTGTTAAGACCGCCGGATGTATTGCGGCTGCCGTACTGCTCTGTCTGATGTATCAGACGAATGAGGGCTTTGCGGAGGCAGAGGGATACCCGTGGCTTGGCGGAATCGCTGCAGCTTCGCTGATCCTTTCCGTTATACTCTGCTTCTTCAGGCTGAAGCCGGAAAGCAGACTGTATAAACCGCTTGCCGTCATCACCTTTTTCATTGCCCCGCTTTTCAATGAAGCCGCAGTGGAACTGATGAACGGAAAACTGCTTACGGGATTTGCCAATCCGGATAATATCTGGCTGAATTATCTGATCTATCTTCTTTTCTATCTTGCCGCATTTGCCCTCTTTGGCAGTGTGCGGATGTCGGTTTATTCCGTCTCCCTGATCACTTTGATCTTCGGGGCGGTGAATATGTATGTCAAAACATATAAGGGAAGTCCGCTGCTGCCATGGGATATCGGCAGTTTCCGGACAGCCGCCAACGTTGCTTCAAGCTTCAAATTCGAACCGACGTATTCCCTTGTCTTCTCACTGGTGATCACCTTCCTGCTCTTCCGTATTGCTTCATGGTTTATCAAACGAAGAAAAGACCGTATCATCACCGCCCTGCGGGCTGTCTGTCTGACGCTGTTCTGCGGGATTACCGGCATATTCTACGGCAGTGAGTTTGTTCTCCGTACCGTGCACGCCGCACCGGATTTCTTCAATCAGACAAGAGGCTATGAAAACATGGGCGCCCTGGCGGAGTTCATCGTCAACACCAAATACATGTCTCTCAGCAAACCGGACGGATACAGCGCGGAATCACTGGAAACGGAGATGAATGAAATTCTTCAGGAAGACATTTCTTCCATCACGGAAACCGCACTTTCCCAGAAACCGGGAACACCGGAGGAAACACCGGATGTCATCGTGATCATGGACGAGGCATTCAGCGATCTTTCCGTCATTGGTGATTTTTCAGTCAATGAACCGTATATGCCCTTTATCGACAGTATGAAGGACATGGAGAATGTCATTGAAGGCAATGCCTATGTATCAACGATCGGCACCGGCACAAGCAATACCGAATATGAATTCCTGACCGGAAACTCCATGGCGTTTCTGCCCTATGGCTCAAATGCCTATCAGTTGTTTGTCGATCATGAGCAGCCCGGACTGGTATCCGTGCTGAAGGATCAGAACTTTTCCGCTCTTGCCCTTCACCCCTACTACCGTTCTTCATGGAACCGGGTCAGCGTATATGAAAACATGGGATTTGAACGATTCATCTCCATTGAGGATCTTGAAGATGTTCAGATTCTCCGCCGTTTTGCCTCGGATGAATATGACTTCAACGAAATCCGCCGACTGTATTCACAGCGTGACAAAAGCAAGCCGTTCTTCCTGTTCAACATCACGATGCAGTCTCATTCCTCCTATGAGAAGAAATACGAAAACTTCCCGGAGACGGTCCATGTGACTTCCCCGGAAGGAGAATATCCTCTCACTGATCAGTATCTTTCCCTGATCAAGGAAACGGACAGGACATTTGAAGATCTGATCGGCTGGGTCAGCCGGCAGGAAAGACCTCTCATTGTACTGATGTTCGGCGATCATCAGCCCTTCATTGAGAATTCTTTCTACGAAGCGGTCATGGGTGAAAACCTCTCGGATATGTCAGACGAAAGAGGCCAGGACCGGTATATCACACGTTTCATCATGTATGCCAACTATGATATTCCCGAAGGATGGATTGATGAGATCAGCGTCAACTATCTCGCTCCCCTGCTTCTGGAGAACACCGGGCTGAAGATGACGGACTATCACCGCTTTCAGGAATACATGTTTGAAAAAGTACCTGTTATCACAGCCCTCGGCTGCCGTGACAGGGACGGAAACTACTATTCCCCGGATCATCCGGAAACATTTGAAAAGGAGATTGCGCTTTACCGCAAAGCGGCATACAACAATCTCCGTGAAGACTCAAAGAGAATCACTTCCCTCTTTGAGATACAGGATTAGATTTTCCATATCAGCGGGCATGCCCGCTTTTATTCTGATTTCATTTTCTTCAAACGGCTGACGCAGTGTGATTTCCGAACAGTGGAGGGCAGGTCTTTTCATTACTGAACAGTCACCGCCGTATAAGGCATCTCCGTACAGCGGAAATCCTTCTTCCCAAAAAACCGCCCGGATCTGGTGCGTACGTCCGGTTTCGATTCTGATCTTTAACAGTGACCAGGTATCTGATCCGGATATACGGGTATACCGGGTGACTGTCTCTGCCCCGTCTTCTGTCTTTACACGGCGGAAGGATCCTTCCTTCTTCGCCAGACGGATACAAAGCGTACCTTCTTCCGGTGTTCTTCCCTGCACCACTGCCGTATATTCCTTCTGCAGTATACCTTTTTTTCTCTGTCCGCTGAGTCTTGCGGCGGAAGGACGGTTTGCGGCATATACCATGATTCCCGATACATCCTTATCCAGCCTTCCTACTGCCCTGACTGTAGTAATGCCGGCAGCTGTCTGCAGCGCCGTTCCCATATCATCATCAAGATGACCGTGGGCGGGATGGGCGCAGACACCGGCAGGCTTGTTTACAATGACGATATCCTCATCCTGATAGAGAATTTCCGGTATCAGAGTACTTTGGAAATGTTCTTTCTTTCTGTCTTCGGGGAAGCATACTGCCAATACATCCCCTTCCTTCAGAATCACGTTAACCCTGGATTTTATCCCGTTTACGGTTATCCCGTCCGAAGCGAACTTCAGGGAGGAAATCTCATGTGTGCTTAATGAGAATACATCAGACAAAACGGTCTTAACCGTAAGACCGTTCTGTTCTTTCTGTATTACTGTTTTCCTGACTTTACGCATCGCTTCCCTGAATCTGGCTTCTCAGATAGCTGTCAATAAAGCCGTCAAGATCACCATCCATGACCGCCTGGATATTGCCTACTTCATATCCTGTACGCAGGTCTTTGACCATCGTATACGGGCAGAAGACATAGGAGCGGATCTGTGAACCCCATTCATTGGCTTTCACTTCACCCTTGATATCCTTCATCCGCTGTTCCTGTTCCCGGATCTTCAGCTGCAGCAGCTTGGATTTCAGCATATTCAGACAGGATTCCCTGTTCTGAAGCTGTGATCTCTGCGTCTGACAGAAGACGACGATACCGGTGGGCTTATGTGTCATTCTGACGGCGCTGTCGGTCTTGTTGATATGCTGACCGCCGGCTCCGGAGGAACGCATCGTAATCACTTCCAGATCCTTTTCATCGATTTCGATTTCCATGTCGTCATCAAACTCCGGCATGACTTCAACCGAGGCAAACGACGTATGCCTGCGGGCATTGGAGTCAAACGGGGAAATCCGGACAAGACGGTGGACACCGTTTTCCGCCTTCAGATAGCCATAGGCCATCGGTCCGCTGATCTGCATCGAGCAGGACTTCATACCGGCTTCTTCACCTTCCTGATAGTCCATCAGATTGATCTTGAAGCCTCTTCTTTCCGCCCATCTGCAGTACATTCTGTAAAGCATGGAAGCCCAGTCCATCGCTTCTGTTCCGCCGGCTCCCGGATGGATTTCAACGATTGCGTTGTGATCATCATAGGGACCGGACAGCAGCACTCTGATCTCAAAGTCACTGAACTTCTTCATTGTGTCATTGTATTCCTCCTGAACGATTTCGTTCATGTCCGGATCAAATGACGCGGAAAGATCAGCGATGCTGTCGGAAAGATCGGACAGTGCAAGACTGAGACTTTCATGTGTCTCCACGAGACTCTTCATTCCGTTTGTTTCACGGATGATGCGCTGTGCCTTTTTCTGGTCATTCCAGAAATCAGGCTGATTCATTAACTCATTATTCTCTTCTATTTTCCTGACCTTAGACGCGAGGTCAAAGAGAGTAGCCAAGCGACTCCAATTTGGCCTGGCTGCGGGCAACGCCCTGCTTCATTTCAAACAATTCCATTTTATGCCTCCTTTTTCTCCTGGGCTGAAACCACCTTGATATTCATACAGAAGGATACGATCTCCTGTGCAATCGTATGCATCATATCCTCAAACATCATATATCCTTCCGTAACATACGCCTGCAGCGGATTATTCTGCGCGTAGGAACGCAGACCGATACCGTCACGCAGCTTGGACATCATATCGATATGATTGGACCATGCGCGGTCAAACGTACGCAGTGATACTTCCTTTTCCACATTGCGGATCTTGTTCTTGACGGGTTCGATCTTGTTTTCGTAATAATCCCATGCCTTCTGCAGACAGATGTCGTTGATTTCTTCCGAGCTTCTGCCCCGCAGATCTTCCGTGGTGATGATATTTCTGAAGCCGATGCCGTTAAGACCTTCAATCAGACCTTCAATATCAACATCCTGGTTACGTGATTCCATGTCTGTATGCGAACCGACCATATCGGAAATGACACGCTTGAACATATCCCGGATGACCGTATGAACATCTTCATTTTCCAGAATGTAGTTTCTCTGATCATACATCGTCTCTCTCTGCTGACGCATGACATCGTCATACTGAAGCAGCTGCTTACGGGCATCGTAGTTCACACCCTCGACACGCTTCTGGGCGTTGGAGATTGACTTTGTGACGGTCTTCGATTCAATGACGGTATCACCGAGCTTGGCGAACAGACCTTCCATGCGTTCGGAACCGAAACGGATCATCAGATCATCCTGAACCGAAACATAGAATCTTGACATACCGGGGTCTCCCTGACGGCCGGAACGTCCGCGCAGCTGATTGTCGATACGTCTGGATTCATGCCGTTCGGAACCGAGGACACACAGTCCGCCGAGTTCCCTTACGCCTTCACCGAGCTTGATATCGGTGCCTCGGCCGGCCATGTTGGTCGCAATGGTTACTGCCCCTCTGCGTCCTGCCGCAGCGATGATATCCGCTTCTCTTGCGTGGTTCTTCGCGTTCAGGACATTGTGCGGAATCTTTCTCTGTTTGAGATATTTGGAAATCAGTTCGGATGTCTCAACCGCGATCGTACCGACAAGCACCGGCTGTCCTGCCGCGTGGCGTTCGACAACTTCGTCAACCAGAGCAGAGAACTTTGCCTTCTTCGTACCGTATACGGCATCCGGATAGTCGATTCTCACAACCGGCTTGTTTGTCGGAATCTCGAAGACATACATGTTGTAGATTTCAAGGAATTCCTCTTCTTCTGTCTTGGCAGTACCGGTCATACCGGCCAGCTTGTTGTAAAGACGGAAGAAATTCTGATAGGTGATCGTCGCAAGTGTGGTTGTCTCCTGCTTGATGGAAATGCCTTCCTTGGCCTCGACTGCCTGATGCAGACCGTCAGACCACTGTCTTCCCTTCATCAGACGTCCGGTATTGGGATCGACGATGACGATCTCATCATCTTCCTCATCAACGACATACTCAATGTCTCTCTGCATGATGTAATTCGCCTTGAGCGCCTGATTGATATGATGCAGAAGCTGGGTATGATCCAGGTTATACAGGTTCTCAATCCGGAAGACACGCTCTGCCTTGGCAACGCCTTCCTCCGTCAGCTGAACACTTCTGGATTTGACATCCACTTCGTAGTCTTCTTCGTTGTGCAGTCTCTTGACGAAACGGTCAGCCTGCAGATACAGATTCGCTGTCTGCTTCTGTCCGCCGGAAATGATCAGCGGCGTTCTGGATTCATCGATCAGGATCGAGTCAACTTCATCCACCAGCGCAAAGTTCATTCCCCGCAGTACACGGTCTTCCACTCTGGTGACCATGTTGTCACGCAGATAGTCGAAGCCGAGTTCACTGTTTGTCGTATATGTAATGTCACAGGCATAGGCTGCCCTTTTCTGCGGCTTGGAAAGCTGTCTCAGATTCAGTCCTACGGTAAGACCGAGGAAACGGTGAATCTGTCCCATCCACTCCGAGTCACGCTGGGAAAGATATTCATTGACCGTTACGACATGAACACCCTTTCCTTCAAGCGCATTCAGATAAACCGCCATGACGGAAGTCAGTGTCTTACCTTCACCGGTTTTCATTTCGGCGATGTCACCGCCCTGCATGACGGCAGCACCCATCAGCTGAACGGGATACGGGAATTCTCCGATTACACGCCGGCAGGCCTCACGTGAAGTTGCGAATGCCTCAACGAATATATCATCAAGCGTCTCACCGTTCGCAAGTCTTTCCTTCAGGTAAGGCGTCATTGCTTTCAGCTCGTCATCGGTCATGTTTTTATATTTCTCTTCCAGTGCGAGAACAGGTTCGATTTTCTTCCGGATCTGCTTCAGCTTCCTGGCATCTTCATTGAACAGTTTTGTCAGAACATTTGCCATAACTCCTCCATTCTGCAAAAAGCTACTCTATTATATCTTTACGCCTTTGAAAAGGCAATTTGATCAGCTTTGCATTTGCGGCACATGCCGCAATACGCACTTTCACGGAATGAACCGGGATACAGGCAAGGGCTCCGCGGATTGTGGATCCGGTGGTAATGACATCATCAAAGAGAACGATTTTCTTTGCGAACCGGTAACCTTCCCTTACACCGATATCCGTCTCCATCCGCGCGCGTTCTGTCTTTCCGCTTTGTTTCTGGGTAAAGTCATGGATCTTATAAAACGGCGCTTCACTCCGTATGCCGGTGATTTTCAGCATTTCCTCAAGATGATCAAACCCTCTCTGATTCCGCTTCGTCTCAGTGCTCGGCATACGCAGAAACGTATATCCGTGATATTTCCGGCGGAGTTCATTCCTGACTTCATACAGAAAGATATCCCGCAGTGCCTCATCACCGCATTCCTTATACTGGATCAAAGCAGATGAAAAGGCGCTGTTATAGACATAGAACGCTTCCGCCGGAATACCTTTGATCCGGAAATGAATTCTTTTTCTCATCCATTCTGCGCGGCACTTCGAACACAGAGGATCATCGGAAAGAAGAATGTCCCTGAGACTTCCCTCGTCTCTTTTGCAGCCGCAGATCAGACAGCGCATCGGTTTGCCTCCTGCAGTTTCTTCACACAGACTTCCGTGAGACTGCTTTTTTCACTGCAGAGAAAGAGTACATCCCCCTCAGGATGATCAAAGCTTCTTCCTGCTCTGCCAGCCATCTGGATCAGAGCAGCCTCATCAAATATCTCACTGTCCGCAAACATCACACAGATATCGGCGCCGGGAATTGTCACACCTCTTTCCAGCACTGTGGTGCATACCATAATCCCGTGTTTTTTCTTCCGGAATCGGCGGATCACTTCATCCCTGTCTGCCGAAGCGGAAGTACATACATAACACGGAGTGAATATTCCGAGTATTTTTCCCAGTATTTCTGCCGTCTGTATTTTCGGCACAAACACCATCCTCGGATGCATTTCATGTTTCTTCAGCCATTTCACCAATTCAACAGCCAGATAAAATACGGGTCCTGTTACAATACGCGGCACCGGAAGCGGTCTGCCGTGAGGACGCCGGTTCAGCCTGAGACAGGCAATACTCTTATCCTGAAGACGTCTGCTGAGTTCTTCATCCGGAGTCGCGGTGAGATATACCGTTCTTCCCCTGCAGGCCGTTTTGGCAATCCCGTGGAGAACATCACTGCCGCGGTACGGAAAAGCATCCGGTTCATCCAGAATCAGAAGATCGAACGCCTGATAATACCTGTACAGCTGATGCGTAGTGCTGACAATGATTTCTCCGTCCGTTTCCTTTGTATGCCCGCCGCAGACTGCAGTCACCTTTGCTTTGGGAAAATATGTCTTCAGTCTTTCTCCCAGTTCAAGCACTACCTGTCTTCGGGCAATCGCAAAGCATACTTTTTTCCCTTTCCTCAGCATTTTCGCGATTGAAGGAACGACCAGTTCGGTTTTCCCTGCCCCGCATACACAATAAAGAAGCACATCCGTTGTATCAATCAGTTCCGCGCACTGCTCTGCAATTCTTTCCTGGCTCTCCGTCAGCGGATACTGCAGCGTATACTCCTCACTGCCTTCGGTTACAGAAGAAAGAGAGACCGGTTCACTCTCCTCTTCCAGCATTGCCCTCCCGAATGATATGCATCGGCGGCAGTACCAGCCCTTGCTGCCTTTGTAAAAATATTCTTTGTCTGTATTCAGACATCTCGGACATTTCATAAAAAAAGCCCTCCCTGAACTATATAGTCGGGAAGGCACCGGATTCCTGAATTTTTTCAGAATTCTTTTTTCTTGAGAATCTTTTCGGTAATTTTTTCGCCGATCATCATGATTACAATCCCGGCAGTAATCAGTACCGCAGCGATTACCGTATCACTGACCGCAAATGAAGGCATTCTGTAATCGGTCAGCTTCAGCGCCAGAATGAACAGCGCTGCCATTGCGGCCGAAAGGATATACAGCACCAGTCTTCCCTTCTCACTGCCATAGCGGATACGCAGCGGGATCATGACAGAATGAAACAGCGATAAGCCGAAGAACATGCCGACAACCCCGGGCAGCGCCTGAGAGAACAATGCGTCTGCCGTACCGCCTCTGAGTGTCACGGAGATCACCGCAATCACATATCCGATGACTGCAGATACGATCATCCCGGCTGTACACAGCAGGAATTTTTCCCTGGCATAATCCCTTCTCTGAAACGGAAGTGTAAACAGAAATGTATACCCGTTGTCCACCTCATCATAACTGAGTGTTCCGACAATGAGGGCAGAGCCGAGAAACATCATATAGTAAACAGCGGAATACGATTCCATTGTCATGGATAATACGGCAGCACACAGAATAAACATGATAAATGTCGTCATCTGATGTCTGATAATCATCAGATCCTTTACAAACAGACCTTTCATCCTTTTTCTCCTTTGATCATGAGATGAATCAGTTCATCCATCCCCGCTCTTTCAATCACAAGGTCCGGATAATTCTCCCGGTAAAACTCTCTTTGATCGGTAAGACAGACATAGCCGTACGGTTCCTTCCTTACCCGGAGAATATATGTTTTATCCAGATCTTCATAACTCTTCGGATCCGCCTTGATCAAAGCATAGGAACCGGTCAGCCGGTCGGTATCCTCATGAAGAATGATTTTTCCTTCATGAATCATATAGAAGTCATCACACAGACTTTCCAGATCATTTGAAATATGCGATGAGATCAGAATTGATCTGTCTTCCTTTTCCGCCATGTATTCCCTCAGCATTGTCAGCACTTCATCTCTCGCAATCACGTCCAGTCCCGATGTCGGCTCATCCAGGACAAGGAAATCCGCGTGATGCGTCAACGCCGCCGCGATCTTCAGCTTGGCTTTCATCCCGCTGGAGAGCTCCCTGATCTTTTTGTTTTCATCAAGCCCGAGTCTTGCGCAGTACGCATAGAACAGAGGTTCATCAAACGACCGGTAAAATGCTTTAAGAATGGGACATACATCCCCGACTGTCAGATAGCCGGAAAAACCGGACTCCGCCATGACCGCACCGATATTCTGTTTATCCTCCGCTGAAAGATCACGGATGTCCCTGCCGGACAGTTCCGCTTTTCCTCCGTCTGTATGAATCAGACCGAGCACTGCCTTGAACAATGTTGTCTTTCCCGCGCCGTTCTGTCCGATGAGACCGGTGATTTTTCCCTTTTCCGCCTTCAGTGAAACATCCATATGGAAAGACGGATACGTTTTCTTCAGATTTTCCGTTACAAGCATGATTTAATCCTCCAGGATCAGGCCGAGTATTTCCCTGATCTCTTCATCCGTCAGGCCGTACCTGCGGGATTTTTCAACTGCTGCGGCAAAGTCATTCTCCACTTCGCGCTTCTGCTGTTCGGCGATGACTTCCCGGCTGATGCCTGTCACATAGGTACCCTTGCCGTGAACCGTTGTCGTATATCCCTCTTCCTCCAGCCGGTCATATGCCTTCTTGACCGTCAAAGCGCTGATTTTCAGTTCGGAAGAAAGCGACCTCACAGAAGGGAGCGGATCACCGGCAGACAGTTCACCTTTGACAATCTTCTTCCTGATGCTTTCCACAATCTGTTCATAGATCGGTACCATGGATCTTGTATCAATAATCACATGCATGATTCTCACCTTCTTTTTTCATAAACAGATTATAACAGTATATAACTGTTGTCAACTGTTATATACTGTTTGCAATAAAAAAGATCTCCCTGAGGAGACCTGTTCTGTATTACTCAAATGCTTCGGCAATCTTTTCAAGCCATGAAGTGATCTCAATATGCTGAGGACATTCCCCTTCACACTGCAGACAGTGGATACAGGAACCTGCCGTACCGCCGTCTTTCACAGCGTTCGCATATCTCCGTCTGGAATCTTCATGATCACCGAACAGCAGATCACGGTTCATGACCTTGAAGAGCTGCGGGATATCAATCTGCATCGGACAGCCGCCTGTGCAGTAATGACATGCGGTGCACGGAATCTGTTCAATCTGCTTCAGCGCCTCCTGCGCCTCAGCGATTACCTTCATTTCTTCTTCATTCAGCGGTTTGAAATCCTTCATGTAGGACAGATTGTCTTCCATCTGTTCAACATTGGACATACCGGAAAGAACAATCTTCACGTTTTCCAGACTTGCCGCAAAGCGGATCGCCCAGGAAGCAGTACTTGCCTTCGGATCAGCAGCCTTGAAGATATCCTTGACGGACTGCGGCGGATTTGCCAGTGTGCCGCCTTTTACCGGCTCCATGACGACAACGGGCTTGCCGTGCTTTGAAGCGACTTCATAGCATCTTCTGCTCTGAACCGTGGGATCTTCCCAGTCAGCGTAGTTGATCTGCAGCTGGACGAATTCCACGTCGGGATGTTCCGTCAGCAGTTCATCGAGAAGTTCGGGGGAATCATGGAATGAGAAACCGTAATGTCTTACAAGTCCCTTTTCCTTCAGTTCCTTTACATAATCCCATAGTCCGTAGGCATCATATTTATCCTTGTTGCCGGCAGACAGCGCGTGCAGGAGATAAAAATCAATATAGCCTGCCCCGGTTCTTTCCAATGATACGTAAATCTGATTTTTGGCATCAGCCTCATCCTTCGCCGCATTCGCATTGAGTTTTGATGTCAGGAAAAAGCTGTCTCTCGGATGACGGTCCACAAGCGCTTTTTTCGCCGCTGCTTCACTGCCTTCATAGACATATGCAGTATCGAAGTACTTCAGTCCCGCCGCCAGAAAACGGTCGACCATCTCAGATGTCATTTCCGTGTCAATCGTCTTGTCGTCATTTCTGGGAAGCCGCATCAGGCCAAATCCGAACTTTCCCAGTTCTTCGCCGCAAAAAGTATTCATTGTGTCCTCCTCTTTCATCATGCCGGAACATCTTCCGGTGTAGTGATTTTTATATTAGCATAACTCCCTTCAACGGGAATGATCCGCGCATCCGAGTACCGTTCCGCCAGTGAGCAGTCATCCGTACCTGTCCATCCTTCTTCCTCCGCTTTCTTCATGCAGGAAAGAATCAGATCCGTTCTGAATGCCTGGGGTGTCTGGGCAGCGATCAGTGTCTCACGGGGATATGTTCCTCCCACCGCACCGTCTTTGATGTACTTGACTGTATCTTTACACGGAACACAAAGCAGCGCGGCATCATTCTTTTCCAATGCTTCCTTCAGACGCTGCAGACATTCCTCAGAGAGATACGGTCTTGCGCCGTCATGAATCATGACATAACCGGTGATGACTGCCATAAGACCGTTGGAAACACTTTCCTGTCTTGTTGAGCCGCCGTGTACCAGTGTGATTCTGCCATGCATCCGTTCACTGTAGCGTGACAGATATTCATTGGAGTCGGTTACGACAATGATCTGCGTACATTCGGGATCAGCTTCAAAGACAGATATCGTTGTCTCCAGTACCGTTCTGCCGTCTTTCAGTTCCAGATAGACCTTGTTGTATCCGAGACCCATTCTTGTGCCGCTGCCTGCCGCAACGATTACCGCATTGTATTCCATATTACCCTCACATTCCGCTTTTCATCAGATCCTGTATTCTGAGATTTGTCATATCGATCCGGCTTTTCAGCTCCCGGCCGCTCATCCGGAGCGCCGACTGGGAGAATACCGCGTTCTGGATCAGTGCATCCGACGACGCAACCGTGATCCTGTATTTTCCTCTCAGATCGTGCGCTGTCTTTTCAATATAGGCGTCCGCTGTCTGATTCTCCTTCGTATATACAGTCATCATATTATCCTTCACGAATACCGAGCCGATATTGTCCTTCACCTTATATCCGTCAAAGACAAGTATCATCATTTCCCCGGTAAACGCCTGATAGTTCATGAGTATTTCAATCAGTCTGTCCCGCGCTGCCCGCAGGTCTTCCTTTGCCAGTTCCTTCAGTTCCTCCCAGGAGTAGATCATATTGTATCCGTCCACAATCAGACAGCCGGGAAGCACTTCCTCTTTATTGTGATATGTTTCCTTTTCCGGCTTTTTCTTTGCCGGTCTTTCCTTTTTCTGTTCATTCCGGTTACGTCCCGAAGCCATTTCCAGGATATGCTTCATATCCTCTTCACTGACGCGGTATTTTTTTGTCTGATAGGAGGATACCGTTTTCTCCCTGACCTGAATATGCATATTCTTTTCCGCTTCCTGCCACGGTACGGTATACCCTGCCCCGCGGGTACAGAATACGGAATCAGGAGGATTCCTGAGATCACTTTCAGGATCATATCCCGTTTCCCGGATGATCTCCTGAGCATCTTCACAGACATCATATCCGTCCGGCTCCCAGCGGAATTTCCCTCTTCCCCGGGAATATGCCGTCACTTCATTCTGATAATGCATCAATAGGCGCAGAGGACCCCTTCCGGTGATCAGTTCTGTTCCGGCGATCTCTGCCGAAGCGTGTTTCATTTCCAGATCATACAGAGCGCGCCCGAGAATCTCTTCGGGAATCTGCAGTGTAAAGCTGCAGAACGGCTCAAGCAGCAGGTTATCCGCCTGCATCAGCGCCTGACGCACTGCTCTGGATACCGCCTGACGGAAATCTCCTCCTTCGGTATGCTTCAGATGACCTTTTGCAGCCGTAATCACGATTCTCACATCCGTCAGAAGAGAACCGGTCAGTACGCCCCGGTGCTGTTTTCTTTCGGCCGCCGAGACGACCGAACGCTGAAAGCTCTCGGAAAGCATTCCGTTCGGAATATCATTCACCACTTCGATTCCCGAACCTCTCTT
Source organism: uncultured Erysipelotrichaceae bacterium (assembly GCA_902766435.1). GTDB lineage: Bacteria > Bacillota_I > Bacilli_A > Erysipelotrichales > Erysipelotrichaceae > Bulleidia. Next base: position 8,751 of record CACXDM010000114.1, on the reverse strand, counting down.
CAGCGGTTCAAGTCTGACATGCGCCTCAGCGTAATGACGAAGCGGTTCGAAATGACCATATCCCTTTACCGGTCCGGCGATCGTTTCCCGGAAGATGATCTTTCCGGCTCCGAAGCCGACCGCAAAGCCGCTTTTTTCCCGTATCTTTTTCTGCAGCACTTCCATCTGCATTGTGCCCATGATCTGTACGGAAATCACTCCCGACTCCTCCGAGATATCCATCTGCAGCTGGGGATCCTCATCCGCCAGCTGACGGCATACCTTGGAAAGCTGCAGTACATCCGCCCCCTCCGGCAGAATCAGACGGTAATTCATATAGGCATTCAGCAGCGGTCTTTCACTGTCCTTTTCAATTCCCATTCCCTGACCGGCTTCGAAGGATTTCAGTCCCTTGAGAACACAGATCGATCCCGCTTCCGCTTCATTCAGCATTTTCCAGCTTCTGCCGTTGTAAAGACGGATCTGGTCCACCTTTTCCGTCTCACTGATCTTCTGCTTTGCCTGCAGTCTGCCGGAAGTGATCCTGACATGGGTCAGACGGCTGTCCTGTTCATCGGATGAGATCTTGTATACACGGGCGCCGAATTCTTCACCATACTCTCTTTCCTCCGAAAGAGAAGTGAGCAGATCCATCAGTTTTTCTGTTCTCTGATGCTTCAGCGCAGCGCCGAATACACACGGAAAACATTTTCTCTCATATACCGCATCACGGATCATTTCATCCGGGACAATCCCCTCTTCCAGATACCGGTTAAGCATCTCTTCGGAAATGACGGCAAGTTTTTCATCTCTCTCATCACTTTCAAAATCGATCACGTTTTCCGAACAGTGCTTTGAAAGATCAGCGAGAATCTCTTCTTTTGAAAGATGTGAGATATCCATCTTATTGACGAATATGACAGCCGGGACATGGTAGTACTCAAGGCATTTCCAGATTGTCTCCGTGTGGCTCTGTACGCCGTCCTGACCGTTAATCAGAATAACCGCAAGATCCAATACCTGCAGGGCCCGTTCCATTTCACTCGAGAAATCAACGTGACCGGGTGTATCGATCACATAAAAGTCCGTATCCTTCCAGCTGAAGAAGGCTTCCTTGGAATAGATCGTTATCCCGTGGTCTTTTTCCTGTTCGTCAAAGTCAAGAAAAGCATCTTTATGATCCACCCTTCCCGCCTTGTTTATCGTACCGGACAGGTAGAGCATACTTTCAATACATGTGGTTTTTCCGGCGTCCACGTGGGCCAGAATTCCGATCACCGTTTTCTTCATACAATGAATATTATATCCGAACAGCGGGCAGGAAAAAACCGGCATACACGGATGCCGGTCATCATTAACCTCTGAGTTCAGCGTTCAGCTGCTTCTTCAGTTCATTCAGGATTGCCTCATGAGCCGAGGTGATCTCATCATCCTTCAGCGTATGATCAGGTGCCTGATATGTGATGCTTAATGCGACGGATTTCTTTCCTTCGCCGATATGCTCGCCTTCATAGATATCGAAGACTTCCATGTTTCTGACAAGCTTCTTTCCTGCCCGGCGGATAACATCAAGAATCTTCTGCGCGGGAGTTTCACGCTCAACCACAATCGCGATGTCACGTGAGACTGCCGGATAACGGTCAAGCGCGGTGAACTTCACATGGGATGCCTTTGCGGACAGCAGCAGATCCAGATTGATTTCCGCGTAGACGGTGCGCTTCAGATCAAAGCGTTCCGCATAATCCGGATGCAGTTCGCCGAAGACACCGAGACGCTGGTTTCCGAGGAAGATCTCGGCACTTCTGTAAGGATGGAAGTGAACGGTGTCGATCTTGTTCTCATTGATGTGAACCCTCGTTCCGCCCAGTCCGAACCGATCAAGCAATGCGTTGAGAATGCCCTTCATGGCATAGAAATCACCCTTTGTGTCAATGCCGTGCAGACGGTCTTTCATCAGACTGCCCGCCAGTACGACTGCCAGTCTTTCTTCTTCCCTGTCTTTGCCGTAAACCTTGGAGATCTCATAGAAGCAGTTGTCCGTATTCTGATGCGCTTCATTGTACTGAACACATTCCAGAACAGAGTTGATCAGACTGCTGCGGATGTATTTCCTCGCTTCACTCATCGGCATGGCCAGCGCGATCGGATTCTCCAGCGGCAGGAATGCATTGTCAATATATTCCTGTGACACCAGTGTATAGGTAACGATCTCATTGAGTCCGAAGGACATCATGACATCTCTTGTGACACGTCTGAGATTCTGCGCAGCGGACATTCTGCCGACCGTTGCCGACATATACGGAAGCGTGCTGGGCAGTGTGTCGAAACCGATCAGACGGATGACTTCTTCGTCAATATCAGCCGGACGCTCAATGTCCGTACGGTATGTGGGAATATGACATGTGATCTCATCACCGCTGATCTCCGGTCTGAAATCAAGCCACTTCAGTGTTTCCGCAACCTGATCCATTGTGAACTGTGTTCCCAGCAGATCATTGCAGTGGGTCAGCGTTTCCTTAACGATTCTTTCCTCAGTGTTCTTTGCGCCGCAGAAGACGGTCTTTTCAAAACCGGAGGCATCCGCGTACTTTTCAAGCAGTTCCACTGATCTCGCAACTGCCTTTTCCATTGCCATCGGCTCAACACCCTTGGCAAATCTCTGGGCTGCTTCCGTCAGAAGATTCAGTCTGATGGAAGTACGGCGAACGGAGGCATAATCGAAGTTTGCGGCTTCGATGAAGATCGCTTCCGTGTTTTCATCAATCATGGATTCTTCACCGCCCATGATTCCGGCGATACCGGTAGGTTCTCCGCCTGTCGTGATGACGATGTCACCCTTTTTGATATCGAATTCAACACCGTCAAGGGCAGTCATCTTCATTTCAATGTCATCTCTGACCGTAATCTCATGTGCCGGCAGCTTTGCCAGGTTATAGAAATGCAGAGGCTGACCCGTTTCCAGCATGACGAAGTTGGATATATCAACGACGTTGTTGATGCTGTTCATGCCGGCAGCCTGCAGGTAATCCTTCATCCATTTCGGTGAAGGACCGACCTTCACATGACCGACAACCTTGCCGGTGAACGCAGGACACTTTTCCGTTTCGGAAGCGACTTTGAATGTTCCTTCTGTTCCGTCATTGATGCGGTCCATGCAGTCAGGCCATTTCACTTCACGGTGCAGAATCGCGCCGACTTCCTTGGCCATGTTCCACATGGCGGAACAGTCCGCTCTGTTGGGTGTAAGGGATACATCAAGAATCGTATCGTCGAGTCCGAGATAGCCGAATACATCCCTTTCACCGACCGGCGCATCAGCCGGAAGTTCTTCAATACCGGCCAGCTGCGCTTCGCTCAGCACCTTCTTATCAACGCCGAGTTCGAACAGCGCGCAGAGCATCCCGCTGCTGTCCTGTCCTCTGACGGGCTTATTGCCGATCGTTCCCCCGGGCAGTTCAGCTCCCGGAAGAGCCACAATAACCTTCAGTCCCTTACGGCAGTTAGGGGCGCCGCAGACGATCTGATACACATCTTCAGGTTTATCCCCGATTCTTGTCTTTGTGACATGCAGGTGGTCACTGTCAGGATGATTCCAGCATTCCATGACTTCACCGATCACAAGATTCGTTCCCTGTGCCATCGGCTCAATCCCTTCGACTTCAAGACCGGCCGTCGTCATCTTATCCGCGAGTTCCTGCGGTGTGATGCCGTTCATGTCCACATATTCACTCAGCCATTTATAACTCAGTTTCATCTTCAGTTCCTCCTCAGTCAAAACGATCGAACATCTTCAGGAATCGAACGTCATTGATATAGAAATTCCGGATATCATCGATACCGTATTTCAGCATAGCCACTCTTTCAAGACCGACACCGAACGCAAAACCGGAACACTTTTCGGAATCGAATCCGTTCATCTCCAGTACATGCGGGTGAACCATGCCGGCACCGAGAATCTCGATCCAGCCTGAGCCCTTGCATACGGAACAGCCTTTGCCGTTGCAGAAGGGACAGGAGACATCCACTTCAACGGAAGGTTCCGTAAACGGGAAGTATGAAGGACGGAAACGGATCTTTCTGCCTTCGCCGAACATCCTGTTGGCCATGAATTCCAGTGTGCCCTTCAGGTCCGCAAGCGTGATGTGTTCTCCCACAACAAGACCCTCACACTGCATGAACTGATGGGAATGCGTCGCATCATCGTCATCGCGGCGGTAAACCTTGCCGGGACAGATCAGCTTGATCGGTGTTTCACCCTTTGCCTTTTCAAGCTCTCTCATCTGCATCGCAGTCGTATGTGTACGCAGCAGTGTATTGGGATCGATATAGAATGTATCCTGCATATCCCTTGCCGGATGATCCTTCGGGATATTTGCCAGCTCAAAGTTATAGAAATCCTGTTCGACTTCCGGACCCTCGGCAATCTTGTATCCCATGCCCAGGAACAGATCTTCGATTTCCTGCTGAATCATAATCAGCGGATGTGTTGTGCCGAGAGTGAGTCTGTCACCGGAAAGGGTGATGTCGATCTTCTCTTTTTCGAGTCTTTCGGCAACTGCTTTCTTCTGCAGTTCCTTCTGTCTTTCCTCAAGCGCGGCAGTCACTTCCTGCTTGCAGGTATTGACCTTCTGACCGAACGCCGGTTTTTCCTCTTTCGGCAGTGACTTCATTTCGCCCATCAGTGCCTGAATGCTGCCCTTCTTGCCGAGATAACGGATTCTTACCTGCAGCAGAGCATCGAGATCGGACGCTTCCTGAATCGCGCGCAGCGCCTCTTCCTGAACTTCTTTGATCTTATCCATCTTGTTTCCTCCGAAAAAAAACGTTCCTGATTCACAGGAACGCAGTAATCACGCGGTACCATCCTGATTCGTATCCGCAGATACGCACCTTAATTCACTCGTAACGGGAGTCTGCCGTAGGGGATTGGCCTAACTGGAAAAGTGAATTCGCCGGCCGCCTGAACGGAAGCCTTTCACCTTGATGCTTCCTCTCTTCTGAACCGCTCTGCCGGGTACTGGTCTTTTCGTAAACGCTTTAACAGTTACCAATTATAGAAGAAAATTCCTCTTTTGCAAGAAAAACAGCGTCATCCCCGGAGTCTTCTGTACAGCAGATATACAAGCGGTATACAAAGCAGGAATCCCGTGATCAACGGCCATAACGGCATGCGGTCTTTTCCGCCCGGGGAGCGGCCGCTTTTCGATGCCCGCAGCCGTTCATTGCGGATTGTCAGCACCGGTGTCTGCACCGGCGCGGTTTCCGGCATCACGAATTCAATGTCCGTACTGTTCCTTTCATAACCTTCAGCTGCTTTTTTCTGATGGACGGTATATACCCCGGAGGGCTTAAGCGCTTTTTCATGGAGAAGATGCGGTTCTTCTGTACTGACAAAGCTTGCGACCAGATCCTCATTATCATCATAGACCTCCACTTCCGCCCCGCTCAGACAGTTCCCTTCCGGATCACTGACCGAAATACAGAAGGATGCCTCCTGTGATTCGCTGATGATTCTGACCGAAGGCTCACTGAGCGGTTTTACCGTAAACTGAAGCGGTTCGTCTGCCCGGTACCAGTGGGTCAGTCCCTCTTCTTCCTTCAGCCAGTAATCACCTGCTTTCAGATACCAGAGTACTTCCCCGTTCTGATCCGTTACCCCACCTGCTTCATTGCCGCTGATATCCGATGCCTTCCTTGAACACGAGGAATCCGCAAATACCTCAAGCCGGATATCCGACAGTGCGGAAACACCTCCTTTTTTCTGCACAAGTACTGCCGCATAGGGCTCTTCCGTGACCGTCACGGTTTCCGTTTCCTGCGGTCTTTCGGCCGGTACGGTAAACGTCACTTCTTCCTCTGCCGTATGCATGTATGCGGGTTTTGTCACTTTCAGACGGTAAGTATCTCCGGTTTTCAGTCCTTCCTCAGAACAGTACAGAACCGTTCCTTCCTCATCCACTTCCGTCTCAAAACTGCCAGAGCCGTTATCCGAAGTGATCTCAATAACCGTGCCGGAAAGCGGATGACCGTCAGCCGAATCGATACACTGCAGTATTACCGATGCTCTTTCACTGACGATATCCGCGTATGCCTGTCCGCTTCCGGCCATCAGTTCAATCACCATCGGTTCAGTCTGCGGCCAGCAGTAATCCGGCGGCGTTTCCTCCTTCAGATAATACATGCCCGGCGCAAGATCAGCCTGCAGCCCGCCGACGCCGGAGACTTCCTCACCATAGACGGACTTTGCCTTCTGAAGACATTCCGGATCAGTATACAGAGAATATTTCCCTCCCTTCAGCGCTTCACCCGAACTGTCCTTTGCCTCAGCGCTCAGTGAGACATACGGGATAAACTTCATCTCTGCCACAACATCCTCATCTGCACCGGTATGAACGGAAATATCCTCACACGCAAGATGATATGCCGGAGGCTGTATGACACTGACGGTATAGTCCGTATCCGGCTCGAGCATAAAGTCAGTACGCGCGGAAACGGACAGATCGACTTCTCCCAATACATTCCCGTCCTCCCCGCTCACCGACAGAAGTCCGCCGGAAAGAGATTCACCGGTACAGGCATCCGTCAGAACAAAGTCGATACCGACACGGCGGCACTGCAGCGTACAGATACTGCTTTCATTCAGCCAGACTTCACTGACTTCTTCATTTCTGTAACACCCTTCCGCGTTTTCCGTCTGACGGATATAGTAGGTGCCCGGCCAAAGATCCGTGCTTTCGCCCTCCGCCGCTTCTGCCGCATTTCCGTAAATATCCGCTGCCTGCTCAGTACAACCGCTGTCGGTGTAAAACGCTGCCCTGGCGCCGTAAGCCTCTTCTCCCCTTTCATCCACCATACGGATGCCGGCCGTAATATACCTGCGGGCGGGTATGACGACTTTCACGGCACCGCCTTCAATTTCCTCAGGAATCACAATCTCCGTTTCTGCCGGAATGAAGTAATGATCCGCTTCACCGCTGCAGTGAAGAGAGAGTGTTTCACCCGGACGGAACACTGCCTTTTTCCCTTCTTTTGCCGGAATATCCCCTGCCGCATCATCTGAGGACTTCCACGAAGCTGTTTCTTTTCCCTGACTGTCAGACAGAGTGAAGGACACTCCGGGAACGGTCTTTTCCAGCTGTTCGTCATATACCTGAATACGCAGATCAAACGCCTGCAGAGTGATGCTGACATGCGCTTCCTGCCCTTCTTCCTTCACTGCGGTATACTCTGCAGCAGTGCTCCCGCAATATCCGGCAGGCAGATCTTCCATCCGCAGTGAAAGAGTACCCGGCCGGTACAGGGGAATTGTCCCTTTGCCTGAGGTTACGGCATATTCCGATTCACTGCCTTCTTCGTCAGTCACAATGCACTTCATCTCACCTGCGGCAGGATTACCGTTCTGATCAACGGCACTGACGGTTAATGACCTTGATTTCTGTTCCGGCTGAAACAGATTATCCGTCTTTTCCGCGGCATTGATTTCATGAACTGCTTCATCCGGAAAAAACCATTCCCCCTCTTCCTGCTTCAGATAATACACGCCGCCGGAAACAGAAGCGGGCTGTGAAGGTGAAACGGATGCCGGTACACCATGTATATCACGGGCTCTTTCACGGCAGTCACTGTCGGTATATACCGCATAGGAACCCTGACCCTCTTTCATGAGAATATTCCCGTATGAACCTTCCGTCAGTTCCGCCTCCACGATTCCCTCATCATACAGCGGTATATTCATCTCTGAAGCCGGATAGCAGTTCCACTCACTGCGGCTGTCCGCCGATACATAATACTTTCTGCCGGCAGTAAGGTGATCGTCATCTGCCGGTTCCCCGTTTTCGTCATAAATGTATTTTGCCGGATACGGTTCTTCCGCCGAGATCACATACAGAATCGGACTGTGGTTTACCGTGATTCCTTCTTTTTCCGCCTCCTTTACGGAAAAGGTCTCCCTGGAAAGATAGTATCCCGCCGGCGCGGAAGCTTCCCGCAGATAAAGATTTTCATCCAGGTCATCCGGAATAAAACCGTCTTCATTAACCGTGACAACCATATCCCTGTCATTTTCCTTCACCGGTTTCTTACAGGCACTGTCCTGAAACACCGCAAAGGAAGCAGACACGGCGGTCTCCTCTTCAGGTCCTTTCAGAATGACCTTGATGCTGTCTGCCTTTGCGGCTCCGACAGGTGTAACCGTCATCAGTACCGGGATCAGGGCAAAAAGGAGGCGCCTCATACGGCGGCCTCCCCAAACTGTCCGGACACAATATCCGGCGGTACCGAACCGATGTCTTCAGCCGGGCGGAAAACCCGTTCGGCAATGATCTGACATCTGTTCTTTCTTTCACCCTTGTCATCGACGTAGAACTGCTTTCTGACGTATCCGCTCAGTTCCACCGGGTCACCCTGAAAGAACATACCCTCCATGGCGGAAGCCGTATCGCCCCAGGCAATGACATCAAGATAGTCCTTTGCGCTGCTTGGTGCCTTTCTTTTTACCACTACGGTAAATCCCGCCATGCGTGAGTTGTTTCTGGTGTCTCTGAATGTCGGTTCGGAAGCGATCGTTCCTCTGATTTCAACATGGTTATAGTCCTGCATATCTTACCTCCTGCCTTATTGGCCTTTCTGATTATTCTTTAGTCAAAAAAATGCAGGTTCCGCAAAAAAAAGCTGTTTTTTTACAAAACAGCCAATGGCGTCAACCTAAAAATACAGGTTGGCGCTTTTGTTTCGAACCGGGAAATCACAAAAATGAGTAGATCTTGTTATCGC
>CACXDM010000113.1 GCA_902766435.1 uncultured Erysipelotrichaceae bacterium | reverse complement strand
TCAGTTCAGTATGCCTGTTTTCACATGAACATCATTCTTCTCAAGAACTTCCCTGTAAAGTTCACCGTCATCCATCATCTCACTTACCTGCCGCACAATATCCAGGGCCAGTTCCTCCGCTTCCTCTGATTCATAGGAAAGCGGCAGAAAGACATATGCCTCATGGATCAGCAGTGTACGGCACATTTCATGGATATCCGGATGCTTATTCAGCAGCCAGCTGCTGAGGTATTCCGCCGCGGCATTAAACCCTTCGCTTTCCGCCACCGGGATTACCGAATCGCCCCAGAATGTATATTCCAGACCGTCTTTCATATAGACAAACTCTTCGCCGACCTGCTGTTCACCAAGTGCTTCAATCAATAAGGCTGCTGCTTCAGGTACGGGATTTCCCGCTAAATATGACCTGATTTCTTCAATACAGTCTCTCAGGTTTCTGCCGGTAAGCTTTGAAGCGGAAATCAGCTGATGCTTCGGATCCCCCTTCAGTCCGGCCAGAAGAGAAGACAGTGAATCCTCCTTCATCTGCCGCTGATCGGCAATCTTCCATTTCAGATCACGCTTCATCTCATTCAGTCTGCTTTCCGTCTGCGGCGGCACATACGGCATACGGAGTTCCTTATTGATCATGAGCATCGCTTCATCATATCTTCCTGACTCAGCCGCTTCTTCGATCTCCGCCAGAATTTCATCATAATAGTTATCCATTGACTTCTCCTTATACCGAAAAAAAGAAAAAGCCCTGACCGGGCTTTATCTGTTATGGCGTCGTCGTTGGGACTCGAACCCAAGACCACACGCTTAGAAGGCGTGAGCTCTATCCAACTGAGCTACGACGACAGCATGAATAATATACCAAAACCCTTTTCAAAATACAAGTTTTATTTTTTCTGATAAATACACTTTTCAACCCGGATCTCCGGTCCGTCCAATGTAACGATCATATAGGATGGTTTAGAGCCGTCACGGTTGCGCCAGACCGATCCCGGATTCAGAACACGAACCCCTTTGATTGTCTGATCGAACGGAATATGCGTATGTCCGAAACAGACAATATCACAGTCAAAAGACTTCGCTCTGTCTGCCAGCATGGCAAACTGACCGAAAATCAGATCACGGTGACCATGAACCATGAGGATCCGGTGTTCTCCGATCTCAAGCACACGCCGCATCGGAAACGAACCGTACGGATCATTGTTCCCCTGCACTACCGCAAAACCGTCCATTTCATATACCGGCAGTTCCGTATCGCCGCAGTGCAGAAAGTAATCCGCATCTTTATAGTGCTTCCGGAGAAATTCGAGCGGATGCCGGAGTCCGTGGTTGTCGCTGACCAGGATAATCTTTATTACATCAGACATGGCAATATTATATCCTTTACGTCTGATCCGATTCAATCATTTTCATCCCGGACAACGGAGCCGGAAACCGAATGCAGATGGCGTAATACACGACATTCATGCAAAAAATCAAATGTCCTTCCAAAACCTGATTTCTATGAATTATTATCCTCAATGAAGGCATTATGTGATAACATGAAATAAACAGAAAAGGACCTTGATTATGGAATTCAGCTTATATCCGTTCAATTACTATATTCTCTATTTTTCCATCGGACTTCTTTTGGTTTTCATGGTTCTGACAGTGAAAAAGCTTCTGACAATTCCGAAGACTCTTGCCGAAAGCAAGCCCCTTCTGGACGTCATTTCCAATCAGGCAAAACTTGCCTCACTGAAGACGGAAGCGATGAATGAAAAGAAAAAAGAAACAGAGAAATACACAAAGATTCTCGCTGCTGCAGCACCGGTGCTTCTGGCGGTTGTATCCATCTATAAGAAGAATGATGATTACAAAGGCGTAAACGGAATGGTGCAGGCCGTCAAGGCATACATCAGAAATGACTCAGCCGAAAAGAAACTGATCCGCCGCATCAGAAAATCAATATAAACTGCCCGTGAAAACGGGTTTTTTTTGTTAACAGAATAGCCTGCCGGAGCAGGCTGTCATCATCCTTCATTGTCTTCCGTATGAAGCGCATCGTAAACACGCTGAGCCACATCTGCCGGAACAACACCGGCGATTTCCTGAGCTGAAGCATTCTTCAGTTTCGTAAAACTGCCGAATTCCTTCAGCAGCGTCTTTTTTCTTTTCGGACCGATTCCTTCAATTTCATCGAGAATTGATTTTGTCTGGGCCTTTGAACGCAGCTTACGGTGATAGCTGATTGCCGTGCGGTGTACTTCATCCTGCATCCTTGTCAGCAAAAAGAACAGTCCGGAATTCTTATCGATGTCAAACGTTGAACCGTCCGCATCCATCAGGGCGTTTGTATTGTGGTGATCATCCTTGACCAGTCCCATGATCTTGATCGTATCGCCAAGACCCAGCGCACCGATAATCTCCGAAGCCGCATCAATCTGGATCTTTCCGCCGTCGACCAGGATCCCGTCAGGCATCCTCCCGTTTTCCTTCAGCAGCCGGAAATAGCGCCGGTAAACGACTTCCTTCATGGAATCAATATCGGAATTGCCGGTATGGAGACGGTAAAGACGGTAGCTCTTTTTATCGGGAACGCCGTCTTCATAGACCACGCAGCTCGCTACGGTGAATGTTCCGGAAGTGTGTGAGTTGTCGAAAAGTTCGACACGGTTCATCGGCCGCCCTGCCAGAGCAGCCAGCTGGCTGACTGCCTCAGCCGTCATCGTCTCCTGACGCTCCACCGTACTGAACTTCAGCTCAAGCTGTCTGCGGGCATTCTCAATACACATATCGATCAGCTTTCTGCGGTATCCCTTCTGCGGCTGAAACACGGAGATATCCAGAATCTCACTCAATGCCTCCGTATCCATTTCCGAGGGCAGAACCAGCTCTCCGGCTGCCGGATGATCCTGATAATACTGAATCAGGAAGGAATTGAATTCCTCCTCCGCATCACCATACAGCGGACGGAGCCGGAACTCCTTATTCAGAATGACACCGTTTCTGACCAGAAAACCGGTAATCGCAAGATACCCCTTGTCCTCATACCAAGCAAAAACATCCCTGCTTCCGCGGTGATCTTTCTCGATATTCTGTCTGTCATTGACCACTTTATCGATTGATTCAAGAGTCAGCTTATATTCCTGTGCCTTCTCAAACTGCAGCTTTTCACTGGCTTCCATCATTTTCTCATGCAGGTCTTTTTTTACATCCGCGGTATCACCGTTAAGAAAACGGGTTACCTGTTCCGTCATACGGGTGTATGTTTCCTCTTCCACATCAAGCACACACGGTGCCAGACACTGCCCCATATGATAGTAGAGACATACTTTGTCACCGAGGCGCGTACACCGGCGGAAAGGATAAAGTGACTGAAGCAGCTTCAGTGTCATGCGGGCAGCCGAAGCATCGGGAAAGGGACCGAAATACTTGGCTTTGCGGTCTTTCTTCATATCCCTTGCGATCAGAAGACGCGGATACTTTTCCTTTGTCAGCTTGATATACGGATAACTGGAATCATCGATGAACTGAATGTTGTATTTCGGCCTGTACTTCTTGATCAGATTGATCTCAAGTACGAGCGCCTCTTTTTCCGAAGCAGTGACGATGAAATCGAAATCCTCAATGTTGCTGACCATTTTCGTCGTCTTGAAATCATGAGCGCCGGTAAAGTACTGATTCACCCTGTTATGCAGGTTCTTTGCTTTTCCGACATAGATGATTTCACCGGATCTGTCCTTCATCTGATAGCTTCCCGGTTCATTCGGAAGATTTGCCAGTTTAGCCTTTATATACTCTCTGTCCATAGTCTCCTCAGTTCAAAACAACGACTGTCGCTCCGGTAGAGCCTTCGGAAGGAGTGCCGAGCCGGAATTCCTTAACGGCCTTATCCTTCTTCAGTGCCTCATGCACCATTTTACGCAGAGCTCCGCTTCCGTCACCGTGAATGATTCTCACCGTCTTCAGGCCGTGAACTTTGGCCTGGTCCATATAGGATGAAAACTTCTCCCGCGCCTCATCAACACGCATGCCGATCAGATTGCATTCCGAAGGCATGGAGGAAAAGATATTCCCGGACCGGATGCTGACTGACATTTCCGGCTTCTGATGAACAATCACATGCAGACTCGGCCGCACCTGGTTCCGCTTCACTCTGATCTCTCTTCCGTTCAGACTGACCTTCAGTTCCCGTTTGGAAACTTCCGTCACTTCGCATACGGCACCGGACGAACGCAGTTCCACTGCATCACCGACCTGATAGTCATCACTCTGCGCAGAGACTTCAGCTGCCGGCTGCTCCGGAGCATTCTCAGATGTCAGTCTGTTCCGTTTCTGCAGCACTTCATGATATTTGCCGGTGCGGCTGGTCTCCCGCATGTCACGGAGAATCTCATCTGCCTGCCTGCGCGCTTCCTCCACGTACCGTTCGGCTTCCTTAACGGCGTCCTGCCGCAGGTCATCCTTTTCCTTTTCCAGTCTGATCCGCTCTTTTCTCAGTTCTTCTTTTTCTTTTCTGTTTTCTTCGATCTGCCGGTTCAGTGATTCACGCATCGTTTCTGCTTCATTCAGCTGCCGTTCAAGTGTCTCGATCAGTCTGTCCTCTTCACCCTTCGCCTGTCTGCTCAGGAAATCGGCATACTTGATAATCGAAGCAGGAAGTCCGTATTTCTGTGCCACTGCCATGGCGTTCGACTGCCCGGTAAGACCTTCTGTATATTTATATGTAGGCTCCAGTTTTTCCATATCAAACTGCACACTGGCAAGAAGAATATCACTGTGTCTTTTGCCGTAAGCCTTCAGTCTGCTGTAATGGGTTGTCGCAACTGTCATGCATTGCCTCTGCCGAAGCTCGTTCAGAATGGATATCGCAAGACTCTCACCTTCCCTAGGATCCGTTCCGCTTCCGACTTCATCAAGCAGAACAAGACTGTTTCCCGTTGCGTGCTTCAGTATTTCCGCCTGCTTGCTGATATGTGCGCTGAAGCTGGAAAGTGATTCGGAAACACTCTGGTCATCACCGATATCCGCAAACACCTGATCAAAAAACGGAATCTCTGCTTCCTCAGCTGTTACCGGCATGCCGGCATATGTCATCAGAACAAACAGTCCGATGATCTTCATGGATACGGTCTTGCCGCCGGTATTCGGACCGGTAATCAAAAGTGTGCGCTGGGGATCACCGAGCCGGTATGTATTCGCAACCACCTTCTTCGGATCAATCAGAGGATGTTTAGCTTTGACAATACGAAGTATACCCTCTTCATTCAGACGGGCGGCTGACGCTTCATGCGCTCTGCCCCATTCAGCCTTGGCAAAAACCGAATCCAGTACCGTACATGTTTCAAGGTTTGCCAGCTCTTCTCTTGCGACAGATGCCACTTCGCTGCTCAGCTCACTGAGAATACGGCTGATCTCTTCACGTTCCGATTCAATCAGCTGCTGTTTCCTGTTGTTCGGCCCGAGCAGTGCAGCCGGTTCAATATAGGAAGCCTGCCCTGAGGCACTGTCCCCGTACACCAGACCGCCGAATGAATTCTTCTCGGATGCCTTGACCAGGATCACAGCCCTGCCTGCCCGTTCGGTAATGATCGCATCCACGACAGAATCTGGATGAGATGCCACAAAGCGCTGAGCTGCCGAGGCAATTTCCTGATCTGCCCTCCGGAGCGCGGCACGGATGGAACGCAGTTCGGAAGAGGCGCTGTCCATGACTTCACCATAGTCATTGATACAGGAAGCCAGTTTTCTTTCCGTCTGCAGATGAACAGTCATCGAATCACAGAGTTCCTTTAATGCCGGATGAGGAATATCCGTAAGACTCCTTTCGTAGGAAAGGATGCCCTTAATGCCGCGGATAAACTGCATCTCACTGACCAGATCCGAAGGACTCAGAACACTGCCCTTCATGGCATGGTTCAGTATCTCTGCAATATCCCGGATACCGTAAAAAGGCATGGGTCCGTAATGGACAGATGCCTGCATCGCTTCACTGATGTATTCATGTCTGCGTCTGATCACAAGCGGGTCAAAAGAAGGCTCTGTTTCCCCGATGGCTTTTATGCCGAGTGAGAAGGAACAATACTGTTTAACCTCATCCAGAATCATAGGCAGATCAAGACTGCTTGCCGCATTCATAAACTATTCCGCTTCCTCCTTCGGAGCATCCTTCTTATATCCGTGTGTCTGCAGCCAGTATTCCACAGCTCCCTTCTGGTCTTCCGTCAGATCCTGAACATCCGTCACTAGCTGACTGAATGCATCCGCGTCAACCACCGGTTCGAGATACTCTTCAAAAAGAGATACCGTCAGATCCTTAATCGGTCCGAGCACCGTGCCCTGTACCGTCTCCTTGCCACCGACAAAGAACGGTGATGTCAGCAGTGAACATGCCACAAGGATCAGAACGATGGACTCAAGAAAACCGAGAATACCGCCGAGTATTCCGCTCAGTGTCTTGACAGCCGAAATTCTCTGCACCGATTTGATAATCAGATCAAGCAGAAAGAAAAGAAACTTGATGACAAGAAAGAGAACCCCGTACCAGCAAACCTGATTCAGAAACTGATACAGCGCTTCGGTACCGATGACGTTCGCTGCCGGCATCAGATTCTTCGGCATAAGGGAAATGTAGTGAGAGAACGTATCACTGAGAAACCATGCGCCGTAAAAAGAGACGAATGTCCCGAACAATGAGACGGTTCTTCTGATAAATCCGGTTTTATATCCGATCATGACACTGAGCACAATGAACAGAATCACTGCAATATTGATGTACATGAACCATTCTTCCTTGATTACTACCATAAACACCTCTTGTATTAATGATACTCAAAACACCAAGATAATCAATTTCTTCCCAGAGCGGCAAAAACAATCTACAATAATAACCATGTCAGAAACAATCACATTGAAATTATCACATAGAGATGAAGATAAACTGTACGATGCATGGAAGGACTGCCCCGGCAGAACACCGCCTTATGCAAAGTGGCAGCTGCGGCCGGAAAACTGTGTCATCACCTGCTATGAAAGCGGGAAAACCGTATTTCAGGGAAAAGACGCTGCAGTCTACGCTGCTCCGTTCAGCTCTGCGGCTCCCGAAGCTTCCGTACCTGTACAGCAGGATATACTGCCCCAGGCCGGCAGCGATGAAGTCGGAACCGGTGATTATTACGGACCGGTATGTGTCTGTGCCGCGGCGGTATCAGAAGAGAATATTGATCTGCTCAGAAAACTCGGTGTCAGGGATTCCAAGAAGCTTTCCGACGCACAGATTCTTTCCGCCGTACCCGAATTCATTGATCTGGTTCCCCACAGCCTGCTGATCCTGCCGCCGGAAAAGTATAATGAAGTTCACAGTCAGAACAACATGGTCGCTGTAAAGTGTCTTCTGCATAATCAGGCGTATGTCCACCTGAGCAAAAAAACAGAACTTCCTTCCCTCAGAGTCATCGATCAGTTTGTATCGGAGAAAAGCTATTACCGCTATCTCAGAGGGACTCCGGAAGTGGTGCGCGGCATTCATTTTGAAACAAAGGCAGAGGATAAATATCCGGCTGTCGGCG
>CACXDM010000112.1 GCA_902766435.1 uncultured Erysipelotrichaceae bacterium | reverse complement strand
TTCGGTAAATATCAGGCCACATGGAATGCCGGCATTCACTTCAAGGTCCCCTTCATTGACAGAATTGCCAGAAAGGCCCTTCTCAAGGAACAGGTAGCGGACTTCGCACCTCAGCCGGTTATCACAAAAGACAACGTCACAATGCAGATTGACTCTGTCGTCTACTTCAAGATCATGGACGCAAAGCTCTATGCGTACGGTGTTGAAAACCCGATCATGGCTATGGAAAACCTCACGGCCACAACACTCCGTAACATCATCGGTGATATGGAACTCGACGCTACTCTGACATCCAGAGAAGCAATCAACTCACAGATGCTGCAGACGATTGATCTTGCAACGGATCCCTGGGGAATCAAGGTTACCCGTGTTGAGCTGAAGAACATTCAGCCGCCCGCGGCAATTCGTGAATCCATGGAGAAGCAGATGAAGGCCGAACGTGAAAAGAGAGCTGCCATCCTGACCGCTGAAGGTGAAAAGCAGTCAATGATCCTGACAGCCGAAGGACGCAAGGAATCCGCAGTCCTGCAGGCAGAAGCCGAGAAGCAGGCTACAATTCTCGCAGCTGAAGCAGAAAAGGAAAAAGAGATCAAGGAAGCTGAAGGTAAGGCTGAAGCAATCAGAGCAATCCATATGGCTACTGCCGATGGTCTTAGGGCAATCAAGGAAGCCGGCGCCGATGAAGCTGTCATCCGCCTCAAGAGCCTTGAAGCATTCCAGGCTGCCGCAAACGGACAGGCCACAAAGATCATCATCCCTTCCGAGATACAGGGGATTGCCGGTCTTGCCAAGAGCGTTAAGGAAACAATGGGCGAATGATCGAACTGTTAATCATCGCTCTGTGGGTCCTCTTCTTCGCAGCTGCCGCAGTTGTCTCGGCAACCAGGAATAAAAGAAGAAATCACACGATATCCTCTGACGGACATGTTGTTCCGGCATCACAGGATCTGACGTGTGAATCACTCTACGGCCATGATCACCATTCAGTTCCGGGAACACAGAGACGCTATGTCGTTCATGAAGATCCGGAAGAAGGATATGTGATACTCAATGGTGTCAAAAGAAAGCTGAAGGACTGTAAAGATCTGTAAACCTGATTGCATTCATTTTCATATGAATGCAATCTTTTTCATTTCCCTTTATAATATGTGGCAGAAAGGGATGAATTATGAGTGAATACAGCAGTCACGAACTGGCTATGCAGTTCAGAGAATGGATTCTTCAGCATCAGAATGAACGTTATGAAATCTGGG
Source organism: uncultured Erysipelotrichaceae bacterium (assembly GCA_902766435.1). GTDB lineage: Bacteria > Bacillota_I > Bacilli_A > Erysipelotrichales > Erysipelotrichaceae > Bulleidia. The sequence goes on along the minus strand of CACXDM010000112.1, from coordinate 5,852 downwards.
AAACAGATGATGCCTCTCAGTCCATCATGCTTACAACACCATACGGACAGGCAGTCATTTCGTTCCGCGAGTTTGATATCGATGTCATCGAATTTACCATCCAGGCAGCCAATACCGATGAGCTGAAGTTCTATCTTCATTTCGAAATGCGTGATCTCGAACATGCCAAAGAACTGTATGACGAAATGGTGCAGAGCCTTCTTCATCTGGAAGAAACACATACGCTTCATGTTCTGCTGTGCTGCACAAGCGCTCTGACAACATCCTACTTCGCCAATAATCTTCAGCGGACGGCAGATACACTGAATCTCGATATGGTCTTTCATGCCGTTTCCTTCAATAAGCTCATGGAAGTCGGACCGGATTATGACATTATCCTGATGGCTCCTCAGATCGGCTATCAGCTGAAGAGCATCAGTATGGCATTCAAGGATAAGAAAGTGATTCAGATTCCGGTATCGATCTTTGCGGAATACGACTGTATCCGGCTGATCGAACTGATCCGGAATACAATCCAGGAAGAAAAGGAATACGAGGTTCCGGAAGAACTTCCTTCAATACACGTTTTCAACAATAAGAAAAAGCTCGCTGTTCTCATTGTCATCTGTGAATACAACCAGAAACGGATTATCTACAGACTGGTTGATCAGGGAAGAATCAAAAAAGAGACCACAATCATCAAAGCCAAGTACAGCCTCACCGATCTCGAGGACCTGCTTGATGTCGAACTGAAACGGGAACCGGATATCGATGCGGTATGCATCAGTACTCCCGGTGTACTGGACAAAGGAAAACTGACATTCAGAGAGCCAGGAATATACAATGCGGAAGTACTGAAAACATTTACCGAACGCTATCAGAAACCGTTCTACTTCTACAATGACGCCAATACGATGGTCGTCGGCTTCTATGCCCTTCAGGACTCCTATGAGAACATATCCTTCTATTTCCATCCCCGTTCCGCCAGAAATTCAGGCGTCGGACATGTCATCAACGGTAAACTGCATTCCGGCCGGAATAATATTGCCGGTGAAATGCAGTACCTTGCGAATACGCTGAAATTCAAATATCCCCCGGAAGAGATCGTCAAGACACAGGAAGGATTCCTGAATCTTGTATCCCGGTTCCTTACGGCAATCATCAGCTGTGTCGATCCCGAGGCAATTGCGATCTGCTGTGATATGTTCTCCGATACGGAAGATCTCCGGAAAGAACTCGCAAAGACATTTCAGGAAGAATTCATTCCCGATCTCATTCTGGTCAATGATCCGACGGAATACATGTTTCTCGGATGTATCTACCTCGCACTGCAGGAAATGTAAGAAGAAAACCAATAACCACACAAAAAGCGCATCGCTGCGCTTTTTTAAATATCCTCCTGCGGAATCATATTGTTGAAGAACTGTCTTCTTCTGCGGCCGAGCAGGAACTGTCCGGTTACTGTAACCGTCATTTCAGGTCTTCCATCCATAGATGAATCAGAAGCTTTTCTCATATACGCTCTTCCTTCAATCAGAACACGGTCCCCTTCGTTGTAGTTATAGACTTCATCCGCCCGCCAGTCTCTTGCGGCAAAGCTGATAATATCCAGAGCACCGTCTTCCTCATCATAGGAATGATAATAAATCCTGCTTCCGGTCTCATTCAGAAGAACCCGGATCTTTTTATCACAGCCGCGAACCGTCAGTCTTCCGAATGCCATCTTCTTGTCTCCATCCGTACCGAGATCCGTTCTGATTCTTGCCGTACCGTCTGCCTCGATTGTACCGATCATTGTCACATGATAGCAGACCACTTCCCCGGAACGGTCCCGGATTGATTCAAAAGAAAAATAATCCTTGAATTTAGACATGTAAACTATCCCTCGTCTTCCTAAATCATCTGTAAAATTCACACAAAAACTGCTGACTGGTAAAAGAATGAAATGATACCGGTGAAAATGTAATCATTTACGAAATTCAGTTTATGACAATATCAGAATTATCGTCAATTATTTTCAGGATATTTCCGAAACTTTTTCGTAACAGGTAACCGGATATTTCACCATCGTTTCATTTCCCGGGAAATAAAACTCGCTAAGGGTTGTCAACAGTAATTTGTTCATAAATACCGAAGCACTACGAAAATCCGTCTGATTTGACGGTTTTTCTTTCGGGTTGGTTGTCGAGTAATTATTTGCAGCTTTGACTGGACTGGTCGGTGACTTCACAGGGTAATGCAATACAGAATCACTTCACTTCCGGCTTCGCCTTTCGTTTCGTTCTTCTGTATTGCATTATTCTTTTTCCGCCTGATCTCTGTACGCTTCCATAGCGCGGGCATAATAGATCCGAAAGAATTTATTCATTCCTGCCACAATGGCCTGCTTGTCTTTCTTGCCTTCGGCTTTCTTCTTCAGGTAGTAGTCATATACTGCTGTATCCTGAGTTGGTTTTATCTTCCTGAGATTCTTTACCAGCAGATATCCCAGCTTCCTGAGCTGCTTCGATCCTTTTCTGGTAATCCTTCGTTCAGATGCTTTGAATTTTCCGCTTTCATATGGCGGCACATCGATCCCTATACAGGCGATCAAGGCATCTCCTGAATGGTATCTTCTGGGATCTCCTACTTCTGCCACAAGCAGCGGCGCCAATACGTCTCCGACTCCGCTCATTGACCGGACTGCCGAATACTCAGGCCGTTTCTCCGCAAGCTCTCTGATCTGTGCTAATATTCTGTAGAGCACTTGATTCATGCCTCTGACTGCCTCTGCAGCCTGCTGTACGAGCAGTCTGCTGGTTGAATCATATGTGAGTGTAGGGATACCTTCTTTCGCCAGTAAATAAATCTTGCCGGACTTACCCTGGCGCGGACGGTATCCTTTTTTCTTTGCCCACTTATTGAATTTCTCCTCAAACTTCTTAGGACCCAGTGATGTGATGTAATCATAATGACGAAATTCTTCCAGAAAGTCTGCCAGTTTGTCTTTCCCTGTTACAGGATCGTATCCTTCAAATTCCGTTTTGATTCCCGGCATTACCTGATCGATCAGATGATCCAGATTCTGTGTCAGGGCTACATGCGGTTTCATATAGCTGAGATACTGCCTGGACAAAGCTTTCATCGCTGCGTATTCCTCATCGGCTTTCTTATACTCTTTCAGTCTGTTCCATTTCTCAACTGCATATTGTGCAATCGCTATTGCATCAATACTGTCATTCTTTACACCTCTGAAGTTGATATCTGATCTGTACTTCTTCATTGCCAGAGGGTTGATCTCTGAGACAAAGATGTCTTCATCAAGCAGATAATACAGGATCGGTCTGCTGTAGGCTCCGGTGGCTTCCATGACAACCCGAACATCATTCTTTCCACCATAGTCTTTGATTCTTCCGGTTAATTCTTTCAGATCTGTTTCCGTATGCATAATTTCATACGGCTTCTGAAGTACTTCTCCATATTCATTCATAATACAGATTGTACTTTTCAGTTTTGAAACATCGATTCCTACGCCAATCATAAAAACGGCCTCCTTTCTGCGTAGTTATGCATGCAGTAATCGGCGGCCGCTCACTTATTCTTCAAGCATTTTAGTAAGATACCAGAGTGTTATTTCAGACTCAACTCGCGTAATCGCATGTACAAAGATAAGGGAGAGGCTGGCAGTTTTATATACGGACGCTGATTCTCCAAAAAACCCGACGCCAGGCCGGATTACTGACTCCCTTATCTTAAAATAAGTGCAGCTGGCTGACTATCCGGATGATAATCCTGCCGACTACATTTATACCGTACTAAATACCCGGATCATTCCGGGATAAACTGATGTTTTATGCGGATACCGGCAGACGGTCGTCTTCCACCTCTGCTTCCATATCCATTGTAATGCCGTTCACCTTGTATTTCTTCAGAACGAACATCGTCACCGTAGCGGTAATACCGTCAATCGGCGCAAGCTTCTCACCGACAAAGTCAGCCACTTCACGCATTGTCCTGGCATTGATATTCACCATGAATTCCGATGTTCCGCTCATCAGATAAAGACTGCTGACTTCGGGAAAACGGGCAATACGGGACGCAATCTTATCATAGCCCTTGCCTCTTTCCGGCTTGGCGCTGACACCGATCATCGCATCAACGTGATCTTCGTTGGTCTTATCCCAGTTAATCACCGTATGATAACCGCAGATAACCTTTTTCTTTTCCAGTTCTCTCTTCTTGTTTCTGACCGTGTTTTCCTCTTCTCCGAGTATGTCCGCCAGTTCGGTAACCGTTGCCCGCGGATCATCCGCCAGAAGTCTCAGCAAATCCATATCATTCATCTGTATTTTCCCCTTTCAGTTCACTCAGGAACTCCTTGATCCGCTTCATTGCCTCTCTTAAGTGATCGATACTGTACGCATAACTGATTCTTGCGAATCCTTCCCCGCTGGCGCCGAATGCGGTACCCGGAATGATCGCAACCTTTTTCTTTTCCAGAAGCTGCTCACAGAACTCATCACTGGAAAGACCGCTCGACTGAATATTGGGGAACACATAGAAGGCTCCCATAGGTTCAAAGGTCTTCAGCCCCATTTCATTCAGCTTTCTGACACAGTATTTTCTTCTCATGTCATACTGACGACGCATTTCCTCAACATCCTCATCGCAGTCACGAAGTGCGGTAATGGCAGCGTACTGACTGGTTGTCGGCGCAGCCATGATGCAGCTCTGATGGATCTTCGTCATCACCTGAATCAGTGGTTTAGGTCCTGCCGCATAACCGAGTCTCCAGCCCGTCATGGAGAATGTCTTGGAGAAACCGTTGATGACAATTGTCTTCTCCCTCATTCCCTCAATTGTCGCAATTGACTCATGTTTCTGATCGTATTTCAGTTCCGAATAGATCTCGTCCGACAGAATGACAATATCCTTGTCTCTCAGTACATCCGCGATCTCCACCAGATCCTGATGTCTGAGAACAGCGCCTGTAGGATTGTTCGGAAACGGAAGAACCAGAATCTTCGTCTTATCGGTAATCGCGTTTTTGATTGCCTCAGCCGTAACCCGGAAATCATCTTCCTCTTTTGTCGGAACAGGCACCGGTACACCTTCCGTCAGTGTTGTAATCGGCTCATAGGAAACATAACACGGTTCGGGAATGATTACTTCATCACCCGGTTCAATCAGAGCCCTGATCGCAAGATCGATCGCCTCACTGCCGCCGACCGTCACAAGCAGCTCATCAACACCGTATTCCATATTGTATTTACGTTTAAGATAATTTCCGATCTCTGTCCGCAGTTCTTTCAGACCTGAATTGGCGGTATATTTTGTCCGGCCGAGTTCCAGGGAATGAATCGCCATATCACGGATATCCCAGGGTGTCTGAAAATCAGGCTCACCAACACCAAGAGATATACAGTCCGGCATCTCCGCAACCAGATCAAAGAACTTTCGGATACCGGAAGGCCTCATCTTTTTGGCAGAGTCGGAAAGCAGTTTTTCATAATCCATAAACACATACTCCTGTAAATGTCATTATTATACTATTCTTTCACGGTTATGCAGTAGAAAAAGAGGCACCGCAGGCAATCCTGCAGTACCTCTTCAACCTGTAATGCTTTCAGTCAATTCCGGAGTAATCAGGCATATTTCCTTTTCTTCAGGAATGTCCAGACTGCAATCAGCAGTGATGCAAGTCCGCTCATTCCCCAAAGGACTGTGTTTGCCGGATCACCGGTATTTACTGACTTCTTCGGTGTTCTTGACGGACCACCGGACAGTTTCTTGTCGGTCACCTTGACAACACCATCTTTCTGATCCTTGCCATTGACTTTAACCGATCCGTCTTTTGCAATCTCGATCTTTGTGTCAATTGCTTTCGTGTATCC
>CACXDM010000111.1 GCA_902766435.1 uncultured Erysipelotrichaceae bacterium | reverse complement strand
GCGTTCTTGAGGATTGGAATTATCCGTATTATTTGCACTCAGAAACAGGCGAGGTATCACAGGCATGGTTCTTGAGGATTGGAATTATCCGTATTATTTGCACCGAGAACCGCAAGGAACTGGCGCACTTAAGGTTCTTGAGGATTGGAATTATCCGTATTATTTGCACCTGATGGGACAAGATACAGCAGGCTTTATCGTTCTTGAGGATTGGAATTATTCGTATTATTTGCACGGTTGCCGGACCGCGCGCCGTATATCCGAGTTCTTGAGGATTGGAATTATTCGTATTATTTGCACTAACATCATGAACATCGGAGGCGTTAAAGGTTCTTGAGGATTGGAATTATTCGTATTATTTGAACGATGTTAAAGAATGACATCTACCGTCGGCTTTATGCCGGCATTTTGTCGTGAAAGAGCCATGACTGATTTTACATTTATCAGAATATGATGATTGAGCCATTTCTTTGCGGGTGTTAAGATCGTATACGGAATCTAGGGGGATTTCGATGATGAAGAAAATGAAGCCTGCAGTCATGGTAATTGCAGTTCTTGTTATATTGGCATTATGTGGTTTTTTCCTTTTTCGGCGTGCCGGCGGCAGTTCGGACAGAGTGGTATATGTCACACCTGTATCGGGCGGTGCAGGAGATTACCTGTCTGACCGTTATGGCGGTGTAGTGGAAGCACAGGCAAGTGTTGACTATAAGAAGGATCCGGAGAAGAAAGTACTGGAGATCTATGTCGAAGAAGGTGAAGAGGTAAATTCCGGGGATCAGCTGTTCAGGTATGATACGGAAAAAGCTGAGAATGATATTGCCTCCGCAAGACTGGATCTTGAGGGTTTTGATAATGAGATCAGCGCTTTAAATGAAGAGATCAACGAGCTGGTTTCTCAGAGAGATGAGGCATCTGACAGTGAGAAACTGGATTATACAACGGAAATCCAGTCAAAGCAGATGCAGATCAGACAGAAGCAGTATGAGAAACAGATTAAAGAAAGTGATATTAAGAAGCTGCAGAATGAAATTGATCATTCTGTTGTCAGATCTACGATATCCGGTGTAGTTAAACATATCAATGAAGATGAGAGCAGTGATAAGCCGTTTATGTCAGTGACACAGACGGGACAGTTCCGGGTAAAGGGCAGTCTGAATGAACAGGCAGTCATGAAGATCACTGCCGGACAGGCTGTGATTGTCAGATCAAGAGTCAATGAGACAGAGGTCTGGAAAGGTGTTATTACCCAGATTGAAACGGAACCGTCTTCTGACAGTGAACAGAATATGTATTCATCCGGTGAGAAATCCAGTAATTATCCTTTCTATGTTTCTCTTGAGTCAACTGAAGGGCTGATGCTCGGTCAGCATGTTTTCATTGAGCCTGACTTCGGACAGACAGCGGTCACAGACGGAATCTGGCTGGATGCCGGATATATCGTGACGGAGGAGAACGGGAAAACATATGTCTGGATTGCGGACAGTCATGACCGGCTGAAGAAGAAACAGATCACTGTCGGAATATTTGATGAGAATACACTGATGTATGAGATTACCGACGGTCTTTCCAAAGATGACAGGATTGCCTGGCCGGATGATACGCTGAGGGAAGGTCTTCCCGTCACATCGGCTGAAGCAGCAGCGGAGGAAGAACCGGCATGATCCTGGATCTGAAACATATATATAAGAACTACGGTACGGAGGAAATGCCTGTTCCGGTTTTGAAGGATGTTTCCTTTCAGGCGGAAAAGGGGGAGTACGTTGCGATTATGGGGCCGAGCGGTTCCGGCAAGTCCACACTGATGAATATCATCGGCTGTCTTGACCGGCAGACGTCAGGCACTTATTTTCTTGACGGGATTGATGTCTCTAACGCAAATGACAAAGAACTCTCCGTCATCCGCCGTGACAAGATCGGTTTTGTCTTTCAGAACTTCAATCTTCTTCCCGGGGAAACGGCAATTGAAAATGTGGCGCTTCCTCTGATCTATGCCGGGGTGAAGAAAGAGGAAAGACGCACCCGTGCGTTTGAGGCATTGAAGAAAGTCGGCCTGGAGGAACGGACGGAGTTTTTCCCGTCTCAGCTTTCCGGCGGACAGAAACAGAGGTGCGCGATTGCCAGGGCATTAATCAACCGTCCGGCTGTATTACTGGCGGATGAGCCTACCGGCGCTCTGGATCAGGCTAGCGGCAGACAGGTTATGGAACTGTTCAGGCAGCTGAATGAAGAAGGGGTAACGATTGTCATGATCACCCATGACGCAAAGGTTGCCTCAAATGCCGGAAGAATTCTTCATATCATTGACGGTGAGCTCAGTGAAGGAGGTGCCGGATGAACACGCAGAAGAAAGTGATCATCGGTCTGGCAGCAGCTGCTGTAATTGCCGGTTCTGTTTTCGGCATGAAGGCATGCAGCGACGGCAGTAAGAAGGCTGATGTTATTCCTGTATCCGATCTGAGTTATGACTACTTCGGTGATTCGGTTTCCTCTGAGGGAATGGTCATTGATACGGACAAACAGAGTATTTATCCTGAGGCAACGCAGATCGTAACGGATGTCTATGTTACGGAAGGACAGGGAGTCAAAGAAGGTGACATGCTGATGAAATATGATGTCACGAGCATGGAACTGACTGTTGCGATGAAGGAATTATCCATAGAACAGCTTGAAAATGAGATTGCCAAAGCAGACAGGGATCTCGAAAAGCTGAAGAATACTTCTCCTGTTTCCGACGGGGATGATTCATCCGGCGGTGAAGATTCCTATGAGGAAGAAGGAAGTGCGCTTCCCGAGCCGAAAAAGGTCAAAGACGCCTGGGACGGACTGAAGAGCTGTGATCAGGAACACCGGGTGACGGAAATCAAGGCAATGTATACGGTACTGCCTTCAGCCTCCGCTCCCGCTCCGCTTGAAGACACATTTCCCGAGATTACAAATACCGTTGAAGGTACACCGGAAACAGATGAAATCTATCATTTTGTCCTGGAACCTTCAGATGAGAATAATCCCATGCCGGAAGAGAGTGAACTGGAGATTACCGGTAACGGCACCGGGTCATTCGGTGACATCACATTTGAGGAAGCAGGCACTTATGAATACACAATATCCCTGAAACAGGATGAAACAGACGG
>CACXDM010000110.1 GCA_902766435.1 uncultured Erysipelotrichaceae bacterium | reverse complement strand
ACCGTCAGATTCTGAAGGTTTCCGCATCCCGCAAACGTATGATCCTCAATCCGTGCGGCGGAAAAATCCAATGATGTCAATGAACTGCATCCTTCAAATGCATACCCGCTCAGATTTTCCAGTTTTGAAGGAAAATACAGCGCGGTAAGACTCTCACAATGTGAGAATGCCCTTCTGCCGATGGAAACAACGCTTTCGGGAATATTGATCCGCTTCAGATTCGTGCAGCCCAGAAATACCCTGTCCGGAAGCGTATCGACAAGACTGCCGCGGAATTTCACCGCCGCGAGGTCATGACAGCCGGCAAAGGCAAATCTGCCGATCTCTTTGAGGGAAGACGGCAGTTCGGCATAGACAAGGGACGTACAGTAAAGAAACGCGCCTCTGCCGATCTTTTCGATCCCTTCCTGCATATCGGCAACGGTCAAAGAAGCGCACCCTGAAAAAGCTCCTTCACCAATGGAAGTGAGCGTGGAAGGAAAATAGATCTTTTCCAGTCCGCTGCAGCATTCAAACGCATAATCCCCGATGGCAGTAATCCCTTCGGGAAGACGTATGATCTTCAGACCGATATTGCCCGCAAAACAGCTTTCACCGACTTCCGTCACGGCTTTTCCGTTGATCTCTGAAGGAATCTGCAGTTCTGCCTCCGTCCCCTTCCAGCCGGTCAGAATCAGGCCGCCGTTTTTTTCTTCAAAGGTAAAATCCGATTCCTGCTGCACCTGTGACTCAGATACTGTCTGCTCCGCGCACGCGCTTAATGAAATGCCTGTCATCAATAACGACAGACTCAAAGACACGGACATAAACCGCTTCATTTAACATTTCCCTCTTTTCTCAGAACTGCATACAGCCAGCGGAAATCCATCTGACCGGGATGTTCGTTGCCGAAGATGCCGCTTTCTTCCGCCTTCAGCTGCGGAAAAAGAGAGATCATATCCGCAAAGCGCTCTTCCGTCATGTATGTATAGTATCTTTTCCCGAGATAACCGTCCTGTGTTCCGTATTTGAACGATACATAGAGTATGCCGTTATCCTTCAGTGCCCGGATCATCTTCGGAAACACTTCAAGAAGTTTTTCATATTCCAGATGCATTACGGATGCCGAGGCAAAGATACCGTCATATGCATTTTCCTCATCCAGTTCATTGAACTCCATGCATTTCACCGGCATTTTCAGGTATTCCGATGCCAGGCGGCACATGCCTTCTGAGCCGTCTGAAGGAACCACTCTGTATCCCTTTTCCATAAAATAAGCGGAATCCCTGCCTGATCCGCAGCCGAAATCAAGGATCAGTGATCCCGGTTCAAGATACGAAAGAAACCGGTCCTGGTTATCCCGGGCGGTTATCGTAAACGCATCATGAAACTGTTTTTCCGCTTTTTCATTAAAGTAATCAATTGTCGTGTTCATTCCCATACTCCCAGCCTGTTCAGGCTTCATTGACCAGTTTGCCGCAGATCTGTTCCGGTGTAAGACAGAACATCAGTGTTCCGGGACCGGAATGAACAATTTCATATTTGATATAAGAATCATCATCGGTGAACTTATGGCTGAGTCTGCGGCAGATCTCATAGACTTTCTGCCTGTCTTCAACAACTTCAACCCGGCCGAAAACAATCACGCTTCTGATATTCAGCGCCCATTCGCCTTCTCTGCGGTATCCCTGATCAAACACACAGTAAGAGGCTTTGTCATGACGCAGAAAAGCATCCACCTTGTGACCGGTCTTTCCGCTGTGGAAATACAGTTTTCCGTCTTCCTCATTGTAGTAATGATTCAGCGGTATGCCGTAAGGATAGTCATCATCTCCGAGGACGGAAAGCACTCCTCTTTTTTCCTCTTTCAGCAGTCTGATGCATTCTTCATCCGTCAGCTTCTGTTTTTTTCTGGTCAGCTCTCTGAACATTGCAAAACCTCACCTTCAGCAACATTCTACCGTTTTTGTCTGACGGATGCCATGTATTTCAGTCTTCCCTCTTTCTGATCGGATGCCGGATTACGGTACGCAGTTTTTCCGGTACCGTACGGCGGGGATCGGAAAGATAGATCTCGTGGTGTCTTCTTTCTTCACTGAAGTCATTCACATAACCGAGTTCCCGGATATACGCATCCATCAGCCGTACGGTTTCCGGTTCCGTATCATAAGGGCCGGTATGCATGCACTGCACAGAGAGTCCTTCCTTCAGGGTGATGAATTCCACTTCCGAAAAATCCTTTTTCTTTTTCCGGGAAGCGTCACTTACCGCCCAGCGGAAGTCATCTTCTTTGACAAAATCAGGCACCCTGATGACAGAAGTAAAGCGGAAATCACATTTGCGGGAATAATCAATCCCATCAATGCCCTCCTGAAGCCAGAATCCTTCCAGAGGCGGCACAACATAATCAAAGTAACCGTCAATGACATAATCCGTCTTCTTACTCATTTTGAGAGTAAAGGCAATACCGTAAAGAAGTTCCAGAGCGCGTTTATATTCCCCGTCCTCTTCATTGGGATCACCTTTGCCGTTGACGGAGATGTATTTCATTTCCGGTATCTCAATAATCTGCGGTGTTTTCGGCGGCAGATAGTATTCCGAATACTCTTTCTTATAGTCAAACGGCATCTGTATCTCCTTTGTTAAAAGAACCGATCTCGATCAGGTTTCCTTCCGGATCGGCAACATAGCATGTCCGCTGTCCCCATGGCTCCGTTACCGGCGCCATAACCGGCACCGCGCCTTGATCCGTAACCTCGCGGAATGTCCTGTCCACTTCCGCATAGTTTTCAACGGAAAGGGCGATTTCATAATGTCCGTTAATACCCGGAGCGTAGTTATAGGTGCGGGAAGTCATCGTTTCAAAGTCACTGCGGCGGTAGAACAGAAACAGAGTCCCGTCCTTTTCCAGAAATACATTTGAGGTATTCTCATCCTCCGTGATTTCAAAACCGAGCACATCCCGGTAAAACCGGATCATAACACCCATGTCCTTTACAAATATTCCGAATCCGTCCAGACGCATACATATTCCTCCTCGTCTTCAGTACCATCCTAACAAAAGAAACATGACATCAGTCTGTCATGTCTCTGTATTTTTCCGTCAGATGTTCTCCGAACTGTTTCAGTTTTCCTCTGAGATCCGCCGGTTCCAGAAGTTCGATTCCCTCTCCGAATGAAAGAATCCAGGAAAGAATGCTCTGCCGGTCGGTAAAGCCGAACGAGAACAGAAATGTCCCGTCAGGCATCTCTGTCATTGACTCCGGTCCGTATTCTTCCAGAACGCGCCAGCGGTATGCCGGCTGCACAACCGCTTTTACCCGGTATTGTTCGGGAAAGACCTTCTCATTGGAAAGATCCGGAAGCGGCGCGTCTCTTTTCACAAACGGATCACCGGTACGGATCTCCGTCATCCGGTTCAGCTTGAAAAGCCGGTAGTCCTGTCTGGTTTCACACCAGCCCCAGACATACCAGCGTGACCATTCGAACACAAGATCATACGGTTCAATCACTCTTTCACTCTCTCCTTTCGGCGAACTGTAATGAAAGTGAAGCTTCTTTCCCTGTTCCGCTGCCATGCGGATCAGTTCGATCTTCTGCGATACAGCGGTTTTATTCCACGCCGCAAGATTAATCAGAATATGCGAATCCGCTCTGACAACGGAAGAACCTGCCGAAAGTTTTTCCATCAGCTGAACATAGCGGTTCGTGCCGCTGATGCTGTCAAGGCTTCTCAGTCCCGTCAGCAGTTCCTGCATATCCTTGTTTGTCAGTACCGTACGGTCAAACCTGTATCCGGGCATGATCCGGATGCCTCCGCCGGTTCCCTGCAGTGTATACAGCGGTATACCGGCTGCAGACAATGCATCAATATCCCGGCTGATCGTCCGTCTGGACACTTCAAACATCTCCGCCAGTTCCGGCGCCGTCACCTGTTCTTTCTGAAGAAGCACCGATAAAATACCGATCAGTCTTTCTGTTTTCATCACGCCGACTCCTCAGCGGAGATGATATCTTCCGCATATGATTCTTAAATCCATGTCTTAACTATACCCCATATAACAGATCAGTGTATATTCAGGCATAAGAAAACCCCGCAGTCCGCGGGGAATGCATTACTGAATACCGTTAACCAGAGAATTGATATCATCCGGGCTCAGTGCGAAATCAGGGCTGCCGGTGCCGGCAAGCAGTTCATAGGAGGTGTCATCCACAACCCATGTCACCTTGGTTGCCTTTCCCTCTTCTGCACCATAGCAGTTCACGACAAGTCCCTTGATATTCTGCTGCCATGTATGGGCATATTCATTTGCGTCATACAGAACATCACCTGACGTGCCGATTCCCTTCCAGATATAGAGATCTCCGTTTTCCATTTTGAAGTATGCCTGAGCGATACCGGGATAGTAACTGAATACGGGATCTTTCGCATCACCGATTTCCAGAATGTATTCATCCATAACGGTAAACCAGTTAAGTCCGGCTCCTTTGCCTGCCTCATCGGCACTTGCCGCAGAAGCCCAGGAAGCCTCAGCCTCGGATTCTTCCACAGTGATTTCCGCTTTGCCTGTAAGATTGCCCACAGCCGTTACCGTCACCGTATAATTTCCGGTATCGGCATTCAGCGTCACATTCTGTGTGCCGCTGATTTCCGTTTCCACGATCGGCTCGGCATTTTCACTTCCTTCGGGTGTCAGGGCAAGCTTCACTTTACCATCCGTGAATTCAGCCTCAACAGTAATAAAGTCATTCTCACCGACCTCAAGACTGCCGGCGGAAACCGTATCTCCCTCTGTCGCATTGAGTGCCGTAATCTCACCGTGTTTTCCATCAGTCATGCTCAGACCGAATTCATGTTTGCCGCAGCCGGTCAGAACAAGCGCTGCCATGACTGCAGCCATATAAACAGAAGTTGTTTTCTTCATTTCAGTCTCCTTTCAAAGCCACCCCATCATATACCTTTTTATCCGGGATACAATCTTTTTCTGACATATTCCTCACAGGAAAAACAGACAGAACAAAAGAAACAGAATGACCGAAGCCCACTTGATTCCCCTGATCAGTAAGGCGGAAAACATCATACACATTATCACCATTATGATCAGAATCATGCTTTATACCTCCGTCTTCTCCGGTATGCCGAAACAGAATTCATAGGATTCCTGTTCGCCGCTGTCGTAAATTTCCGCCGGATGACCATAGAGCAGACCTTCATAATGTTCACCCCATCCGTCACTCAGCTGTCCCTTCAGCCAGAACTGTATCTCCTGCTGATATGAAGATACATATTTATCCGGAAGCGTTACGGTAATCTGTATCGTTCCGTCCTCTTTGAAGTCCATGACAGCAGAACGCATCACACTGCCTTCTTTGAAGTAATAAGCAAGATGCGATTCATTGAAATCCCAGATAACATCACCGCGGGTCTCTTCATCAGTGTATTCATAAGCAGCTTTTCCGCTCAGTTCGGTATATGCATCTTCCTCATGGGAGGATGGATCATACACCCTGATGTAAAAAGGAAAAGAGAAGGTCAGTTCCTTCATTGGCTCTTCTTCCTCATTTCCCCTGCCGAATATCCTTTTCAGTATTTCCATTCTGTGTGAATTCCTCCTTCAGACGTGGTTTTATCCCCTGCGGCCGTAATGTTTCTTATGTATTTCAGGAACAGTTTCCATAGGATCTTCTTACTTAACGATTCTGAAGATCAGCGTTTCCCGAAGAAATAACAGTTCAGCAAGAAAGAAGAGTACGAATCCCCAGTCAATTCCGATATCCGGATTGCCAAAACCGATTCCTTTTCCGCTGAGTGAGAGCAGAAGTCCGAAACCAGGGAAAGCGATCCGAGAATGGTGCTGATCAGTATAACCGGAATAACCGCTTTGCTTTTATTGACAAACAGCAGAATGATGTTGATCAGAAAAGGCAGATAAGTGAAATAAAAATACATAGTTCTTCTCCTCTTCTGATTTTCATTATTGAAATACGCTGAGATACATGCAATCTTCCTTCTGAATGTCAGGATATCCGCCGGTCCCAAATGATTCTGTCCCTGCGGAATACACCAAAAAACTAACGGCAGGCTGTCAATATCACATGACAGTCTGCCGCAAAATACTGACCGGGATTCATCATGACTTCATTCAGTCTCTGCTGATCCGTCTTACTGATACAGTAAACACCGCAATCAGAAGCGATGCTGTCAGAAGCATGAACCATAATCCGGTATCCCATCCAGTACCTCATCCGGTACATTTTTCCGATATTCATACGCTGCCTATTCATAAAGAAAAGACCCTACATATGTATGCAAGGTCTTATTCATTAATCCATTAATTTGATTTGTTCGATAAATACCCAGGATAATTCAGTTTACATATTTCAGAATAATCCGGGTTCCATCGGGACACCTGATTATTCGTACTCGATTGTTGCGCTGGGTTTCGGTGTCAGGTCATAGAGACATCTGTTGACTCCCGGAACTTCTTTTGTGATACGGGCGGTAATATGCTGAAGAAGTTCAAACGGTACATCTTCAACTGTTGCCGTCATGGCATCTGTCGTATTGACCGCGCGGATAATAACAGGATACTCGAATGATCTTTCCCCGTTCTTGATTCCTGTGGACTTGAAATCGGGAACGACAGTGAAGTACTGCCATACCTTTCCCTGCAGACCGTTCTTTGCGAATTCCTCACGCAGGATCGCATCGGATTCACGGACGCATTCCAGTCTTTCACGTGTGATTGCGCCGGGGCATCTGACAGCGAGACCGGGACCGGGGAACGGCTGACGGTAAACCATGTTGTCAGGCAGACCGAGTGCCTTGCCGACAACTCTGACTTCATCCTTGAAGAGGAGCTTGACCGGCTCAACGAGTTCCATTTCCATCTCTTCCGGCAGACCGCCGACATTGTGGTGTGCCTTGATTCCCTTTTCACTCTCGAGAATATCAGGATAGATCGTTCCCTGCGCCAAATAGCCGATGCCGGAAAGCTTGGCAGCTTCTTCGTCAAATACCTTGATGAATTCTTCGCCGATGATGTGTCTCTTTTCTTCCGGGTCGGTAACGCCGGCAACCTTGTCAATGAATCTGTCAGCTGCGTCGACATAGATCAGATTCGCGTTCATCTGGTTGCGGAATACTTCGATAACCTGTTCCGGTTCACCTTTACGCAGGAAACCGTGGTTGACATGAACACAGACGAGATTCTGTCCGATTGCCTTGATCAAAAGAGCAGCGACAACAGAACTGTCAACACCGCCGGAAAGCGCCAGCAGCACTTTTCCGTCTTTAACCTGTTCACGGATCTCATTGATCTGTTCTTCGATAAATGCTTCTGCCAGTTCGGGAGTTGTGATTCTTTCCATGTTTTCGGGACGTACATTTGAACTCATATTCTTATCCAGCCTTTCTTTATCTTTCCTCACGGAAATATGATATACCCAGACTTGCCGGGTTCTGATTTTCTTTTCGTTTCTTCTTCGAGACGATAATCAGGACAATGATTGTTACAAGATACGGAATCATCCGGTAAAGATTCTGCATATGCGTGACATTCGCAGCACCGAAGAATTTTGCCAGCACTGCGGAAATACCTGAAGGAATATACAGATAGATCCAATAACAGAAACCGAACAGGTAAGCACCCCAGACCGCGTTTTTCGGCTTCCAGCTGGTGAAGATGACAAGCGCAACCGCAAGCCATCCGAGTGCTTCAAGAGCGCCGCCGGAATCCCATGTTCCCTTGATGTAGTCCATAACGAAGTACATTCCGCCAAGACCTTCAATCATGGCGCCGGTGCATGTTGCGAGATACTTGTATTTCGTTACACTGATTCCCGCCGCATCGGCCGTAGCGGGATTTTCACCCACAGCTCTGAGATTCAGACCGTATCTGGTGCGTGTCAGGAAGTAGTTCGCCGCAAGAGCGATCACAACCGCAAGATACGTGAAGAAACCGTAGGAGAACAGCAGATCGCTGACAATGCCGAAGTGATCTGAGAGAAACGGAATCCTTGTACGGATTGCCGAACTTGCAGCCGCAACGGAGATCTGTCCGACACCGCCTGAGAGCTTGACGAGGGAACCCCCGAAGAAGTTGGCCACACCGCCGCCGAAGATTGTCAGTGTAAGACCTGTGACATTCTGGTTTGCCCTGAGGGTTACCGTCATGAAGGAATACAGCAGTCCGCCGAGCAGTGCGGCAGTTAACGCGCAGACAACCGCAATGCAGGCACTGATCCAGGGATTCGGTGCGGGATTGCCGTTCTCATAGAAGAAACATCCTGCCAGTGATCCGATCGCGCCGAGATACATGATGCCGGGAACACCGAGGTTCAGGTTTCCGCTCTTTTCCGTCAGAATCTCACCGACGGAGCCGTACATGATGACAGTGCCGAATGTAATGGCTGCAGCGATCCAGGCTACAAGTGATGTCAGTGTCATGTTATTTCACCTCCTTCGGACGGTGACGGAAGACAAGTCTGTAGTTGATGAAGAACTCGCTTCCGAGAATAAAGAACAGAATGATTCCGGTCAGAATATTTGACGCGAACTTGTTGAAGTTGAAATCCGAAGCGATCTGGTTGGCACCTCTGGACATAAATGCCAGAATGGCCGTAATCAGCGTCATCGCAAACGGATTGAACTTGCCGAGCCAGGCAACGATGATTGCCGTAAAGCCTCTGCCGCCGGCAGTCAGACTTGAAATCGTATGGGAAACAGCGGAGACTTCCAGGAATCCTGCCAGACCGCAGATACCTGCCGATACAAGCATCGTTCTTCTGATGACTTTTGAAACGGAAATACCGGCATAACGGGCTGTATTCTCACTTTCGCCGACGACGGTGATTTCGAATCCCTGTTTGGAATTCTGCAGATAGAAATACATGCCTACCGTAATCAATGCGACGATGATAATCATCAGGATAAACTGGTTGCCGCCGATATAAGGCATCCAGCCTGCTTTTGAAGAAGCGTTGATGACACCGACGGAATGAGACTGTTTCTTGTCCCAGACATCGACGTAGAACTCAACCAGCTGTAAAGCAATATAATTCATCATCAGGGTGAACAGTGTTTCGTTCGTCCTGTATTTTGATTTGAAGTAAGCCGGAATAAGGCCCCATACCGCGCCGCAGACAACAGCGCATAACGCCATCAGAATCAGCAGCACGCCATTGGGGATCTTCCCGCCGAGATTGATCATCAGCGCTGCCGAAACAAGACCGCCGATCAGTACCTGCCCTTCCGCACCGACATTCCAGAAGCGGAGCTTGAACGCAGGCGCAAGTCCGATACCGATACAAAGCAGAAGCGACATATCCTTCAGTGTCTGCCAGATTCTCTTGTCTGTACCGAAAGCGCCGGCAAACATGGATTTGAATACAGCTGCAGGATTCAGATTCGTAATGCCGTTGATAAACAGCGCGCTGACAAGCATGCCGAGAAGCACTGCCGCAATCCGGATTCCCCATGCCTTCCACGGTTCGATATCCGAGCGCTTGACAATATGTACAAGCGGTTCCTTCACAGAGGACTTTGGTGCTTCATATTTACTGTCTTTCATCATTTCTCCTCCGTCAGGTTAGTCATGCGTCTGCCGACTTCTTCCTTCGTCACGGTACGGGCATCGAGAATCCCGTTTTCATGTCCGCTGCACAGGACCATGATCCGGTCTGCCAATGCAAGCAGAACATCGAGATCTTCACCGACATAGATGACAGCTACGCCCTTCATCTTCTGCTCTGTCAGCAGATTGTAAATCGTATACGACTTATTGATATCAAGACCTCTTACCGCATAGGCAGTCATCAGAATCGTCGGTTCGGCAGCGATCTCACGGCCGACAAGCACCTTCTGTACGTTGCCGCCGGAAAGTCTGCGTACCGGTGTTTCAAGACTCGGTGTCGCAATATCCAGTTCCTTCTTGACATCCTCCGCCAGTTTGGCTGAATCCGACTTGTTCAGAAACGGAGAAGCGCCTTTGTCGTAATCCTTCAGCATCATGTTCTCCGTCATGCCGAGAGAAGCGACCAGTCCCATGCCGAGACGGTCTTCCGGAACGAAGGAGAGATGAACGCCGTAGTTGCGGATCTCACGGGGTGAAACGCCGATCAGCTGCTTTTCACTGCCGTCCTTGTCGTAATAGATGATGGATGTATTCTTATCCGTCACCTGCAGACCGGCAATTGCCTCAAGCAGCTCCTTCTGGCCGCAGCCAGAAATTCCCGCAATACCGAGAATCTCCCCGCCGTATGCATCGAACGATACATCATCAAGCGCCTTGATGCCGTCTTCACTGTAGACAGTCAGATTCTTTACGGACAGTCTCTTTACGGTGTTCTCCGGCATCGGTCTGTCGATATCGAGTGTGACCTTTTCACCGACCATCGCTTCGGTCAGAATCTGTTCCGTCGCCACGGGAGTGGGAATCGTTGTGATGTATTTTCCCTTTCTGAGTATCGTGACACGGTCAGAGAGCTCAAGCACCTCATTCAGCTTATGGGTGATCAGAACGATTGCCTTGCCGTCGGAACGCATTGCCCTCAGTATATCAAACAGCTTTTCCGTTTCCTGCGGTGTCAGCACAGCCGTCGGTTCATCAAGAATCAGAATATCCGCGCCGCGGTACAGAATCTTGACGATCTCAAGTGTCTGTTTCTGGGCAACACTCATTTCATAGACCTTTGCCTTGGGGTCAATATCAAAGCCGTACTGCCGGCAGATCTCCTCCACCTTTTTGTTAACTTCATCAAGGCTGTAGGTGATCTTGTCGGAATCCAGTCCGAGAATGATGTTTTCCGCAGCTGTAAAAACATCCACGAGTTTATAGTGCTGATGGATCATTCCGATGCCGAGTTCATATGCGTCATGGGGACTGGTGATTGTCACCTGTCTGCCGTTAACGTAGATATCTCCTTCATCGGGATAGTAGATGCCGGCAAGCATATTCATCAGTGTCGTCTTTCCCGATCCGTTCTCTCCGAGGATGGAAAGGATTTCTCCGTAATGGATATTCATACTGACGGCGTCATTTGCCACAACACTTCCGAAGCGTTTTGTCACACGGTCCATACGTACAGCCGTACTGTCTTTCATGGGCAACCTCCTGCTTATTGTAAATGAGATAAGGGAACCCGCATTCTGCGGCCTCCCTTATCGGTGAATCTATAAACTGAAACTGAATTATTCCGCGCCGGACTCTTCAATACCGTCAATACGGATTGAGAAGTAAGGAGCACTACGGAAACCGTTTGCTGTATCAGACTCTCTGAACGCGCCGTCCTTGACAGGCTTGATCAGATTCGGATTTGCCGGATCAAAACTCAGATCAATCTCTGTGTCTTCTGTCAGAGAAGCGCCGCCGGTTGTGAATGTTGTGATGTCAAATACATTCAGTGTTCCGTCTTTGATTGCCTTTTCAACTTCGAGGACCTTTTCCTGAGTGCCCGGAGCGCAGGACTTGCCGAGCTCTGTAACGCATACGGCACCTGTGTTGTAGCCTTCTGCCCAGTCGGTTGCAATATCCATTGCCTTGCCTTCAAGCCAGTTCTGGAATGCATATGTATAATATACGGACCAGTTGTTGGAAGCAGATGTCAGAGCTGCATCCGGAGCAACTTCCAGCATGGAGATGTTGTAGCCTACAGAGTAAGCAACCGTACCGTTTTCAAGAGCGGACTGTACTGCTGAAGGAGCGCCTGTGGAGTCAGCGTGCTGGGAGATGATGACACATCCCTTAGCCATCAGAGACTCTGCAGTTGCCTTTTCGGCAGACTGATCAAACCATGAGTTTGTATATTCAACATACATATGAACATTGGGAACAACGGATTTGACACCGAGATAGAATGCAGTGTAGCCGGAAACGACTTCCGCATACGGATAAGCACCGACATAACCGATCTTGATGTCATCGCCTGCGAATGCATCAGGCAGGTTTTCCTTTGTGAGTGTTCCGTTGTCAATGAGTTCCTGCAGCTTCATGCCTGCAACAACACCGGAAACATAACGTGACTCATATGTGTGGTTGAAAGCGTTCTTGAAGTTGGGCAGTCCGGAAAGAGCTGCCGTATCACCCGTCATGGCGACGAATGTGACATCGGGGTTCTCACTTGCAGCCTGTTCCATGAATCCCTGGTGACCGTAACTGTTGGAGACAATGAGTGTTGCGCCCTGGTCTACAAGGTCAACAGCTGCGTCATAGCAGTCCTGTGTTTCACCGATGCTGTACTTCCAGATAATCTGATCATCAGCGATGCCGAGCTGAGAAGCCGCTTCACGGATACCGTCCATGTGGGCTGCTGTGTAGCCTTCGTTTTCATCACCGACGAGAATGACGCCGATCTTGCCGTCACCTGTCGTTGCGGCCGCAGCGGAAGAAGTAGCTGCAGCGGAAGAAGCAGCTGTTCCGGAAGAACAGCCGACCATAGCGGTAACTGCTGCCAGTGACAGTACCTTGGTAAGAATTTTTTTCATTTTTCCCTCCGTTTCTCACCTGTTTTTCTTTCCCTGTTTCAGACGAACAAAAAGACGGGTACGTGAAATACACCGTCTCATCCTTCTCTGAAAACACTCTTCCCCGGATTCTGTCCGCAGACAGAACCCGCATGAAAAAGACAGTTATTCATGCATGTTTTCCGAATCCGAAAATTAACCATACATCTGCCCTCCTCATCGAAGATGTTTCGATTATATCCTACTGAAATAATAATTCAACCCTTTCCGCCTTGTTTTTTCTCTGTAAGTGTTTACAATCCGGCGATTTGTCAAAACAGAAAAAGCATGCGGTTTTACCCGCACGCTTTGGTGTGATGAACGGTTACTCACCGACTGCCCACTGCCAGATGTGTGTTCCGTCAGCAGCTTCCGGATTGTTTCTCAGGGTGAAGATCCATGACCAGTGGTCATTGTACTTCACTTCTGTGTATTCTCCGTCCTGATCATAATCTTCCGCAAAGACAAGCTTGCCGCCCTGTCTCTTTGCGCCGGAGATACCGGTTACTTCCTCAAGGTCGGTTGTTTCATACAGAGAGAGCTTGTACTTGTTGTCAGATGTTTCATATGTTGTGTAAGCAGATGCGATACCCTTGTCACCGTCAATATGCTTTTCGGATACTTCCTGTCCGTCTGTGATGATCTTCCAGATTCTCTTTGAGCATTCTTCCGGATCAACCGAGCTGTCTGTCTCACCCTGAACGAGCCAGATTCTTGTCTTGGCATCCTTCAGTTTTGCCAGTTCCTCATCAGTCGGGATTGCGTCTTCGGATTCACTTCTCGCGTTTGCCGCATCAAGCGCCGGGCAGTTGATCATCGCAGCCTTGAAGAGATCGGGATAGGCAATGATCATTCTGACGGACATGAAGCCGCCTGCTGAAGCACCGGACAGATATACTTCTTCCGGATTGATTCCGTTTGCTTCGATTACTTTATTAATTTCGTTATAACAAGGCTCAAGCAGATTGTCCTTTACGGCAAAATACCACATGTTCGGTGCCTGGAAGCACATGACACTCGCATCACCGAATACTGCCTGTGCATCTTCGGATACCCACGCAGCGCCGCCTCTGTTGGCAAGAATCTGAGTGATATTGTTGTTTGTATCCTTTACCGGGAAGTCTCCTTCACCATTGCCGTGGAAGAAAACGATCAGCTTGTCGTTTGTGCCCTTATGGAACTGATAGTTGATTTCATCCTGAACATCTTCGAATTTGGCGACCTCTTCGTCAATCAGATCCTTCCAGGATGCGGCATCACATGTATAGGTGCCTGTAAATGCCAGATCTCTGCCGTCTTTTGTTGTCTTTGTCAGTTCCTTTTTCTGTTCGACCGTAAATGCGAGAACTGCAGGATAGTTTCTGCCTTCACCAAGCCAGGTCAGTGTCGGCGCCTGTGACTGGTTGAAATAGACAATTGCCTTTCCGCCGTCTGTTTCCGTCTTTACGACCTGCAGAGGAGCAGATGCATCATAGTAAGCATAGGGATTCCCTTTTTCCTCACCATAGTCGACCGTTGATGTCATGTGAACTTCGAATGTGTCATTTTCCAGTCCGGAGATCTTCTCATCGCCGAAGTCAATGACCATCTTGTCAATATACTGACCGGCATCGGTTACCGTCGCGTACATCTGAACTGCATAGGATGATGTGTCTTCAGGTGCTGCGGAACCTTCTGCACTGCCTGCTGAGGATGCAGCGGAAGAAGCAGCGGGCGCTGCGGAAGAACATCCTGCCACAGTTAAAACACCTGCAGCCAGGAATGCAAGATATTTTTTATTCATATTTTTCTCTCTTTCTAAAGATTTGAACAAAAGCCCTCTGACCCCCGGGAATCATCGGGTTTGTATTCCTACCCAAATATTAGCATAGTGTCATGTGAAAAACACTATCTGCGTCCGGTTTTGATACAAAAAAACGAAATATGTATCAATAAAGATGCATAAGCATCTTCATCCTGCCAGCAGAGTGTCCAGTGTATGACCGTATCCGGGCAGAAATTCATCACAGAATACCCTGACTTCGGGCAGTTCCTCACACAGTTCGTCAATCTTCTGTCTGGTTGTAATCTCTGCCGTATCAAATTCATGATTGCCGGCGTTTTTCTCTTCAATACATTTAATTAAAGCGGACAGCTTGTCGGCTGCTTTCACCAGTTTCTGTTCATAGGAAGGAGAAATGTCATCTTCCCGGAAGATTTCCGCATAGTAAGGACGCAGATCCTCAGGCAGACGTGAAAGAAGCTGTTCGGCAGCCTGTGCCTCGACTGCCTTATAGCTTTTCCGGATTCCCTCACTGCCGTATTTTACGGGTGTCGGCATATCGCCGGTAATGATCTCCGAAGCATCATGGTAAAGTGCCTTGAGGGCTGCGCTTTCCGCATTCAGGTTTTTCCCGAAACGGACATTGCCGATCAGACACAGTGCGTGGGCGATGACGGCGACATCCATGCAGTGCTCGGAAAGATTCTCTCTTCTTGAGGAATGCATCAGAGCCCATCTTTCGATATATTTCATTCTTGATACAATCGCGAAAAAACTGTTTTCCATATGTCTACTTCCTTTCAAACAGATGCAGTCCGCTCTTCTGCTTCTCAACGCCTTCCGTCTGTATCTTCAGGATGGCGGAAAGTGTCTTCATCAGATCGCTGTTTGCCTCATGGAACAGATCAGCGTCAATGATCTTCCCCTTTTCATCCGAGGATTCCTGCAGACCAAGGGAAAGAAGAATCCGGCTGCGGTAAAGCGGGAATGTATCCGAATACAGTGTCAGCAGGCTGTCTGCCATCGCTGCGTCGGTATTCCGCATCATCTTCAGCTGGGCTGTCATCTGAAGCGGGATGGAACGGCTGAAGGAAAGATCCCCCAGTCTTCTGTCAAATGCGGCGCATGATTCACGGAAATCCTCTGCCTTCATTGTATATTCGGCAATCTGCTTTTCCGCTGCCTGACGGTTCAGTTCATCCTGAATCTGTTTTGCGTTTACCGCGAGGCAGTGTTTTCCGGCATAGATATACATGTCGTATTCCCGGATAATCCGGAACAGTGTTTCCGTGCACTGATCCATCTTATTCATGTGCCGGATCAGAGAGCTGCGGTGTATTTCCAGTCTTCTGCCGCATTCACTCATCGCCGCTGAAAAGACATCATAGATTGACTTGAATTTCCGGACTGCCTTTTCATCATTGGCGGAGATGTCATCTGTCCGGTCAAACTCCTTCTGAAACTCACGCAGCTTCTTCATCAGTTTCCGGATATCCTGATCCACTTCATTGAGATCATTGGCGGGAATTTTCACGAGAGAGGATTCGGAAAACTGAACGACCTTCTTTCTGGCTTCATCGCCATAGTGAAGTATTTTCGTCCGGTCCGTGACATCGATTTCATCCGCAAATGAAACGGCATATGCTTTTTCCTTTTCGCTTAATTCAGTCATATAAGCGGTGTTATCGGTTATTTCTGACATAGTGATTCCTCTTAACAGTACTGCAGTACTTTCTATATTGTCTGAAAAAAGGAGATTCTCTCATCTCCTTATCTGATCAGTTTTCCTCGATTCCGGTATGCCTCTCATTGCGGCGGATCGATACAGCCGCCAGCATCGCCAGAATCAGAATGATCTGACAGGCAAGAGCGAGCCAGAAGTTGACGGTATAGGTTCCCGTAATGTCATACAGACTGCCGACAAGGGAAGCCGCAACCGCATTGGCAATGCCGCCGATGAAGCTGAGCACCGGATAAGCCGACGCATAGTATTCCATTCCGAAAAGATAGCCGGAGAACATTGCCATACCGACGGCGGAGATCGCAAACGTGAAGGCAAATAATCCCGAACCGGCATACATTGCCCAGTCCTGCGCAATGAACAGAAGCAGAAGAATACCGCAGATATTCAGTACTGCCATGACAAGTATTGTCTTATACGAACCGATCCGGTCATTCATCACACCGAACAGCAGTTTTGAAAGGATATTGCATGCCATGGACACCGAAAGCATCATCGCACCGACTGAGGCCGCCCTGCCGATGGAAACGGCATATCCGGGCAGATGCTGAGGCACAGCCGCCACAATACTTGTGGCAATGACAATAATGACCGCAAGCAGGAATTTCGGATTGAGGTAATTGAAGCGGGCGGAACTGCCGGAAATCGCCATGACCTTTCCGTCTTCCTTCGCCTTCAGGTATTCCTGATATCCGTAAGGCTCAAGCTGAGTTGTCTCAGGTCTGATCGTAAACGGAAGCAGAACCGCCGGCAGACAGAACAGCAGTGTGGAAGCCGCCACCCAGACAAAACCGGATCGCCATCCCGAACTGTTGATCACACTTGTGTAAACGGGTGAAAGCAGAACACCCGGAACACCGGAGAATGCCATAACAATACTGGTGAACAGTCCCCGCTTCGCAAAGAACCAGTAATTGATGATCATCGTAATCATGACAAAGTTGATCAGTCCGTCACCGATACCCCTGATTACACTGAGGGCATACATCAGATACAGTGACTTTGACATGGAAATCAGAAACGTGGATCCAGCCAGAAGCACAGTAGCCGTAATAATAATGATTTTAAGTGTGGATTCCTTCAGCATTTTCGGCACAAACATGGCAATCAGTGCCGCAACTATTGCCGTAATTGTAATCATCATTGCGACGCTTCCTCTGCCGACTGCCAGGTCTTCCGCAATCGGGGCATAGAAAACACCGGCGGTATTGATCGTCACACCGATCGAAGCCGCCGCCAGACCGCACATCGCGATCAGTACGAATATATGTCTCGGTTTCATAACTATATTCCTGCCTTTTCTCCATTATATTCTGAAAGAGCCCGACATTCATCACGAATTCCGTTTTTCCTTTTTTCAAATCAGTATAACTTATGGTTTGTATCCCGAACGGGAATTGGATTATCATTACCGATGCAGTAAAGTGAACGGAATGGAGGAACAAATGAGTGTAAAACGAAATGAAGTGGATATGATCCACGGCCCTCTGGCGAAGAAAATACTGATGTTTGCCCTTCCCCTTGCCGCAAGCAGTATGCTGCAGCAGCTGTTCAATGCGGCGGATCTGGCGGTAGTGGGAAGATTCACGAATGCCCAGGCAATGGCGGCAGTCGGTTCCAACAGTTCGGTAATAGGTCTTCTTGTCAGCCTGTTTACCGGTCTTTCGGTCGGCGCAAATGTGGCGGTGGCGAATCTGCTCGGTTCGGGTAAGCGGGAAAAAATACCTGATGCGGTTCATACGGTCATCACCGTGGCCCTTGTCTCAGGCATACTGCTGTTAACAGCGGGTATCCTGATTGCCAGACCGATCCTGACACTGATGGGTGCACCGGCTGATGTGATCGGGCTCGCCGTCATTTATCTGCGGATATACTTCACCGGTATGCCGGCTGTCATGATGTACAACTTCGGTTCTGCCATACTCCGCAGCCGCGGTGACAGCAGAAGACCCTTTATCTCACTGACACTGGCCGGTATCGTCAATGTCATTCTGAATCTCTTCTTTGTTGTTGTCCTGCATATGCATGTCATCGGTGTTGCTTTAGCCACAGTTCTGTCAAACTGTCTGAGCGGCGGTCTTGTCCTGTACTATCTGATGAAGGAGCCCGATGAATTCAGAGTGGATCTGAAAAAGCTGCGGATCAGAAAGGAATATCTGGAACGCATCATGAAGATCGGACTGCCGGCCGGTCTGCAGGGAATGGTATTCTCCCTTTCCAATGTAGTGATTCAGTCGGCTGTCAACAGCTTCGGCGCCAATGCGATTGCCGGCAATACGGCAGCGCAGAATTTCGACTTTGTATCTTATTGTCTGCTGAATGCGTTTGCCCAGACAACCGTAACCTTTGTATCACAGAACTTCGGTGCCAGACAGTATGAGCGGTGTCATAAGGTCTGGAAGATTGCGATGGGAATGGGTATCGGTCTTGATATCCTGCTGATCGGACTGATCATGATGTTTAAGGGAACATTGATTCAGATCTTTACGACAGATCCGGAAGTCATCTCCTATGCGATGGTCAGAATGAATTATGCGCTTTCCGTCCATTTCCTGTGCGGAACGTATGAAATTACCGCCGGCGCACTCAGAGGCATGAACCGCTCAATGGTTCCTGCCGTCATATCCGTACTCGGAACATGTGCCGTACGTCTGCTGTATGTCTGGTTTGTCTTCCCGCAGTTCGGGACAATCGAGTCACTGATTCTGGTCTATCCCGTTACATGGATCATCACCTGTATTCTGATGAACGGCGCATATTTCATTGCCAGACGGAATCTGGAAACATTACAATTCGACACCATGTGAAAAGCAGCCCGGACGGCTGCTTTTTATAACCCTGCAATGCGTTTCAGCACTTCCTTGTCCACCGCAAAGCGGCATCCCTTCAGTCTGACCTTGTTAGCGGAAACAATATCATAGGCTCTCTGCATTGTTTCGGCCGGCACATTGACATCCGGGAACAGGATCTTGATGTACTTTTCAAATTCACGGATATTTTTGAATCCGGCAGCGTTCAGAATGGTCTTTCTGTCTTCCTCTGATGCTTCCTTCAGGTAAGAAGGAAGGAAGATTCCGCATGCCATGCCGTGCGGCATTTTCAGATCATAGGTAAGGATATAGCTGAGGGCATGGGGAAGTGAAGTTCCTGTCTGTGCAATGGCGATTCCGGCAAACGTGGAAGCCCGCATCAGATTTGCATAGTCTTCATCCGAAGGTTCCTTTTCACCGGCCAGAATATCCTTTGAACGTGACCAGATCTTCAGTCCTTCAAGAACAACCGCTCTGCTGTAGTCATCCGCTTTTTTGCTTTCATAGCTTTCGATCATATGGGCAAGCGCGTCTGCCGCCGTGTTGACGATCATCCGGTGGGAAGCGCTCTTCAGATATTTCCCGTCAATCAGAGCGATCTTCGGAAAGATTCTGTGCGGGATGGAGATTTTTGTCCGCTTTGTATGAACGGTGAGCACCGAGACTCCCGTCACTTCCGATCCTGTTCCGCAGGTCGTCGGAACGGCAATTACCGGAAGCGCGTCAGACGGAAGCAGATTATCATACAGATCCGCTGCTTTGGGATCCTCAAGTTTCAGCAGGAATGCGGCTGCCTTAGCAGCATCAAGGGGAGAACCGCCGCCGATTCCGATCACAAAATCGACATATTCATCTTTACCCTTTCTGACAGCCTTCATGATTGTCTCGACAGAGGGATTCTCTTCGACTTCATTGAAAATACAGTACGCTCTGCCCTTCTTTTCCAGAACATCCGTCACATCCTGCAGAGCACCGCTTTTCGCTGCCGAAGCGCGGCCGGTAATAATCAGCGCCTTCTTTCCGAATGACGCAATCTCCGCCCCGTGATTCTTCACCGCTTCCGCTTCATCATAGACTTTGACGGGCATGTAGTAAGTCATACCTGTTTCTCCTATTCGTAAAGAATCAAAGCTGCGAATTCAACAACTTCGTCTGTCTTGTTGGCAATCGAATGTCCTTTACCGACCGGGCAGATTGTGACATCACCGGCACTGACTTCGTAAATCTCACCATTGTCACTGTATTCGGCTGTGCCTTTGAGGATGTAGAACAGTTCGGAATCATGTTCGTGGATGTGATAACCGATACTGCATCCCGGTTCGAGAGTAAGCTTCGCAAAGAGTCTCCCCTTGTCATTCAGCTCTGCCGGTTCGCTGATCAGGTGGGTCAGTCTGACTGTCCCGTCACCGTCTCTCATGTGTTCGCGGTATTCAATACTGCATTCATCTTTTCTTCTGATCATTTTTACACTCCTTTTTATACAGAACGCTTTCCGCGTTTTGCATACTCATCATCGCGCGGGATCCAGTCGAGGAATTTCTCGACCTGGGCATCCCAGAAACGCCATTCATGGCCATAGCCTTCCATTTCATCCCATGTGACGTCTGCCCCGAGTTCCTTCAGATAATCCGCATACTGTTTATCCGCTTCATACAGAGGATCCTTTGTGCCGCATGAGGCATAGATCTTCGGGAATGTCTTTCCCTCTTTTTTCAGCTTTTCGGCAAGTTTGTACGGATTGTATTCGGGATCGGCCTCCGGTGAAGCACCGAGCGGATTCTCCGCGAATGTCTTCGGATTGATTGATACACCAGCTGAGAATGTCCCGACTGCCCGGAAGCGCTCCGGGTATGTCAGAGCGTGGATATAGCTGCCGTAGCCGCCCATTGAAAGTCCTGCGATATATGTCTCTTCGGGTTTGTCCGAGACCGGGAAATAGTTTTTCAGGAATGCGGGCAGTTCCTCAGCCAGAAAACGCATGAAGTCATCACCGCCGACTTTGGCATAGGCCTTGTTTTCCGCTGAGATATTCACGACAGCAATCCGTCTTTCCTCGGCATACATTTCGACATTCGTATACCCGGTCCACTGGGCATGGTTATTGCCGAAACCGTGCAGAAGATAGAGCACGGGGAATTCTGCGGGCAGTTCATGCGAAGCCGGCTCACCGGTGAGACCAAGTGATTCGGGACACGTGACCGAAGGCAGAATGACGGTAATGTCCACCGCCCGGTTCAGCACATAGGAATAGAAATTACATACGAGTTTTGCCATGATTGAGCTCCTTTCTCTAATTATACAGATACTGCAGAGTCATCATCACTTCTTCTGCAGAATATACAGTGACCATGGCTTCAGTGTCAGAGTCTCTCCGGCTGAGAATTCCCTGCCGCTTAAAAGGTCAGCTGTCTTTTCATCAGGTGCCTTAAATGTCAGTTCATCCTGTGAATAGTTGAAATAATAGCTGAGTTCTCCGGCTTCCGAAGTGGTACCTCTGCGGATGATAAGCGGAAAGCCGCCTTCTGTTTTGATTCCGGCACCGGCTGCCGCTTTACAGATGATCTTCTTCAGCAGATCCTGACTGAACATTGTACCGAGATAGTATGCGTTTCCTTTACCGTAACGGTTTACGGCAGCGGCAGTATATCTGCCCCATGAAGGATGTTCATACGAAAGAATTGTTTCCGCTGTCTCCGGTTTCAGCAGTTCCATGAATACCTCTGCCTGTCCGCAGATACCATCCTTGTCCTTCAGTATGACATTCCGCGGGAACGTGAATTCATTGTAGGAAAGACCGAATGTCCGGTGAAGGATGTGGGGCTTGGTATACGGATATACCTTTGTATCGGTATCCGCATAAGCGGTCTTGAAGGTTGCGATCAGTGTTCCGCCTTCCTTCACAAATGTATCCAGCCGGTTAAGAACAGCCTCATCCGCATCATACAGCGCCGGCACGGCAATCATACTGTAGCGGCTGAGATCCTCCGTTTCCGGTGTGATGAAGTCACATTCGATATTCATCTGATACAGCGCGTCATAGATCCAGCGGACAATGTCATTGTAGAAGGTGTGTCCCGTGAATGAAGAATCCATATCAATGGGAAAATTGTTCAGCGCGGTAAGGGATTCATTACTGACAAGAACTGCTGTCTGATTGTGTTTCTTCAGTCCGGCCAGCAGATGACCGGTCTTTTTCAGCTCCTGCCCGGTTTCGCATACTGCCTGATATATGGAGCTTTCCGCAAAGTCATGGGTCAGAATTCCCATCCAGTATGTTTCTGCGCTGTTATGAATGGAATGCCAGTGCCAGTAACAGACCGCATCCGCCCCTGAGGCAAGATGACTGTATGCCTGCAGACGCAGCTGTCCGTCATAGGGAAGCCAGTTCGGAAAGCCGTGCGCTTCTGTTTCCAGAACGAAGTAATTGTCCTGTTTCAGTGACCGTGTCACATCGCCGCCGAAAGCGATCTCTGCGCCGCTCAGAAGGTCCTGTGTGGGATGATAGATATCACAGCCGGCAATTGTCAGCGCTTTGGAGGCATGGAAATGATTGACCATCGGCTGTATGCCGTATGAATATCCCCGCCATTCGAAATCGAAATTGTGGGTGATGAACTGATCATCTCTTTTGTACTCCCTGACAATGGCAGCCTGCCATGCCAGAAATTCATCCACAAGAGATCTTCTGAACTTGTCAAACTCCCCTTTCAGACTGCCGTTGACGGAACCTCTCACATCGGGAAAGATATCCCAGTCCGTGATCCGGTTGGACCAGTAGGACAGTCCGAACGTATGATTCATGGCATCAAGGTCATCATGAAATCTGTCCCTCAGATACCTGACAAATGCGTTCTGCACGCCGGGATTGGCGGCATCATAGTACTTGGTTTCATTGTCAATCTGATAGCCGATTACACATTTTCTTTTACAGGTGACTTCCATCAGACGGCGGATGATTGTTTCCGCTGCCCGGCGGTAATCGGGATTGGAAATATCCATCAGCTGTCTGGCACCGTACAGCGCCTTACCCCGTGATGTATCCGCCATGATGTCCGGATACTTATGGGCAAGCCAGTAGGGAACGGCATAAGTCGGCGTACCGATGATCACATCAATACCTGCTTCCTCCATCTTGTCCATGACTTTGATCACGGATGAAAAGTCAAATACGTCTTCCTTCGGCTGTTCAGTGCTCCATGTGCTTTCGGCAATCCTTACGGTATTGATACCCGCCTTGTTCATCATGCGGATATCTTCGTCAATTCTGTCAAAAGGCATGTACTCGTCATAGTACGCGCAGCCGTAGATGATTTTTTTCATTGCAGTCTGTTTACCCTTTCTACTGTTTGAGAATGAATTTGCGCGCCAGATCGGTGATGAAACCGTAAGGGAAAGGTCTGAGTGCCTTGTCTGCATTCTTCAGCTCTTCAATAATATGAATATGCTGGGGACAGTGACTCTCACATTTGCCGCAGGCAACGCACTGGGAAGGAAAGGACGGATCCTCGCGCAGACCGACAGTCTGGGCGTATTCAAATCTGCCCGACCATTTGTTTTCCATATACATCTCGTTGTAGCAGCGGAAGGCAAGCGGAATATCCACCCCTCTCGGACAGGGCTGACAATAACCGCATGCCGTACAGGGAACCTTGATCTTTTCATTGATCAGCTTCTTGACTTCTTCGATCAGGGCGAACTCCTCCGGCTTCATGGAACCGGGTTCATGGCTTGAAGCAATCCGGCAGTTTTCCTCCACCATCTCAATGGAATTCATGCCGGAAAGAACACACATGATCCCCTCCTGATCATACAGCCAGCGGAAGGCAAGTTCAGCCGGTGAATATGGGGTTGAAGCAATCAGATCCTGTGCCTTCTTCGGCAGCATTGAGACAAGCTTTCCCCCGCGCAGAGGCTCCATGATCACAACCGGTATACCCTTTTCCCTGGCAGCCTTGAGTCCGGCTCTTCCGGCCTGGGTATGTTCATCCATATAGTTGTACTGAATCTGACAGAAATCCCAGTCATAGGCATCCAGAATCTTCAGGAACATCTCCGTATTGCCGTGATAGGAGAAACCGATATTGCGGATTCTGCCGCTCTGCTTCTGTTTGGCAATCCATTCCTCTGCCCCGTTTTCCTTCAGGTTTTCCCATGCCTTCAGATCCGTTAACATATGCATCAGATAATAGTCAACGTGATCGGTTCTCAGACGTTTGAGTTCTTCGTTGAAATACTGATCCAGGGATGCGGGACTGCGGACCAGATACTGGGGAAGCTTCGTGGCGATATTCACTTTGGAACGCAGATTATTGCGTTCAAGGATCTCACCGAGAGCTGCTTCACTGCCGGTATAGATATAAGCGGTATCGAAATAGTTGACGCCGTTTTCCACCGCTTTCAGGATCTCCTTTTCCGTTTTGGCGGTATCAATTGACCCTGCCCGTTTGGAAAAACGCATGCATCCGTAACCGAGTACGGATACAGGGCTGCCGTATTTGTCTCTGCGGTACTTCATAAATCCTCCTGTACGCTGCCTTCATCATACCGAAAGCGAAGGCAGTGTTTCTCATTACAGAAAAAGCCGACTGAAAACAGCCGGCTCAGTGGCAGTAAATTCAGGCTTTCTTCTCCATCTGCTTTTTGGCGAAGTTCCATGTGTCGCGGCACATGTCATCGATGTTCTTTTCGGCAACCCATCCGAGTTCTCTCTTTGCCCGGGAAGGATCGGCGTAGCAAATGGCGATGTCACCGGGTCTTCTCGGCTTGATGACATAGTTGATCTTGATGCCGTTGACTCTTTCGAACGAATGAACGATCTCAAGAACACTGTATCCCTTGCCTGTGCCCAGGTTGCAGATATGCACGCCCGGATCAGCGTATTTCTCGATTGCCAATACATGTCCTTTTGCCAGATCGACAACGTGGATATAGTCTCTGACACCTGTTCCGTCCGGTGTATCGTAATCATCACCGAAGATGCCGAGGCATTCGAGTTCACCGGTCGCAACCTTCATGATGTAAGGCATAAGGTTGTTCGGAATTCCCTTGGGATCCTCACCGAGCAGACCGGACTCATGGGCGCCGATCGGATTGAAGTAACGCAGCAGCGTAACCGACATCTGCGGGCATGCATGCTGAACATCCGTCAGGATGCGTTCCATCATCGCCTTGGTGGAACCGTACGGATTGGTTGTCTCACCGAGTTTGCAGTCCTCTGTCAGAGGTACGACTTCCGGATCACCGTATACCGTTGCGCTGGAGCTGAAGACGATATTGTTCACACCGTACTTCTTCATCATCTTTGCGACAACGAGAGTGGACATCAGATTGTTTGTATAGTATTCAATCGGCTTCTGTACGGATTCACCGACTGCCTTGAACGCGGCGCAGTGAATGACGGAATCCAGCTTGTTTTCGATGAACACCTGTTCTGTCTTTGCTTCATCAAGAACGTTGAATTCATAGAATTTCACTTCTTTGCCCGTAATCTTCTTAATGTTGTCAAGAACTTCAGGCTTGGAATTCGAGAAGTCATCGATGACGACAACATTATGTCCTGCTTCGATCAGTTCCACGCAGATGTGGCTGCCGATATATCCGGCGCCGCCCGTTACCAGTACATTCATTGTTTTCTCCTCCTGCGGCATCAGTTTCCGTTGAGCGCTTCAATGAAGCGGACAAAACCGGCGATGCCATTTTCATCCATTTTATATACACCGGCATTCTCAAGAACCATTGTGAATTTCCGGGTGACTTCTTTTTCGATCAGTTCATCAATGGTGCTTTCGTCATATTCCAGTGTTCTCAGATAATCATACCAGTCTTTGTGTTTGATGAGTGCCTCATTTTCTTCAAAGACCTGTCTATCCAGCAGACATTCCTTCAGATCCTCGAGTTCCGTCTTCAGTCTGGCCGGCAGAACCGCAAGACCCATGACTTCAATCAGGCCGATGTTTTCCTTCTTGATGTGATGGTGTTCCTGATGGGGATGGAAGATACCGAGAGGATATTCTTCGCTTGTACGGTTGTTTCTCAGCACAAGATCCATCTGATACTGCCCGTCCTTCATTCTGGCAATAGGCGTGATCGTATTATGCCGGGTATCTCCAGTATAGGCGATGATGCCGCACTTCTCATCGGACCAGCCGATCCACTTGTTCAGAATCAGATCGGAAAGATCGACAATCTGCTTTTTGTCGGAAGCCGTCAGACGTATCGCGCTCAGCGGCCATTTCAGCATCTCAACCTTCACATCCTCAAAGCCGTCAATCACGAATTCACCGAGTGTTTCCGCGTCTTCCATCGGGAAGTGATGTCTGCCTCCCTGATAGTGATCATGCGTGAGAATCGAGCCGCCGACAATCGGCAGATCGGCATTGGATCCCAGCATGTAATGCGGGAACTTTGTGATGAATGCAAGCAGATTCTCAAATGTCTTTCTCGTTACCGTCATCGGAATATGATCGCGGTTGAAGATGATGCAGTGCTCGTTGTAGTAAACATACGGGGAATACTGCATGTAATACTGTCTTCCTTCAAGATCAAGCGGAATGATCCTGTGTGTCTGTCTGGCAGGATGGTTCATATGTCCGGCAAAACCGACATTTTCCTTACAGAGAAGACACTTGGGATAGCCGGAGCTCTTAATCAGCTTGGCTGCCGCAATCTCCTTGGGATCCTTTTCGGGCTTGGAGAGATTGATTGTGATCTGCATTTCAGCGTATTTGCAGAAATGATTGAACTTGATGTTCTTATCCGTTCTTGACTTGCGGATGTAATTGGAATTCACGGAAAGATGATAGAAATAGTCCGTTGCCCTCTCCGGTGAATCCTCATACAGTTCATTGAAGCGCCGGATCACTTCAGAAGGACGCGGCATGATGCAGTTCATGATCCGGGTGTCAAACAGGTCCTTTGCGGTTGTATTGTCTTCACA
Organism: uncultured Erysipelotrichaceae bacterium; assembly: GCA_902766435.1. Classification (GTDB taxonomy): domain Bacteria; phylum Bacillota_I; class Bacilli_A; order Erysipelotrichales; family Erysipelotrichaceae; genus Bulleidia. Next base: position 18,137 of record CACXDM010000110.1, on the reverse strand, counting down.
AAGACCGTTTTTAACCGCGTAGTCAAGCATCCCGTCAAGAATCGTGTAGACCGATTCTTCAGGCACATTGACTTTTTCAAAGCTGTCCAGACCGAACAGGTCCAGCAGCAGGTTGACGGAGTAATCCCGTTCCTCTTCCGTGATCATGCCGTTCTTTAAGGCATAGCTGATCAGCTGATTGATTCTCTCATTCATATTCATTCTCCTGTCTGTCAAACCGGTAAAGTCGGAAATGACACCGGTTACGCCGGGCATGGACGCATATGCGCCGTCGTCTCCGGCGGAATTCACAACAATGATATTACGGCAGCCCGCTTCATAGGCGCACCGTATCCCCGACAAAGAGTCCTCGATAATCAGACACTCAGAGAGAGGTACGCCGATGATCTCAGATGCTTTCCGGTACATCGCCACTTTATCTTCATACGTTCCGTCATCATAGACGATGTCTTCCGGTCTGACCCACTGATCCAGTCCGAAGGAGCGGATAAAGAAATCAATATTGTCCCATATCGAAGCACTGGCAATCGTCATCGGTATGCCTTTTCCCTTCAGCCTGTCAAAGAATTCCACAGCCCCTTTCACCAGATGGAAGCCGGGCTGATCTTCAAGACAGTACTGCCGGTAATATGATTCCTTCAGAGCAGAATACTTCTCTGCCGTTTCATCCGTACAGTCACCGTCAAACATCAGTCTGACCGTCATGGCATTCGGTACACCGTTGAATTTTCCGAAGAGTTCCTCCCTCGTGATGTCCCTGCCGCGGATCTCACGGGAAATCCTGTTCCAGGCAAGAATATGTTTTTCGTGATCGAAAAACAGTGTGCCGTTAAAATCGAATATTACTCCTCTGTAATCCTTCATTGATCCTCCCGTTCTTCATCCGTACCTTCCCATTCCCGCAGAAAGCGTTCAATGAACACATGCATGAATCTGTCCCGTTCCTCTGCGGTTCGTCTGCCGCTGCGTGTATTCATCCTGTCCTTCAGCAGGAACAGTTTTTCATAAAAGTGATTGACCGTTGTCGAAACGTGGGAGCGGTATTCCTCTTTGTTCATATTCAGCACAGGCGCTTCATCCGGATCATGCATCCGGCGGTGATGACTGCCACCGTAGGCAAATGCCCGGCCGATACCGACTGCTCCCAGAGCGTCGAGTCTGTCCGCGTCCTGTACGCATTTTCCTTCAATCGTGGAAGGAACCACCGAATCCGTTCCCTCAAAGGAAACCTCTTTTACCGCCTGCAGTATACGTTCACACCGTTCTGAAGGTACGCCGTTCTTCTTCAGAAAATTCTCCGCATTCAGTTTGGATTCACTTGTCTCCGGTGAAATCTTCCGGTCATCAACGTCATGCAGTAAAGCAGCCAGCGCCGTGATTTCCATATCGGCGCCTTCCTCTTCGGCCAGACGGCATGCCGTACGGTATACCCGCATTGTATGGTCATTGTCATGCCCGCTGAAATCTGAGGCAAAGAAGGAGCGGACATACTCCTCCGCCTTATGTATAATATCGTTTCCCATAACTCAGAAAATCAGACTGATCAATAGACTGCAGGTCAGTATCGCAACTGCCGGGGGATCAATATGTGTGCCGCACCCCATATTCAGCCAGCCGCCGAACAGGGTGAAGATAATGTGGGCAAGACAGCCGAACAGCACAGCAGGCAGAATACTGCCCGAAGCTGCCGCCGCAAGAGCGGCCACCATCGTAATCTGATGTGTTGTCGGGAAGAACTGTGTTCTCTGAAACAGCTGAAGGATCATCAGCGATGCGCTCATCATGAAGCCGACTGTCACAATCCCCGTCTTCATGACAAAGAAAGCGGTAAGAGCGGATACAGCCGCAGCTGTAGTCAGTTCAAAACACCATCTGTTCACATCACGGAAGATTCTGCCGGCATCTTTATTAACGATCCTGTCCTTCGGAAAGATGATCCTGGTGATTACGGCAACCGTCACAACGGAAAGAGCACCCGCATCTCCCGGAAAGCCGGCATTTGAAGCCAGGGCAATAATCAGATAACCGATGACTCCCGTCAGAGCACCGACAAGAAGAACACCTGCGTCATTTGTAAAAGCCAGGCTTCTGTCAATTTCCCACGAACGGATATCATGCCTGCGGGCAGCGTATCCTGTGGCTGGAACAGCAGCGCTGAACATCACACAGGGCAGAAAGAGCAGATTGGCAAGATACTGGTTGAAGAATGTCATGTCATGACCGGCAGATGTCAGAATGGTCTGCACGATTAAAACAAAACCGTAAATAATAAAGGCTTCTGTACCGCCGGTCAGAGTACCGATCAGTCCTCCTCCGGCCGCCAGCAGCAGTGTCGTCCAGCTGATTTCCATTTTCAGATCCTTTCAGAATTTAATGCTGTCTCAATTATATCACCTCATGTTGTTTTCTGATGTACCGAACACAGAAAAGAGACAGGATATTCCCGTCTCCGATCAGTTATTTCTGTCCGTAATACGCGTTGGGTCCGTGTTTGCGCATGTAATGCTTATCAAGAACATACTGTGCCAATGAGGCATCCCTGTTCAGCGTCAGTGTCTTCAGATCCATTTCCGCCACGGTTTCCATGACTACTGCGTTGTATACCGCGTTGGCGGGACTCTTCCCCCAGGCAAACGGTCCGTGATTCTTGACGACAATGCCGGGAACCGCCATCGGATCATACCCGAGGGATTCAATCGTTTCGATGATCACCTTACCGGTATTCTTCTCGTAGGCTTCCTCCACTTCCTGCTTTGTCAGTTCTCTCGTACACGGAATATCCCCGTAGAAATAATCCGCATGTGTTGTGCCGAGAGCCGGTATTGCCATACCTGCCTGGGCAAACGCGACGGCATTGACGGAATGGGTATGCACGATTCCTTTGATATCCGGATATCTTCTGTACAGCTCCAGATGGGTATCGGTATCGGAGGAAGGCTTCCACTTTCCTTCCGCCCTTTCGCCTGTTTCGATATCCACAACGACCATGTCTTCCGCCGACATGCCGTCATAATCCACACCGGACGGTTTGATCACCATGTACTTTCCGTCTTCGGAGATACCCGAGACGTTTCCCCATGTGTAGATGACGATGCCTTTTCTGACCAGTTCAAGATTGGCCTCACATACTTCCTTCTTCAGTTCTTCAAGCATTCTGCGCCTCCCTGATCTTCTCTCTCAGGAATGTATTGGATTCCCGGATAATTGTCTTGTAGTCCTGTCCCTTCTGATACCAGAATTCTCCGGTAAACATGCGGCAGCCGTGTTCCAGCGCCGTCTTTATGCAGGGGACATATTCGGTGTGACCGCCCGTGCCGTAATTCATGTCCCGGTATACGCCGGGTTTAGTCTCCTTTAGATGAACGGCAAAGATCTTATCTCTTCCCTTGGCCAGATCCTCCGTGACATCAAGACCGTAGAGAACGGCAGCGTTCTTCATATTGCCGATATCGGGATAGATGCCAAGATACGGAGAACGAATCAGATCAACGTACTTCATTGCTTTTTCCGCCGTATCCATAAACGGTGTTTCCATCGTTTCAAAGCCGAGAAGAACACCGCGGGAAGCTGCGTATTCCGCCGCCAGAAAGAGGTTTTCCCGGAAGTACTTTTCCGTTTCTTCATCCCCCTTTTCGTAATAGACATCATAGCCGGCAAGCTGAATCAGTGAGATGCCCGCATTCAATGAGAAATCAACCGCCTTACGCATGATCTCCATACTGCGCTTACGGATATCCGGGTCCTTTGAGCCCATGGGATACTTCCGGTGTCCGCTCAGACACATCGTACGGATCGGCGTGCCGGCCTTTCTTGAAAGCTCCCCGATTCTTCTCTGTTCGTCATCGGAAAGATCCAGTCTGGAAAGTCTTGCGTCTGTCTCATCGATACTGATCTCCAGCCGGTCGAAGCCGCCTTCCTTTGTGATTTCAAACATCTGCTCAAAGGTATATCCGGCAGGTATTGCCTTTTCATAAAGTCCGAGTGTATATTCCATCATTCCTCCTGCAGGGTATAAAGCGCGATCTCATTGGTCTCACGGTTGGCCGCGAGAAGTTTCTTTTTCCCCTCATATGAGAAGAACATGCAGTTGGCAGGTCCGGCCCCCTGATCGATTACAGTTTCTTTATATCCGTCTTCATATGTAATCATGATCAGTTCCATGTCCTCCTGCCGGTTTCCGACAAAGGCAGCTGTCTTACCGTTGATTTCTCCGGCGCATATGGCATGGATGAAGGGCATCTTCTTTTCTCTCTGCCATACTTTGACAAAGCCTTCCCCGCTGTCTTTATATACGGAAAGCGTATCCCCGTGGAACGGTGAAAGAACCAGAAGTTCTCTTTCCCCGTCACCGTCAAAGTCAAGATAAAGGACATCACTTGCGGGAACCGGAAGAATATTCTCACAATGCCATTCTCCTCCTGCTGCTGCCGGAGGTTCGGCAATGAATACACCGTTTTCCGTACCGACAACCGCAAAGGAAGTGCCGTCCTCCTTTTCATGTACGGCAAAGCCGTGATTCTTGTACAGACCGCTTTCAAGCGGTTCCATGACCAGCTGATGTTCCGTTGAATATTCTTTCAGATCCGCCGGCAGTTCAGCCGTCCAGATTCTTCCCGGACACGTCCAGTCATTTTTGAATGCATGCGCTGACTTAAGCGTGCAGGCAATCAGATAACTGCGGTCTTTTCCTTTGACAATGCCGAAGCGGTGGACAAACGGCAGATCACAGAGAACACTGCATTTCCATCCTTCTTTTTCCTTTGTATAGTATACGATCTTCGCTTCAGCCGAATCGTTGGGCGAATAGAATTTCTGGGTTGCGAGCAGCACCGGCTCCTCATCCGGCGCCTGCAGCAGCGTCATGACACCGCCCGGTCCCTCCCAGAGTGTTTCCGTATAATTTCCTTCCGGATCAAAGGCAAAACAGGGATCCTGTTTTTCCGCCGCGCAGATCAGATGCGGCGCACCGTCATAGAAGAATGTCGATACGGCATAGCATTTATTCAGTTCACCGATTTTCTTTTTCGTTACCTTCATGATTTCCTTCCTTTCCGGATCGTTTCATAGAGATGATTCATCTCTTTTCTTTTCTCTCTGTATTGTTCTGTTTTCTGAAGATCCGGTTCAAAGATCTCCTCATCCTTTACGGCAAGATCGTCATACGCCTCTTTTGCGGAAGCGTATCTTCCCATCCCGCACAGCGCCGTAATCAGACAGCCGAAAGCAGTCGCCTCAGGATCTTTTGTGACATGTACGGGTCTGCCGTAAATATCCGCCTGCAGCTGATTCAGCACCCCGGAAGCCGTCATTCCGCCTCCGATCCGTATATCCTTCACCGGAACCGTCTCCGATATCCGTTCGATCTGACCGGCAATTTCCATGAAGATGCTTTCCATAATGCTTTTGAAGATCTCGCTTCTTCTTGTGGCGGTTGTAATACCGGAAAACACCGCTCTTGCGTCATGGTCCCAGTCAGGCGCTCCCCTGCCGCTGAAATACGGCACAACAAGACAGCTGCTGACAAAGTTTTCCTTGTTCAGCTCCGCTTCCAGAATGCCATAGTCGGTATGATCCATGCCGTAGAGTTCCCGGGCGCACCAGTCAAGGGCGGCGCCGCAGCTCAGTACGTTTGTTTCGGCAGTATACTTTCCTCTGACGGAGGAACAGTTGAAGATCATGCCGGAAGGAAGCGGATCGGGCAGTTCATCCACATCGGCAGCGATGAACGCGCCGGTGCCGACCGTGATGGAAAGATCTCCGGCGAAAAGGATTCCGTGGCCGACAGCCGCGCACTGCTGATCACCGCCGCAGTGAATTACGGGTATTCCCTTCTTCAGACCGGTAAGAGCAGCGAAGTTCTCCGTTACATAACCGGCAGTCTGACCGGGTTCAATCAGCCGGCACAGATGTCTTTCCTCCACTTCATAAAGTTTCAGAATATCCGGATCCCATTTCCCGGTACGCAGATTCATTAAACCGGTGCGGCTGCCGTATGTAAGATCTGAAACAAATTCACCGGTCATAAAGAAACACACATATTCGGGTATATTCAGGAACTTGTATACCTTCTCATAGATCTCTTTCTGATTTCTTCTGACCCATGTCATCTTACTGCCGGAAAAGACCGTGCTGACTTCAGCGCCGGTCATTTGAAACAGTTCATGATTATATGCGGACAGTTCGTCACAGATTTCCCTGTTGCGGGTATCCTGCCACATGATCGCGGAAAGAAGCGGCTTTCCGTTACGGTCAACGGGAATGATGCTGGAGCGCTGGGAGGTGACTGCCACCGCTTCAACATCCGCTTCTCCGTCTGCCAGAAGATCACAGATGATATCAGCCGCGTTGCCGGTAAATTCATCGGGATCTTCTTCGATCAGACTGTCACCGAGGAAGATCAGATGATTCTTCTTCCGGCTGACAGCCAGCTTCCTGCCGTCTTTTTCATAGAGGATTCCCCGCATACTGGTCGTGCCGATGTCCAGCACGAGTATGCTCATAATATGACCCCCTAGAGTACAGAGCGGAACGGAACATTCGGCTCATAGTCGAAGCAGTCGTCAAATCCTCTGTCGTGATGATATGCAAGTCTGTCCTTGTCCTGGGGATAGATATATCTGCCGCCGACTTCCCAGAAGAACGGATGGAACTGATAATCAAGTCTGTCCTTTCTCATATCGTAAAGGACCTTGATCTCATTGACATCAGCCATGAAATTCGTCCAGACATCATAGTGAATGGGAATCACAACTTTGCACTTCAGCGCCTCTGCCATACGCAGAATATCGGTGGATTCCATCTTGTCCTGAATGCCGACAGGATTCAGCCCGAAGGAACCGAATGCGACATCAATATCGTGGTCCTTGCCGTGCTTTGCGAAATAGATGGAATAGTGGGAATCTCCGCTGTGATAGATATTTCCGCCGGGTGTCTTCACCAGGTAGTTAACCGCCTTTTCATCCATGTCGGTCGGACACTTGCCGTAAAGTTCTTCTCTGTCGGGTCCCTGGGAATCTGTCGTAACAATGCAGGTGCGGTCAAAGGAATCCAGAGCGAGGATCTCAAGATCCTTGATCTTAATGACATCGCCGGGTTTGACGGTAATGCATCTGTCTTCCGGAACGCCCCACTTCACCCATGTCTCAACGGATTTTGCCGGTCCGATAAACGGTACGGGGATCTCTTCTCCCTTTTCGTTTGTGGTCGTCATGCCGGACTGAATGACATGGGCCGCAAACTCGGCGCTCATATGGTCCTGATGATAATGTGTAGCCAATACGGCATCCACGTGCTTTACCGCAAAGGGATCAATCACAAACGGTACTGCTCTGAGATTCGGCTGCATCTTTCTGACACCTGCCATGTTTGCCATCTGATGGCCGACCTTGATCTTTCCGTCACCGTGTGTTCTCTTGCCGTTGCCTGCCCAAAGGTCAATCGTGATGTTCGCTCCGCCGGGCGTCTTGAACCAGATTCCCGTACAGCCGAGCCACCACATCGCTACCGATCCGGGTCTGACCTCCGTTCTTTCGATTTCTTCGTTCAGCCATGTTCCCCATTCCGGGAACGTACTCATAATCCAGCTTTCTCTTGTTGTTTCGGATACTTTGCTCATATGATTCTCCATTCTGTTGTTTTTCTTTTTTCATTCTAGCAGAATCAGCAGATGATTTGGACGTTATCCTGTTTCCAAAAAAGAGAATCCGGGTATAATACCTGAGGAAAGTGAGCAGAATATGATTGATGAAATAAAAGTACTGGCTGCGGATATCGATATGACACTGACAGCCAAAGGAGGAAGCCTGCCCGAAGTGGTGAAAGATGCATTTGAACAGCTCCATCAGGATGGTGTGAAAATCGGCCTTGCGACCGGAAGAGAGCTTACGGATGAGCTGAAGAATATGGGAAAGAAATGGGGTCTCGGTTTCGAATTCGACTTTGTCATCGGCATGAACGGCGGCCAGCTCTATGACCGTGAGGATGATTCCCTCTGGCAGGTCGACCTGATGTCAAGAAAAGAGATGAAGGAAATACTGGAGTACATGCTGCCGCTGATCAATAAATACAATATTGCCGTTAACGCGGAAGGCGGCGGTAATCACAATGCCCTGAACATGAATGAAGAGCTTCTTGCCTCGGCCAGAAGACACGGCTTTATCTTTGAGGATAAGACCGGTGATATTGACGGGTTCTGTGAAAAGCCGGCATTCAAGTTCCTCTTCCGGACAGATCCGGCATATGAACAGGAGATCCGTGACACATTCCTGGCAAGGTACAGTGATGACTGGCAGATTGTCGGTACATTCCCGGGAACCGTGGAGATCATGCATAAGGGCTTTGACAAAGGCACCGGCATGAAGCGGTATGCAGAGAAGCACAGTATTTCCCTGAACAACGTCATCTCTTTCGGCGACAATGAAAATGACAATCCTCTTCTGGCGGAAAGCGGCTGGGGTGTATGTCTTGCCAACGGCAGTGAAATGACGAAAAAGATCTCAGATGACATCACGGAGTATTCCTGTGCCGAAGGCGGCGTGGGACATTATCTGTTTGACCATTATCTGAACAAGTGAAACTGAATGCCTGAGGCATTCTTTTTTGTATTGAAAAACCGGTGTTTCCACCGGCCTGATGTTTATTTGACTGACCAGATACTGACTGAACCTGCTTCACAATAGAAGACACCGTTTCCATCTTCGTCGATCTTTACCGTGTTTTCATCATTCGTCAGTACGTTTTTCCATGTTTCACCGGCATGATGCTTACCGACATACATCTGTTTCACACCGGCTTCACGGTTTGTCATGATTACGGCATAACCGCTCTTCTTATGTTCCGGATCACCTTCAAGTGTCCAGCCGACAACATCTGGATCATCGAAATAATCGTGCTGTTCACCATAGAGACGTTCTTTTCTCAGTTTGATCATCAGGTTGATCATATCCTGATAATTTCTTCCTTCACGGGAAGCCAGTCCATAGTAATCTCCGTAGAAGATGCAGGGATATCCCTGCGCCCTCAGCAGGATAACGGAATATGCATGAGGCAGAAACCACTCTGCCACAGAACTTTCCAGAGACTGACCGGCCTGCGTGTCATGGTTGTCGACAAACGTTACCGCGATCTCCGGATCTGTTTCCACAAGACTGCCTTCCAGCAGCTTTGACATATCAAACTGACCGTTGGACAGTGACGCATGATGGAAGTTGAAGTGCAGCGGCACATCAAACAGAGACATGCATCTGCCTACCGCATCCAGATAGTTTTCAAGTATGTTTCTGTCACCGTTCCAGTATTCACCGACAGAGAAGAATTCCTCTCCCTTGATCTCACGCATCGTTTTCAGCCAGATCGGATAGAAGTCACTGTCGATATGCTTTACGGCATCAAGACGGAAACCGTCCACGTTTGTTGTATCCAGATACCAGAGACCCCATTCTCTGAGATGATGGACAACCTTCGGGTTGCTGAAGTTGATATTGGCTCCCATCAGATAGTCCGCATTGCCGTTTTCATGGTCGGTCTTCTGACTCCATTCTTCGCCTTTGAAGTTGTAGATCGCCTTCTGTTCCGTATTTGCGTCATAGTCAACGCCGCTGAAGCATGTATGGTCCCAGACAAAATCCGAGTATTTCCCGTTTCTTCCCGGGAATGTAAACTTTGTCCATGCGCTGATCTGATGTTTATCGGATACGGGACGGTTGCGGTCATCTTCAGCGCTCTGTACCGCGCTGACCGTTTCCTCTTCGTCCGCGCCGATCATATGGTCCAGAACGATATCCGCATAAGCCTGAATACCGTTCTCATGGAGAGCTTCGATCGCATCCAGGTATTCCTGACGTGTGCCGTACTTGGTAGCCACACTTCCCTTCTGATCAAATTCTCCGAGATCATATATATCATATACACCGTAGCCGACATCCTTGTTTCCAGCCTGTCCTTTATACGCCGGCGGCATCCAGACCGCATTGATTCCGTTCGCCGCGAGCTCCGGTGCTTTTTCTTTCAGTTGTTTCCATAATCCTGAGTTTTCCGGAAGATACCATTCGAAATACTGCATCATTACACCATTTGATTTAGCCATTTTCGTACCTCCTGCCGAACATTGTAATGATTTCACCTGTCAATGTCTAATGGAAACCCGCCGAATAAATATAGTTTTTTTCGATGAAAGCGGTTGTTTTCACTCTCATCCGCCGATTTCCGGCAGCCCGCTCAGAAATTCTGCAGTTCTGATGCATTTTTCTCCGCCGTAATATTTCCGCAGTACCTGAAGAAAAACGGAAGGATCATCCGCCGTCATGGAAAACAATGTCATGCAGGACTTCAGTTTCAGTGCATCTGTAAAGCCGAAGACCTTCACCGGATCGTTTCCGGGCAGCTTCAGCAGTTCTTCCGAGATCTCTCTCAGTCTGTTTCCGAGCAGCGGATGACGGATATACTCTTCAGCCTCTTCTGCCGAACGGATGGCATATTTCCGTGCTGTCGGGGATCCGCCCAGCCCTTCAATCTGAGGAAATATATACCACATCCAGTGCGATGTCTTCTTTCCGTTTTTTATCTCTCTTAAAGCACGGGCATAATCATATTTCTGTGCTTCAATAAACCGGTCAAGGCTCATTTTATCCTCCCGAAGATCATCATCTTCCTGATGATTATACAATACGGATCACAGCCGGCCGGTGGAACTGCAGTGGATTTTCATTTTCTCTTATAGCCTGTAATCATTGTCATCGCAAAGCAGAAGACAGTCCCCCAGGCAAACAGTTTATGCATCTTCATATATTCCCTCTTCTTCTTTTCCAAACTGATGATCATTTCATCACCGCTGTGTATATATGACAGCTGATCTCCCATGATTTTCTTCATCGCCTCATACGGAGCAGTTCCCGTACAGTGACATGTTCTGAACCATGTTTTATGCTTTTTCAGCTGCAGAGCGGTATCGATGATCATATTGATGTCTTCATCCGTATACCCGGTTTTCTTCTTCATATGGAAGCCGCTGAATACCCCGTCCGGCTCTCTGCCGTACAGTTCCTCAAAACGGTCCAGAATATTCAGAATACCGTGATGGGCACAGCCGGAGAACAGATAATACTTCCCGTTTTCCTTTACGGCAAGGCACTGTTCATGACTGAAGTCGTCCGCTTCCAGTGTTTCTCCGCTTTTCACCTTCAGACTGCTGTTGGCTGAAGGAATATCCCGGACGGTATTCATCCCAGCAAACAGAGATAATTCATCATCGATCTTCAGATTTCCACTGATCTTCGTGATTCTTTCCTCATCCTTCAGCTCCTCAGGCAGACCGATATATACCGGTCCTTCTTCGTGAACGGAACAGAACTCTCTGAAGGCGGATTCCTGTAAATAGATCACGGCTTTCTGATTCAGCTTCAGAAAATCAGGAAGTCCCCCGCCATGGTCATAATGCCCGTGTGAGATGACGACTGTATCCACAGCAGAGAGATCAACCCCTTTTATTACGGCATTTTCCGCAAACAGACCGGAAGCCCCGGTATCCATCAGCACTTTATGATGTTTTGTCTCAATATAGAATGATAATCCGTGTTCCGTGCCGCACGCAGACGAACCGGCGGTATTCTCAGCAAGACAGATCACTCTCATACTCTCATCCTCCTTCACCCGAATTATATCAGACTAACCGGCAAAAAAAGAAAAAATCCGGCCGAAAGGACCGGATCTCCGTTAATCATCATTCACAACATCTGCAGCAACTTTTCCGTCAACTGCCGCAAACAGTGTATTCTCCCGATTCTGATCATTCATTAACAAAATTGCCACATGGTAATCTTTCAGACCGAGCATCTCCATTGATTCCTTAAACTGTGCTGTCAGGTTTTTCAGCCCTTCCACTGTGGAATTCCATGTATCACGCATATTTGACACATCATTCTTCGCATAATATGCCGCTTCCGAACTGCCTTCCATATAAATGCGGATATAAATCACATCATCAACCAGTTCGATATCATAATCTTCAAACTGAAGTGCCTGTTCAAGAAACCATATATAGTCCTCCGCAGACATTGCCGTTTCACCTTCCGGTAATTCGGCTGTCTTCACTTCCGGTTCACCGCTTCTGTCTTCTTCAACCAGGGAATGCGGAACAGTGAAATATACAGCCTCCTCATCATAAACAACAGTATCCTGATCACTTGTGCCGTTCATATCTTCAATGTTTGTAATGATATAGTTTTCACCGTCAAAAGAAACATCAAGAGAGACACGGACTTCAAGACCATATGCCTTTTTTTCAAGTTTCAGCCCTTCGCAATGCCAGGTGTCCTCAGACTTACCGCTCCATTTTCCCTTTGAAACGACTGACATATAGTATTCTTCAGTATTCCCTGACGTATCCGCGAAACTGTGGAATTTCTCCGGAACTTCAACACCGTCTTCAAACACATCCAGAGCATAATAGTTTGTCAGCGCTGTTACGGCAGCCCGGAAGCCATATTCTTCTGAGAAACTGACTTCTTTCTCCGGTTCAGAATAGTATACCGAAAGTTCCACTTCACCATCATTCAAACCTTCTGCCTCTGCGGAATCAACATAACTGTTTTTCAGATATTCTTCATCCGCTCCGGCAATCATGTCATTGATGACTTCTCCGCTGTCTCTGTCTTTATATATGACGGATGTATAACCGTTTTCTTCCGCCGCTGCAGGCACTTCCGTCAGGTTCATGTCCTTGAAAATACCCGTAACATAATCATTGATTCTTATACATATCAGAATGATTTCCGTCTTTTCCTTAGTCATTACGCCCGGTTCGATATTCTGACCTGTAACAATCCAGTTTCCGTCATTCTGAATATCACTCGCTTCATCGTGTGTCACATTCGAAAATCCTTTGTCATTCAGAAGCTTCAGTGCATCACCGTAAACCATACCGGTGACATTTTCCATTTCAATCTGTTTTTCAATACCTGAAGTAAATGTGAAGTTCTCAATATCAATGGAAGAAGTGTGTGCTTTCAGATCACATTCAAGCGTTGCGTCTTCCTTAAGTGAAAATGAGTATGATGCCTTTACGGATGAGTCAGTGTTTTTCCTGACGGTGAATACATGGTCTCCGGCTTTGAATGAAACTGTATTTTCAAATACACTTCCGTTTGGAACTGTGCCGATTTTCTGATCATCCACATAAAGATCAATATCATATTTGGCCATCATCAGATTCACACCGTTTTCGACGACAAAATATACATTGTATTCCGCTGTGTTTTCTGCCGTTTTTACGGTTTCCTCAGTTTTGCCGTTCGTCTTTCCCGTATGGAGAAGACTGAGTGTTCCAAGAACCAGACAGACCGCAAAAGCCATTTCAATATATTTTCTGACTTGTCTGGTCAGTATTTTTTCCAAATCAAACATAATTTCAGTCAACCTCTTTGAGATAACGCGCCGGAACAGCATAATCCGGCACATGTGATATTTCTTCATTCAGACGGATTTCCGCTTCATCGATCTTTTCATCCAGTGCAAGCACTTCCGGATTTTCATCCGGCGGAATCACATAGGAAGGCACGGGCATTGTTGATATTGTCTGAAACGCTTCTGTCATCCGGGCAGCTTTTGTAAAGGCTTCGCTGTATTCCTCATCACTTTTCTCAATTTCGGAATCAAGAATCACCACTTCTCTTGAAAAACCGCTGATATTCACAATCACGCCGAGGTGTGTGCAGTAAACCGTCAGAAAATGGCGTTTGGTCCGTTCATTGATTTCAGCGCTCCGAACAGCATTAAACGGATAAGTCTGTCCCTGCAGATTGAACCTGCCCTCTTCCGGACTGTAGGACAGATATTCATCTACTTTAATCCACCTCTTCAGCATGATTTCATTCAGTTTGTCCACTCTTGCCTTTTTCAGTCTCTTCAGTTCTGCTTCTGCGGTATGAACTCTGTTTTCGTAATCCTTGTCCTGTGCTTCATGAACTTTATCAATGATCTTTTCCCGGAAAATGGGATCGTATCTGAAACGTATGGAATCAGCATCCTCCCGGCTGACTTTGGTACCGGTTTTTCTTAAATCCAGCAGTTTCATCGACACGAGACCCGAAGTGACCAACTCTGTCTGTCTTTTTTCCGAAACGAAAAACCCTTCTGAGCCAAGCACCGCAAATATAAATACAAAAGCGATAAACAACAGCCCGAAATAGACGTTGTTGTTCAGAAAACAGATCACCCCCATAACAAGCGCAAGAACACCCTGCGCATAATACGGAATACCCGTAAACAGGAGTACTTTCCTTCTGTCTGACTGATCCAGTGTTTCCGCCAGATCCTTCTGATCGTAATTCATTTCACACCTCCAAAGATTCCGGCAGGTTGTTCCGCAAGGAACGGTCTGCCTCAATACAGAGGCGGACTGTTAATCCGCCCCGTTTTTCTCACTCTGATCCAATACGGAAGACCGTTCTTTTACAGGAACAAGCTTATTTCTGCCTTGATCAGATAATCAGTTCATCGCTTCCGCTGCTTCGATCAGTTTCTTGTCAATTCTCAGCATTGCCTGTGTGTAATAAGCATCTTCCTCGGGTGTCAGCTGGGATTCATCGATTGCATCCAAAGCATTCATTGCGTCTTCGTATTTGGAAAGCATGTCAAGGTACTGCGACATCATCGAAACATCCGTCATATCATAGGATTTCATGAATTCAACGTATGAATCGAAGAATGCCTCAATATCATCGATCTTCTTCTTAAACTCTTCAAACTCGATTGAATTATCTTCTGTTGTCTGTTCTTCTTCCTCTGCCTGCGGTTCTTCCGTCACTTCCGGCTCCGGTGTCGGTTCAGGCTCTTTCGTTTCCTCCGGCTGACTCGGTGTATCTGCCACAACCGCATTTTTATAATCTGCATTTTTGATGCTTTCTTCAAAATCCATGTTATACACGATTGCCAGAACGTAAATCTCATTGTTTTTTACGGGGTAAATATACAAAGATGTCGGATTCGTCATTGTTCCGTTTAAAGTCTCCGTCATATACGCAAACCTGCATCCGCCCATGAAATCTGTTCTTTCCGGGTCATTATCAATTTCCTTTTCAGCAGCATCACAGAAAGCACCGATTTTACCGGTTTCCGCAGCTGAGATTGTTTTGATTTTAACGCCGGTATCCGACTGCCTGCTTTTAATGATTGTCCACCCGTCTTTTTCGCCAACAGTACTGTTTTCCGGAACATTGATCTTTATACCGTAGATTTCCATTTCTTCCATTTTCACTTTTTCTTCGCTGACTTCGGATGAAGCCGAGGACTCTTCAGTAACCTTTTTTCCGGAGCTGCAGCTGCTGACTGACATTAAAAGAACTGCCGACAGAATGATCTTTCTGATTGTTTTCATCTGATCCTCCAAATTGTAATCACTATACTTTGAAAATAATTCCGTTCCCTGCGGAACGGTCAAGACGATAGATATCACGGCATATCAAAAGAACGAATATATTCCTTCACTTTCTGGATCTGCTTCTCTTTTTCAGCTTTTTCTTTGATCAGTCTGTCCAGCACCTTCGCAAACAGATCCTTCCGGCTGCAATCCGGATCATCGAGAATCTTTCTGATTTCACCGATTGAAAGTCCAGCTTCACGGTAATCCAGAATCCTGATCAGCCTCTGAAACTCAGTATTTCCATACCGTTTATGTTCCTGGGATCCGTGTCTGTATGCCGGTTTCAGCAGTCCGGTCCTGTCATAATAGAACAGTGTTTTTCTGGTTACACCTGTCAAGGAGCAGATCTCTCCTACCGAATATTCATGTTTTTCCCCATCGCCATGATTCATATCCGTTTTCATACTAAAAAAGGACATCCATTAAATGAATGCCCAAGATTTTTCCAAAATGACGGCTGAAAATATTAATCTTCACTGTTTTTTAGGAATCTCATTTTTTCTGACAATAGTATCTGTGCAGGGATACCTGCAGGATCACCATAACGGTGGCGGTTGCCCTCCTCATCAGGGGAGGTGGCGGCTCCCTCCAAAAGCATTTCTTTCGCCAAAGGAGGTGGTCACTATGATCAGTATTGATACAGTGATTGCAATAATAACTCTGGTTATTACTGCTGTCGGCTTAGGCCTTCAGTTTGCATCATATATAAATACGAAAAACAATCGCCGGTCCCACGAAGATTAGCGATTGTTTTCGTTAAGTTTATTGGACAACCGTCATCGGTGATCCTTCTTTTTTATTTTAGCATCATTCCTTTTGTTTACAATTCCCCGTTCCACGTAAGTTGATGCGGATTTTGAGGAATCTTCATTTTCCAGAGAATAGTATTGGTGCAGGGATACCTGCAGGATCACCATAACGGTGGCGGTTGCCCTCCTCATCAGGGGAGGTGGCGGCTCCCTCCAAAAGCACTTCTTTCGCCAAAGGAGGTGGTCACTATGATTAGTATTGATACAGTGATTGCAGTAATAACTCTTGTTATTACATCTGTCGGCTTTGGCCTTCAGCTTGCATCATATATGAATACGAAAAACGATCGCCCGTCCAGCAAGATGCAGCGATCTTTTTCGTGAAATATTCTGGACAACCGTCATCGGTGATCCTTTACACAATTAGAATAGCACGTCCCTTTTAATTTCGGAATATCTCTTTTTCCTGATGAGTTTCAAATTGTTTTCAAGCATCCCGGCAATAAATGAGATTATTTCCCTAGTTCTTTTTTCCTTCTTTCCACTGCCTTTTTCAGTTCTTTTTCGTCTGTGGTATGTATTCCGTTCCCGTAGTCTTCATCGCTGTCATAAATCTGATCAGCTGAGATCTCATTCAGATATCCGCACTTGCGGCACTGCCATACAGGAAGGTGGTCATCAAACCCTTCCTGGCGGTTCAGCTCGTCACCGCAAGAATCACATTTCCAGATGATATCCGGAAAACGGGATTCAAAATCATCCCCGTAATATACACTTTCATATTGTTCCGGGAAAAAGAGAAAATGGAGTTTGCTGCGAAGATCGGGTGTTTCCGATACCTGGCGGTAAGCCGGCGCAAAGGAACTGTCAAAGATCCTGGCAGGTCTTGCGGCTTCATTCCTTAACAAACCTCCCAGAAGCAGCCACAAATACGCATTGATCAGACCAAGACGGTCACCGAGAGAGAGCTGATAGCCGGCATTGTAAACAATCATATCAAATGCCTCGTCATCCATCGGGAATGGCTCACTGTCAATTTCATATGCCGACTTTGCAGCTCTGCCTTCAGCGAGTTCCATGATGAAGTCAAATACGCTTTCGTCAAAACTACTGAGCTGTTCTTCTGTCAGTCTGTCCAGATGACCTGTGACATTGTCTCTGAGATCAAGAAGAACATCCATGTCATCCACCATGAGCCTTGCAAGATGTTTCTGTATTAATACAGCTGTCTTTCTTTCCTTTTCCTGGTTTCCTTTGGCTGTTCCGGTCAGTCGGCCGGTAATCTGTGAGATTCTCTTACTGCCTCCGGCATAAAGACTGCCGTTGTATCTGACCGCATGGATCATATATTCCGTATCGATATATTCCGCTTCTGTTTTCCGGTTGTCAGGATTCTCCTCTTCTTTGATCAGCAGGTCCGGAAACCATTCCGCCAGAAGATCCAGCTGCTTCGGGACTGCCTGATCACAGCAGTCATAATACAGCTGTGTCACATATCCCAGACGAAGTTCATTGTGTTTGTTTGCCATAAGTTCCCCATCTTTGTCTGTTCAGAAGAACAGATCATTTTCGATTCATCATTTTCTTCAGAAGCTTTGCCAGCAGAATAATCAGAAGAATGACTGCGGTGCCTGCCGCAAGAAACGGAAGCAGGAATACAAGAAGATAAAGATTCCCGCTGCTGTCCTTTTTCGGATCAGGAACCGTACACATCGTGAACTGCAGTTCCCCTTCCGGCAGCGTTTCTGATGACATTTCGTATCCGTCATCCGTTTTAACGAATGCAGAGTCTCTCTGATCCGTCATGAAGTAAGGTGTGATGATTCTGATATCCAGTGATCCGAATTCCTTCCAGGAAGAAGCCGGAGACAGCAGATATGTATATTCGTAAACGGGCGGATCATACGACTGTTCTACGGACGGATAAAGAGGTGCCGTTACGGTATTCTTCAGTGTTTCGCCCGGATCGAGTT
>CACXDM010000109.1 GCA_902766435.1 uncultured Erysipelotrichaceae bacterium | reverse complement strand
CTTCATCCATCAAAAGCGCCAGCGGTGTAAACATGATTGTTCTGTCGGCAGACCGTTCGGGATAGACATAATGACCGTAGATTGTGCTGTTCTGATCTTCTTCAAAGACATTTTCATAGTCCATCGCAATCGATCCCCAGGAACGGTATTCCCCGGTGCGCCAGTTATGGTACAGGTAATATGTATTGTCACTGTCCTGAAACACGGGTTCTTCAATCAGCCCGCTCTGAAACACAAGAATTCCCTGCAGTGAAGAATCAATATCATAATCCTCCGCGTATTCCTGCTTCAGCCTGAACAGTTCCTCATCGGAGAATTCATAGTCTTCCTTTATGACTGGTGTCGGGGTCGGTTCGGGAGTCGGCTCCGGGGTCGGTTCGGGAGTAACAATCACTTCCGGCTCAGGCTCAGGCTGATTCGCGAAAATCAGATATCCCCCTGCTGCCGCAGCGGTGATCAGAACTGCCCCGATTCCGATACGCGCGCTTTTTTTCAGTCTTTTTCTGCTCATGCGACCATTATAATACAGAGACCTTTGTCTTCCCTCACATAATCTCACACAAAATATCAGGCAAATCATTTAGCACTCTCGTGACATGTGTGCTAAACTCTTTTATATGTGAGGGAGGATATAAATATGAATAACTCACAGGATAGGAAACCGAAAAAACCGATCATTTACTACTACGCGGTAGTCATAATGATCCTCATACTGATGAATCTGTTCATGCTGCCGCAGATGGACCAGGCGAAGATCGTTGAATCTTCCTACAGTACGTTCATTACCGAAACATACGCAAAGGAGATCGAAGAAGTTGAAGTGCAGTCCAACCAGATCCTTTACAAGAAGAAAGGTGATGAGACTGTATATAAAACCGGTCTGATGGATGACCCGCAGCTGACGGAACGCCTCTATGAAGCAGATGTCAAATTCACTTCCGAGATTGTCACACCCACTTCCCCCTGGATCAGTCTGATTCTGGGATGGGTTCTGCCGATGTTCTTCGCTACATTCCTGCTTCGTTTCATCATGAGCCGGGGAAGCGGAGGCGGTGCAGGTTCGCTGTTCAATCTCGGCAAATCAAACGCGAGAGTATACAACCAGACAGAGGACGGCATCCGCTTCAAGGATGTGGCCGGCGAAGATGAAGCGAAAGAAAGCCTGCAGGAGTTCGTCACTTACCTGCATGATCCTTCCAAGTACGCCAAAATCGGCGCCACGATGCCGAAGGGAATTCTTCTGGTAGGTCCTCCGGGGACCGGTAAGACAATGCTTGCAAAAGCAGTTGCCGGTGAATCCAATGTTCCCTTCCTGTCCATGTCAGGTTCCGAATTTGTCGAGATGTTTGTCGGTATGGGCGCCTCCAAGGTGCGTGATCTCTTCAAACAGGCCAAGGAAAAGGCACCCTGTATCGTATTCATCGATGAAATTGACGCGATCGGCGGAAAGAGAAATACCGGAAACATCGGCGGCAACGATGAAAGAGAACAGACACTGAATCAGCTCCTGACGGAAATGGACGGCTTTGAAGGAAACAACGGCGTTGTCATTCTGGCCGCGACCAACCGTCCCGAATCACTCGATCCGGCATTGCTGAGACCCGGACGTTTTGACCGCAGAGTACCGGTAGAGCTGCCCGATATGAAAGGCAGAGAGGAAATCCTCAAAGTCCACGCGGAGAAAGTCAGAACCGAACCGGATATAGACTATACCGTCATTGCCCGAATGGCATCCGGCGCTTCCGGCGCGGAACTGGCAAACATCATCAATGAAGCAGCTCTCCGTGCTGTCAGGGAAGGACGGGATGCCGTCAGCCAGAAGGATCTTGAGGAAAGCATTGAAGTCGTATTTGCCGGCTATCAGAAAAAGAACGCAATCCTCACAGACCATGAGAAACTGACCGTAGCCTATCACGAAGTCGGACACGCCCTTGTGGCTGCCCTGCAGACACACAGCGCTCCGGTACAGAAGATCACGATCATCCCCCGTACTTCCGGCGCCCTCGGATACACGATGCAGATCGAGGAAGGCAACCACTATCTGTATACAAAGAAGGAACTGGAAAACCGCATTGCCACACTGACAGGCGGCAGAGCAGCCGAAGAAGTCGTCTTCGGTGAAATCTCCACCGGTGCTTCGAATGATATCGAGCAGGCAACCAAAGTGGCGCGGGCAATGATCACAAGATACGGCATGAGCGATGACTTCGATATGGTTGCGATGGAATCACTTAACAGCAAGTATCTCGGCGGAGATACGTCTCTTGCATGTTCAGATCAGACGGCAGCCGATATTGATGTGAAAGTCGTGGAACTCGTCAAAGCACAGCATGAAAAAGCCAGAAAACTGCTGGAGGAACACCGCAGTGATCTCGACAGAATCGCCCGGTATCTCTACGCAAAGGAAACGATTACCGGCGAAGAATTCATGAACATACTCGAACAGAAAGAAGATCAGGAAGAGCAGGAGTCTCAGGAATGAGATTCCTGTTTTTTCATTTATCCGAACCTTTAATAAATCCGAACTTTTAACCCTATTTTGCTTAAACGCTGTCAAATAAAGATCAAAAGGTTCGGATTTTAT
>CACXDM010000108.1 GCA_902766435.1 uncultured Erysipelotrichaceae bacterium | reverse complement strand
GCGCCGGACGGCAGTAAGAAACATAACCGTCTCTGGAACGGGGGAAACGGATGGGGAACCGTACGCCTGTATGAAAAGACAAAAGAGGGGCTGGTTCTCATAGAAGATGCGGAAGCATCGCATATCGGCTGTGAATACGGCGAATACGGGGAGCCGGAATAAATATTGAGGTATCATATGAAGTTTACAAAAAAAGACTGGCTGTATATCGCAGGTGTATCCGTTTCAGCCGTCATCTACTCCTTCGGGATGAATTCCTTTGTCAAATCGGGGAATCTGTTTCCCGGCGGCTTTGCCGGTATTTCCAGACTGATTTCACTGCTGCTGGAAAAATACATGCATATCGGAATATCATTCAGTGTCATCTACTTTACCCTGAATATCCTGACAACGATGCTTGTCTGGAAACATATCGGACATAAGTTCGTGATGTATTCCGTTCTCTGGTATACCGAAACATCACTTCTGACACAGTTTCTCGTTCTGCCGCAGATTACAACGGATCCTCTGCTTGTGGCGGTATTCGGCGGTGTGGTCAGCGGTATTGCGGTGGGCATAGCGCTCCGGTGCAACGCGTCAAGCGGCGGAACGGACTTCATTGCGATTGATCTGGCTGCCCGCTTCAACATGCCGGTCTGGAATTACATCTTTGCGGTCAATGTCATGGTGCTTGTGATTGCCGGCATGAATTTCGGCTGGGACAGAGCGCTGTATTCGATGATCTTCCAGTATGTTTCCAAGGAGATCATCAACGGCATGCATCAGCGCTATAAGCTGAAAAACATGCAGATTATTACCGATCATCCCGAGGAAATATCCAAGGAGATCTTTAAGATCTGCCGCCACGGCATTACCAGAATGGAGTGCATGGGTGAGTATTCCCATCAGAACCATTCGATGCTGATGGTTACGGTCAATGCCTATCAGACAGGTGATGTTGTCAAGGCAGTTCATTCTGTTGATCCTGCTGCGTTTATTTCCGTCAGCAGCGTTGAACGGATCATCGGCAACTATTTCCAGGCACCGCTGGAATAAAGGAGGAATCAGAATGCATATCAGAACAGCAATGATCCTGCCGGCAGTACTTTCTCTTGCGCTATGCGGCTGCGCGGGACAGGCTTCAGCAGTATCTTCCGTTTCCGAAGTGACGGAGAAAACAGAACTCATGGAACAGCCGCGTGTCAGCTATCTCGGACCGGCAGGCACATATACCGAAGAAGCCACTGCATTTCTTTTTCCGGATGCATCGGAAATGATGCCGGAAGCCACGGTTGATGAGGCAATCGCTGCCGTAAAGGAAGGCAGGGCAGACTATGCGGTGATCCCGCAGGAAAACACACTCGGAGGAGCAGTTACGAATTACGCGGATGCTCTGATTCACAGTGAGGGAATCTATGTGACAGGGGAAGTCATCCTGCCGATCTCACAGACACTGCTCGGTGTACCCGGTGCACAGCTCACTGACATTAAGACGGTATGTTCCCACCCGCAGGGAATTACCCAGAGTGAACAGTGGCGGAAAGAGAATCTTCCCGATGCCGTGACACAGGAGATGGCCAGTACGGCAGCTGCGGCGGAATATGTTTCTCAGCAAAAGGATCCCTCCATTGCGGCAGTCGGCGCTCCCGGAGCAGCGGAACTCTACGGACTGGAAATCCTCGCTGAGAATATTCAGATCACCGATGCAAACAAGACACGCTTCTATGTACTGACAACACAGAAACCGGAAGGCAGCGGATATACCCGTGCCGTATTCATCGCTTCATGCGCGGCGGACCGTTTTGATGACATCCTTACCGTCATCCATGAGACAGGACTCGAACTCGTGACGGTTCATGACCGTCCCGAAGGTAGTGCCCTCGGCACTTACAACTACATCATTGAAGTCACGGATGAAAAAGGAATCACAAAGACACAGATTGAGAAAGTGACGGAAGAAAAGGAAGTACGGTATCTCGGCAGTTTCGACATGAAGGAAAAGCCGGTGAAAAACGGTTAGGACGGAAGGATTTCCGTCTTTTTTCAGGCATATGACTTGTCCGGAAGCTTTGTTTTACAGGAAAATAACACCATTGAAACGGAGATTTCTCATGGAAGAAAACAGACAGCGCCGCTTTACGGATACGGCATACATACAGAAGCAGATTACAGCTGACAAAGACGGAAAGACACTGCGCGGGGATCTTTTTCTTCCGCTTCCTGCAGAGGGGAAGTATCCGCTGGTGATCTGTTCCCACGTATTGGGTGCGAAACGGCATACCATGCATAAATACTGCCGCATATTCGCATCCCATGGTGCTGCGGCGGTCTGCTTTGACTTCGGAGGGTGTGGTGAAAGTGACGGGGATCCGCTGCAGATGTCACTGCTTACGGAAGCGGAGGATCTGAAGACAATCATTTCTTCCGCATGTGAATGGGATTTTGTGAAAAGGGATATGATCATTCTGCTCGGCGAAAGTCAGGGCGGAGCGGCTTCCGCCATTGCCGCAGCAGAGATGAAGGAATATGTGAAGGGAATGATCCTCTGTTTTCCCGCTTTGAATATTCCCGATGTCTTTGAAGAACTTTATCCGGATCCTTCATCCGTACCTGATTCCTTTTACTTCCGCTGGCTGACCCTGGGAAGGAAATACGCTGAGGATGTCAGAAATTACGATATATACAGTGTGATACCAGAATATGAGGGACCGGTGCTTCTGATGCATGGGGACAATGATGATCTGGTGGATATCTCGTATTCCGAAAAGGCGGCGGAAGTATACCGGGATGTCTCTTATCATGTGATCGAAGGAGCCGGACACCGGTTCCGTGATGATCTTTTTGAGCAGGCGGAGGAGTACATCTTTTCCTGGATGAAGGAAAACAGAATGCTGTTACCTGAACGCAGTGACCGGAGATGATCATATTCACATCCTGCGGCTGATTACAGATCAGAAAAAAGGAACTGTCCTTTTCCTGCAGATGATATTTCTGAGGAAAAACAGTTCCTTTTCTGATTATGTTCAGATGCTCATTGCGGCATCATATGCTTCGCGGACTGCGGTCAGGGCATTGCCTGCCTTGACTGCGGAACCGACTGTTCTGACATCGCTGCAGTATTTCTTCGCTGCTTCTTCAAGCGGGTTGTATGCCTTGTATCCAAAGGCGGAAATAACTGTTTCGGCAGGAAGGGAAACGGTATTGCCTTC
The DNA here is from genome assembly GCA_902766435.1 of uncultured Erysipelotrichaceae bacterium. Classification (GTDB taxonomy): domain Bacteria; phylum Bacillota_I; class Bacilli_A; order Erysipelotrichales; family Erysipelotrichaceae; genus Bulleidia. The sequence continues at coordinate 11,197 of CACXDM010000108.1, read as the reverse complement.
CTTGTCAGAGTATTCAACAGATGTTTCAGTGATCCTGCTTACCTTTGCGTTGGTAATGACTTTGACGCCTGTTTCCTTCATGTAGCCGAGCAGGCACTGTCTGGAGAGAGGCATCATGTCATTGAGGATATCATCACGCATTTCAACAACTGTGATGTCCTGGTTTGTCTGTGTCAGGTAATGGGCTGTTTCAGCACCGACTTCACCGCCGCCGCAGACAACAATGGGACCGAAGCCGATGTCTTTCTTACCGAGAAGAGCTTCTTCAGCGGTGATGACATTGGCACCGTCAATGCCTTCAATGTTCAGTCTTAACGGACGGGAACCGGTTGCGACGATGACTGTATCCGGTTTTTCATCCCGGATCATTTCCTCCGTGACTTCCGTGTTCAGCTTAACCGGAACATTGAGATCGATGAGACTTCTGCGGAGGGAGGAAACGAATGTGGACAGTTCACCTTTTCCGAGAGGGTATGCAGCGGAACGGAAGGCTCCGCCAAGGCTTTCCTGTGCTTCATAAACTGTGACATTGTGTCCGCGCAGAGCAGCTGTTTCAGCAGCCATCAGGCCGGCAGGACCTCCGCCGATGACCATATCTTTCTTCGGACTGTCAGTCTTTTCTATTGCTTTTTCATATTCTCTGCCGACGCGCGGATTAACCAGGCATGTGGCACAGTCATCATTGAGAAGTCCGGCTTCACATCCCTGCAGGCAGCCGATGCAGTAACGGATATTTTCGAATCTGCCTTCCTTTGCCTTTTTGGGCAGATACGGATCAGCCAGAGAGCCTCTGCCCATACCGATGAAGTCAGCCTTGCCCATCTTCAGCAGAGTGTCCGCCATGTTCGGGTTGTTGATTCTGTTGGTGACGATGACAGGACAGGAGACAAGCTTTTTGATCTGTTCAGCGACATCCATATTGATTGCGTGCTTTGTATACATCGGGGCAATGATCTGCTTGTCAATCGGAGAAGCGTACATACCGTTGGAGACATGGATGCAGTCAACACCGATTTCATCAAGATGCCTTACCAGTTCGTAGGCATCCGCTTCTGTTCTGCCGCCAAGCAGATATTCATTGGCAGAGATACGTACCTGTACAGGGAAGTCGGGACCGACATTCTTTCTGATTTCAGCATAGATCTCATCAAGGAAACGGACTCTGTTCTCGAAGCATCCGCCGTATTCATCAACACGTTTGTTTGTGAACGGGGAAAGGAATTCACAGATCAGATAACCATGAGCCGCATGGATCTCAAGGCCGTCAAAGCCGCTTTCCTTGACTCTTCTGGCGGTGGAACCGAAATCCTTAACGATCTGATGAATTTCATCGACTGTCAGTTCCTTCGGCAGATCAAGACAGAAAGTGTCCTTGATTGCGGAAGGCGCAACCGGCTGAACGTTGCCGTTGACCAGATGGCGGGACTGTCTGCCGGCATGATAGATCTGGGCAAAGATCTTGGAATCATACTGATGGATCGTGCTGGTCAGCTCAATATTGCCGGGGATCTGTTCATCATTATAAAGACCCGGGATACAGCGATAACCCTTGGCGTGTTCATTGACACCATAGTCTTCCGTAATCAGAAGACCCCATCCGCCTTTGGCTTTTTCTTCCATATAGCGGATATAGCGTTCAGTAATCCTGCCATCCTCTGTGCAGAGGTTCATAACCATTGCCGGAACAACAAGACGGTTGGGAATTGTGCATTTGCCGATTTGATACGGTGTGAATAATTCTGTAATCATGTTTGTTCTCCTCATTTCTGTCTTCAGTATCGGGGATGAAATGATTTCAGGGTCAAGACCAAAAAGTCTGTGAACATTTCACACGGAAAAGGACTGAAAAATCCGCTGTCTGCGGATGATTTAACAAATATGATTCATTCCATGATGATAACTGCCCTGAAACGGTTTCAGGGTTTTACTCTTCGATACGCAGACGGAATTCGACGATTCTGCGGAAAGAGTCATTCACTGATCCTCTGCCGATCAGCATACCCATCATTCCATTACTGCAGTGCAGGTTTTTATCATTGACATAGGCAAGAAGCGGATCAGCCGCATTCCGGTCGAAATCACCGATTTCCCCGATATCTGCGTTGGTGCAGACACAGAGTCCGCCTCTGACATATTCCATGCCTTCAAGAACCGGCAGACCGAGCTTCTTGACAAAGGCTTCATCAATCAGCATGACCCATTCCTGAATATCCTTATTCCATCTGACGCCGGAGTCTAGAAAGCCCATGACATCAGGAGTGAAATAAATATCCCGGATATTTTTTTCCACCTGCAGTCTGTCATAACTGTCACCATTCCCGTTAACCAGATGAAAGCAGTAACAGGAGGGAATATACTGGATCCAGATATTGCCGAGATTGTAAAAGCTCTGTTTCAGCTTGACCGCAAGAAAAGAAAGTCTTTCCCTTAACAGAGATTTCCTGTCGATTTCATGATCCAAAGACGCGATAAAGGAATCCAGAAGCTGCGGTGTCCTGATATGAAAATCCTCACTTCTCAATTCCTGTATTTCACGGATTCCGACACCCCAGCTGCGGTACTGCATGGATTCCATGAGCCAGAAGATATCCATGATCTCATAGTTTCTGTAATTATTTCCTGAATCCCTCGACAGTTTCAATACACCGCATTTTTCATAATAGCGGATCATTTCCCGGGACAGATTCAGTGCTTCGGAAACATCACCTATGGAATAGTTCATAATCTGAAACCTCACTGTATTCATTTTAACAAATCGGGAGTTCATGAGGAGCGTCTGTATCTGAAAAAAAACAACTCCATGAAAGACGGCTGCAGGCAGGATGGCTCATACGGTAAATATCATAACGGTATATTCGCCGGCGTATACTGCCATTTATTTTTTTCCGGGAAACTGCGAAACAGAGTATTGTGAACAGAGTACGCTGTTTTTCTTATCGGACGTCTGTTATATACTTGATGTAAGGGAATGTCTCAGAACATTCATGTATTTTGTGACAAGGAGTATTGCAATGAAACGACTGACTGCGGTTTTTTCCGTGTGCGTGTCTTTATTGGTATGCGGCTGCAGCACACAGGGAAGCAGTTCTTCCCAAAACAGTTCCGCCGGGAATCAGGAAACGGCAGACAACGGAATTCCCGTTGTCTATCTGACGATTGATCCGGCTGAATTCGACAAGGTCAATGAGAGTGAGGACCACAGCTACCGTGCTTCAGGAGCTTCCATCCGGATTACGGTGCCTGAAGGATATGATGACAATCTTACCCCGGATTCCGGGGAACTGGAACTGTCCTATATCAGGGGCAGGGGTCACGGAACCTGGGCGGCTGACAAGAAACCTTACCGGATTGCCCTTGCGGAGAAGGCTGATCTGCTCGGTATGGGGGAAAATAAACACTGGGTTCTTCTTGCGAACAGGTATGATGAGACAATGCTGAGAAACCGGGTGATTTCCTATATGGGAAAAGAGCTCGGTCTGGAATATACACCGGAGTCTGTTCCGGTGGATCTGTTCGTCAACGGCGAATATTACGGAAGCTATGTGCTGAGTGAGAATGTGAGGATCGGCTCCTCACGGATCGAAATCGATGAACTGACGGAAGAAGATACCGGTGAGCCGGAAATTACCGGCGGGTATTTGATGTCGCTGAATCCGGATTATGATGAGGCAGAAGAGAATACGTTTATTTCCGGCCGTATGGTCCGCTTCTGTCTGGAGGAACCCCAGTATTCACAAGGGGAAAAAGGAGTAAACGAACAGAAGGAATATATTACTTCTTATCTGCAGAAGACGGAGGATGTGATTTATTCTGATAACTTCTGTGATGAAGACGGTATTCCAATTTCGGAATACATGGATCTGCAGTCGGCTGCGGATTACTGGTGGATTCAGGAATTCTCCGGCAATCATGACGCATTTATCACTTCCAGTACATATCTTTACAAGAAGCGTGACGGGAAGCTGTACTGGGGACCTCTTTGGGACTTTGATCTCTCTCTTGGCGGAGGTCTGGATGATCCGGCAGGATTCCTTCACCGGAATATGATCTGGCTTGATCATCTGCGCGCTTATAATCCGGAATATCAGCAGATTCTGAAAGAGAGATGGCAGAAGCTTGACGGAATCATTGAAGAAGTCATCCGTACCGGAGGAATGCTGGACACATGGGCGGATGAGATAGAAGCATCCCGTACAGCGGATGATCAGAGATGGCCGATGCCGGATGAAAACGGCGGAACGGTGGAAATCAATTTCCGGGAGTCCGTCGAACAGTTGCGCAGCTGGATGAGCACAAGGCGTGAGTGGATCAACCGGAATATCGATACAGAGCTGACACATGTATATAATACGGTGACATTTACCGCGGACGGAGAAACAGTATACCAGACGGAAGTATTCCCGGATCGGTCCATAGGAAATCTTCCCGCGGCACCGGACAAAGAAGGGTATCTCTTTGCGGGATGGGTAATGCCTGATGGGAAGAAGTATGAATATGATACGGTAGACGGTGATCTGGAACTGCAGGCTTCCTATATTCCTTATGAAGAAGGAATGCAGGCGGAAGCTGTCTGTTTCAGCGCAGGGGAATACTGGACAAAGCTGCAGGCCATACGGTTTGATGTTCCGTATACACTTGTCCCGTCAGATACAGCCGACAACAATCTTCACTGGCGCACTTCGGATCCGGAAACGGCAGAAGCGGATGAATTCGGTGTGATTCATCTGAAGAAGACCGGTGATGTGACGGTCAGCGCTTATCTTCAGTCCGGCGCTTCTGCGGAATGTGTTCTGCATATCCTGGACAGATCAGAGATGGAATATGTTCAGCCGGAAACACTGGAAACAGATCAGGAATCATATGATCTCAAAGCGGGAGAGTACAGACAGATCATCGTTTCCCTGCTGCCGCAGCCGAATTCCGCTTCACCGGTGTTTGTACCGGATGATGAGAATGTTGTGACGGTGGATGCATTCGGTGTCATGCATGCGGAGAATGCGGGAGAAACAGTGATCCGGATCACTTCCGACAGCGGTGAGGGAGAGCTGAATAAAGAAGTGAACATAACAGTGACGGAATAACATACAGGAGAACAAAGGAGGTTCAGTATGGGTTCGGTATCAAAAATCTATTACACGACAGAAATAACACCGGAAAATATCATCAGACTCTATGAGAAACTCGGAAAGAAGCTGGAAGGAAGAGTGGCAGTCAAGGTTCATTCGGGTGAAGCGGGAAACCAGAACTTCCTGAAGCCGCTGTTCTGGAAGCCGATTATTGACTATGTCGGCGGAACGGTTGTCGAATGCAACACGGCGTATGAAGGCGAAAGAAACTATACCGACAGACACATCAGACTGATTCAGAAGCACGGCTGGAATGAGTATTTCAATGTTGATCTCATGGATGCGGAAGGACCGGATGTCGAATTCCCGATCAACCGCTATGGTCAGCACGAAAGACATCTCGCATCAGACATCATGGGAAAGAATATCCTGAACTATGATTCGATGCTTGTTCTGTCTCACTTCAAGGGACACCCGATGGGCGGTTTCGGCGGCGCGCTGAAGCAGCTGTCAATCGGGTGCGCCTCCTGTGCGGGAAAGGTCAACATTCACTCTGCCGGCAAATACAGAAGTGCTGAGGATCAGGGTGTTGTATGGGGCGATCTGCCGCCGCAGAACGCATTCCTTGAATCCATGGCGGAAGCCGCTTCGGCAGTGACCGATCACTTCAACGGAAACATGGTATTCGTCAACGCAATGGTCAATATGTCGGTTGACTGTGACTGCTGCGCGGTTGCCGAAGATCCCTGTCTCAAGGATATCGGTATCCTGATTTCCACCGATCCGGTTGCCATTGATCAGGCATGTCTGGATTTCGTCAAGGCATCAAAGGATCCGGGAAGAGATCACTTCATGGAAAGAGTAACGACAAGAAACGGTGAGTACACGGTGGAAGTGGCAGACCGTCTCGGCATGGGTGTCCGGGAATACGAACTGATTGAGCTGTAAAAACAACGTTTCATCCGCTGCTCTCAGGCGGAAAACGGATGCGCAGACAAGGAGGCAGCGATGAATGAAAAAACAATAAAGACCGCTCTGATTACTTCAGTGCTGTCAATGATCTTATCGGCGGTATGTCTGATCATACTGCTCAGCCCGAAGGAGGCAGAAAAAGCACCTGACGTACAGTATGTCATGTATGTCGGAACCGGAAAGAATCCCGGTGATCCCAATGAGGACGTAAAGGAAATTGCAGACAATGTCTGTCTGAAGTATTTCGGCGGCTATACGCTGCAGGAAGCGACAGGCGCCTGGACGGATGATGACGGGGGACGTTCCCACGAATATACACTGGTATGCTATATCGACGGGGCAGAGAAGGAAGACGTATACAAAGCCGCCGATGAACTGATCGGGCTGCTTCATCAGCAGTGTATCCTGATTGAGACGGATACGATCAGCACGGATTTCTACTACGGAACACAATCCGGACAGTGAACAGCGAAGCAGATGTCTGATGAAGGCATCTGTTTTCTGTATGCGTAATCTCATATAAGAATTACTTATCTTTATCTGGGGAAACGGAAATTGTTCGTTTTCTTCTGACAGCTAAGATATAAGTGACAGGAGAAAATACGGCGATGGATGACAGAGAACAGATTATTGACTGTTATGAGACCATGTATGACTGCATGATCCGCAAAGACACGGAAGGGCTGAAGGAAGTGCTGGATGAATCCTATGTACTGGTTCATATGACCGGTGTCAGGATGAACCGGCAGGAATACCTTGATGCCTTGCTGGACGGTACGCTGAATTATTACCGGTGTGAACACGAACATGAACCCGTTGTCATTAACGGAGAAAAAGCCACGATGAAGGGTGATACAAAAGTCGAAGCAGCCGTATACGGCGGATCCGGACATGTCTGGCGTCTGCGTCTTGACTGCACGTTTGTCAGAAGGGAAGGAGGATGGAAGATGACGAAGTCTGTCGCTTCCACATACTGAGATGAAGATTATCATTAACGGAAAAACATACACGGTAAAGACAGAAGATTCAAAGACACTCAGGGATATTGAAGGAATCCTGCCGGTGACCCTGACCATGAAGCGTAATCACGATGTCGAATTCACCGGCGAGCTTCCCGTTAAACCGGAGAATGACGGACGTAAGATCTCAAAGATCGAACCGAACGGCATTTACTACTATGAAGGATGGAATGTCTTATGCATGAATTACCGTGAGGGAGATATTTCCCCGTATTACATTACATATCTCGGTGAGGCAGAAGATCCGGAACTGAGTGAATATCTGAAAAAGGCTGATGACACATTCACCGCCGTTGTGGAGGAATAGTAAATGAAGGTTCTGACAGTATTTCTGTCCATGAAGGGAGAAACGATCGCTCCCGGCATGAAGACTGTCAATCTTGAAAAGGGATATACAAACACCGCGGCTGAGTATATTCAGCAGGTGTGCGGCGGTGATCTCTTTGAGATCGTTCCGGTAAGAACATACAATCCGGATCACATGAAGATGATCTATGAGGCAAAAGAGGAATTCGATCAGAATGCAAGACCTGCCATACAGTCATTCCCGGACAGTATTGAGGAATATGATGTCATCTATCTCTGTTTCCCGAACTGGTGGGCGACGATGCCGATGCCGGTATTCACATTCCTTGACCACTTCGACTGGAACGGCAGGGTAATCGCACCGCTTGTTACAAGCGGCGGCAGCGGTTTCGCAAATGCGTTAAAGGACCTCGAGGAAACCTGTAAGGGAGCGGTGATCCTGAAGGGAATCGAAATCACCGGTCACGAAACAGAAGCTTCCATGAAGAAGATTCAGGACTGGGCATGGCGCATCAGACAGGAGAAGAACTGAAGAAACCCGTCAATGAATTCGATTCCTTTGACAATCAGACTGCTCTTGATTTCGGAAACGCAGTGCTGAGAATCGCTGAGAAAGAATACAAAAGACCGGTAAAGATCCGTGTCACGTATGATAACAATATTATCTTTCAGTACATCAGCGGTGATATTCCGGGTATTGAATGGCTTGACCGCAAGGGAAAGACCGTAAAGACGACAGGTAAGCCGTCCATATATCTTTACTGGCATCCGGAGGAGTATCCGGAACTGGCAGGTGATGAAACACTTTCTCCGTTCGGCGGAGGTGTTCCGTATATCATCAGCGGTGAAAACAGAGGCGCGTTTATTGTTTCGGGACTACGGCACAGAGAGGACCATGATCTTGTCATGCGTGCATTAAGTGAAATAAGGAGTAAGAAATGAAGTACAGAGTATTGGGGAAAGACCTGAAGGTCAGCGCTGTTTCACTGGGCTGCATGGGTATGACACATGCCTATGGGGCACCTTCGGATGAAAAGGAAATGGCTGAACGTATCCGTGAAGCATTTGACATGGGTTATACGATGTTTGACACGGCAGAATGCTATACCGGTGTAAACGCCGACGGAAGCACAGCCTATAATGAGGAACTTGTCGGCAAAGCACTTGAACCCATCCGTGATCAGGTTGTCATCGCCACAAAGTGCGGTGTCTTCTGGGATGAAAACGGAAAGATGATCCGTGACAGCTCACCGGCTTCCATCAGAAAATCCATTGAGGGATCACTGACAAAACTCAGAACAGACCACATTGATCTCTATTATCAGCACCGGATTGATGACAATACTTCTCCCGAGGAAGTCGCTTCCGTCATGAAGGATCTGATGCAGGAAGGAAAGATCACCCACTGGGGTATTTCCGAAACAACAGAGGAATATCTGAGAAGGGCACACGCGGTATGTCCGGTTACGGCAGTACAGAACAAATATTCCCTGATCGCCCGTGAACATGAATCACTCTTCCCGGTACTGGAGGAACTTAATGTCGGCTTTGTCGCATTCAGTCCGCTGGCCAACGGTTTTCTTTCCGGGGCGTATACAAAGAATGATAAGTTTACCGATCCCACGGATTTCCGTTCGCATATGAAGCAGTATACCGATGAAGGATTCGATTCTTATCAGAAGCTTCTTGATCTGATTCATCATATTGCGGAAGAAAGAAATGTTACCCCGGCAGCGGTATCCCTTGCCTGGATGATTGACCGTAAGCCGTATATCGTACCGATTCCCGGCACAAGGAAGGCATCACGGCTGAAGGAGAATGCTTCGGCAGCGGAGGTGAATCTGACAGCTGAGGAAGTGAAGGAAGTTGACTCTCTTCTGGCGGAACTGTAAGCAGCACCTCACGCTGCTTTTTGTTTTTCTTCCGGCTTAAACGTATACTTAGAATCAGGAGAGAATGATTATGGAACTCAGAGTACTGGAATGTTTTCTTGCCGTAAGCCGGGAAAAAAGCTTCTCCCGCGCTGCCGAAGCAATTCATATTTCCCAGCCGACCCTCTCACGGCAGATTGCCGATCTGGAGGCAGAGCTCGGCAAACCGCTTTTCGTACGGGGAAGCAGACAGCTGACACTGACGGATGAAGGTTTGATTCTGAAGAAGCGGGCAGAGGAAATCCTGCGTCTTGTGGATAAGACCGGACAGGAGATTGAGGGCTGTGAGTCTGAAACAACAGGGAATATCTATATCGGGGCCGGTGAGACATACGGCACGCATATCATTACCCGTGCCTTTGCGGAACTCAGAAAGAAACATCCGGGCATCCGTCTTCATATTGCGAGCGGTGACACCGCTGATCTCTCCGTTCAGCTTGACCATGGTCTCATTGATCTCGGTATTACATTCGGAAAGGTGGATTATGACAGATATGAATATATCCGTCTGCCGCATGAGGATGTGATGGGTGTATATATGCCGAAAGACGATGAACTGGCCGAAAAAGAAAAGATCCGTCCGAAGAAGGATCTGAGAAACCGGTCATTAATTATCAACCGTGAGACAAAGGGAGATCTGATTCCCGGTGTGCCTTTGAATCTCTTTCATACTGCCGGTACGTATAATCTTCTCTACAACGCCACTTTGATGGCAGAAGATGGGATCGGTCTGGTTGTCGGACTGGATCATATCATTCATACCGAGGGTACCGGTCTTTGTTTCAGACCGTTTGAGCCGGAATACAGGGTATCCAAGAATCTGATCTGGAAGAAACAGCAGGTTCTTTCCCGCCCGGTGACTCTGCTTCTTGAAGAAGTCAGAAAGCTTCTGAGCAGCGAAGAAGAGTAATCAGGCTTTCCGGTAAAGAAACGCAGAGAGAACAGCCAGTGCCGCAAAGATGCCGGCGGTCAGGATGAACTGTCCGCTGAGAGACGATGTGAACGCACTCAGAGCTGTGCCGAGGTAAGGAGCCGCAAAGGCGCCGAGACCCTGGAAGACCAGTACAACGGAAGTGCCGGCGGAGCCGAATCCGGCATAGGAATCGGATACTCTTTCCTGCAGGAAAGGCACAAACGCAAGATAACCGAAGCCGAGAAGAAACGCGCCGATATACATGAACAGAATATCTGAAGCATACGCTGCCATGACGAAGCCTGCAGCACAGATCAGATAGAATACGGGAAGAGCAATCCGCTTCAGAATCTTCATCATGTTTCCGTAGAAGAATCCTGCGATCAGTGATCCGGCGGAGATACACATGACAAGAAGACTTCCCGATCCTCCGTACGCAAGATTCTTCACTTCCGCCAGTGAAGCGCATTTGATGACAAACAGCGTCGCCGCAAGAACAGATACAAACATCAGAATACCGAGTCCGATCAGTCCTGCCGTTTTGCCGGCAGGCTGTTTTTCGCCTGAGGCAGAAGCAGAGTGAATTGATCCGACGTGCGGTACGAATAAGAGAAAGACGAAGAATACCGCAAAGCCGAAGAGATATACAAGGAATGAAACATTCCAGCCGAAGACAAGAAGTCTGCCGGCAATGAATGCCGTAACAAGACTTGCCAGTCCGCCTGCGCTTCCCTGCAGACCGATCATCTGACTGCGTTCATCACCCTGAAAGAAGTAGACAATCAGAATCAGAAGGGAAGAAGAGATCAGACCGCATCCGAAGCCGAACGCAGCTCTTGCGGCCAGAATCAGCCATATATTGCGGAGGAAGAACGGCAGTGTTCCGGCAGCACCGGAAAGAAGACATCCGCCCAGCACCATTTTCTTATAGCCCGTAACAGAGGCGATCTTACCTGCCAGAAGAACACTGGCCATGGAAAGCAGAGACGG
>CACXDM010000107.1 GCA_902766435.1 uncultured Erysipelotrichaceae bacterium | reverse complement strand
CAGTTCATTGACATCATTGGATTTTTCCGCCGCACGGATTGAGGATCATACGTTTGCGGGATGCGGAAACCTTCAGAATCTGACGGTTTCCTCAGAAGCCGAAGTGATTTCCGCCGTGGCATTCTCCGACAGTAATATTTCTTCTGTGTCTCTTTCCGGCAACACTAAAGTCGAAGAGGGGGCTTTCGCTTCATCGGGTGTAAAAAGCATTGATCTGAGAGAGGAAGGCTCTTATGTTCTGAAGGACGGCTCACTGTTTACGAAAGACGGAAAGACCATCCTGGCATATTTCCCGGCAGATCCGTATGCGGAAGAACCGGCGGAAGAATATACCGTACCGGAAGGAACCGAAGTCATCGGTGCCTATGCATTCTTTGAAACGGGACTGACCAAAGTGAATCTGCCTGCTTCCGTAAAGGAGATCCACGCGTATGCTTTCAGCGGCATTCCTGCCGAAGGAGTGGAGATACCGGAGGGAGCAAACACTGATCCGAATGCATTTGGAAGTGAAACAGCAGATCCCGTGCAGAGTGAACCGGCGGAAGAAACGCAGACGGAAATGAAACCGGGATCATATGCCGGAGACAAAAGTCTGTTTGATGAAGAGAAGTATGCCGGTTTCAGGGAAATCAAAAATGATGAATTTGAGGCATGGAGTGAAGATTATCTTGCGGCAAACAAGGATATGGTGATCAGCAGTGATCTGATGCCGTATATCATCATGTACAAGGGAGAGGTCATTCCCCATTACATGGGTATGACGTCCGTGCAGAATCATGATCCGCAGATGACCGCCTCGGCCGTCAGTCAGTTCGGCGATGACTACGAGGAAATGTATCTGATGATGGATCACGGTCTCTTTACGGAACTGAAGCGGGGAAGGATGACGGAAGACCTGATTCTTTACAGCGGTGTCTATGACAGTCAGCTGATGGCGGCAGCCGGTACGGATACCGTTCCTGATCAGGATCAGCTTACAGCGGCAGTCGGTACGGTATTTACCGATCCGATCATGATCAGTACGACAACGGATATCGGTATTGCTTGTAATTTCTCGGATACATTGTTTATTATCTATGCGTCAAAGGAAGCGATGGAGCAGCTTGGCGCAGTCAGTATCGACAGCCTTCTGCATACACAGGAAAAGGAGATTCTGATGAATGCCGGTGCTCAGTATAAGGTGCTGGATCACGGGGTGATCAGTGTGGATACGGAAGAAAACGGAGAGGCGAAAACCGTATACAGGAAATACGTGAAAGTGGAGCTTCTGTGCCCCGGGGAACACGCTTCGTGAAAAGAAAAGATTCCACTGGTATTCCAAGCAATCAGTCAATATAATAGGGATGCAGCATCATCAGCGGATTACCCCCATCAGTCTCTGAGCGATGCTGCTTTTTCGTTAGCAGAGGTAATATATGATACTTGAAACAGAACAGCTGATTCTGCGGCCGTGGACGGAAGAAGATGCAGAAGAATGTTACAGATATTCAAAGGATCCGGAAGTCGGTCCGGCTGCAGGATGGCCGGCACACGGCAGCGTTGAAGAGAGCCGGGAAGTGATCCGGAATGTTCTCATGACGGATGAGACATATGCCGTTGTTCTGAAGGAAACAGGCATGCCTGTCGGATGCATCAGCCTGAAGCTGAACGGCAGTACGGATATGACGGACCGGGATGATGAGTGCGAGCTCGGCTACTGGATCGGTGTGCCTTACTGGGGAAAGGGACTGATTCCTGAGGCATCAAAAGAACTGCTCCGCCATGCCTTTGAAGATCTCGGAATGAATATGGTATGGTGCGGTTATTACGAAGGCAATGAGAAGTCAAAACGGGTACAGGAAAAACTCGGATTCCGGCCGGTCAGGGTAACTCACGGAGTGGAAGTGAAGCTGATGAATGAGATCAGAACAGAGTATGTAAACTGCATGAGCAGGGAAGAGTGGTGTGAGCTGTATAAGAAATAGTTACTGAAAGCGGTGATTTATTATATACTTAACAAGTGACTGATACAGAAAACACGATCTTGTCTGAAGGAGAATGAATATGGCTGATGAGACAAAAACAATGAATAAGGAAGATGAGAATCTGAGGAATTTTATCTATAACTTCATCAAGGAGGATATTTCCGAAGGCGGACAGTTTGAAGGAATGACGGTTCATACCCGTTTCCCGCCCGAGCCCAACGGATATCTTCACATCGGACACTGCAAGGCGCTCTGCATTGATTTCGGCATGGCTGAAAAGTTCGGCGGCATCTGCAATCTCCGTATGGATGATACAAACCCGGCAAAGGAAGATACGGAATACGTTGACGCGATCCAGGAAGACATTCACTGGCTCGGCTTTGACTGGGGCGACAGATTCTTCTACGGTTCCGATTATTTTGATCAGGACTATGAGTTTGCGGTTGAGCTGATCAAGAAGGGACTTGCGTATGTATGTGAGCTTTCACCGGAAGAGTTCCGTGAATACCGCGGTGATACATCCACACCTGCCCGTTCTCCCTACAGAGACAGACCGGTTGAAGAGAATCTGCGTCTGTTTGAAAAGATGAAGAACGGTGAAGTGCCTGAGGGAAAGATGACTCTCAGGGCAAAGATTGACCTTGCGAGCGGCAACTTCAATATGCGTGATCCCGTCATCTACCGGATCCGCTTCATCAATCATCACCGTCAGGGAACGAAATGGTGCATCTATCCGATGTATGACTTTGCCCATCCGATTCAGGATGCCCTTGAGGGGATTACCCATTCGCTTTGTTCACTGGAATATGAAGATCACAGACCTCTGTATAACTGGGTGGTTGAGAATGTCTCGATTCCGTATCACAAACCCAGACAGATCGAGTTTGCGCGTCTCGGCATCGATCACACCGTCATGAGCAAGCGTAAGCTCAGACAGCTCGTTGAGGAAAAATATGTCTCAGGCTGGGATGATCCGCGTATGCCTACGCTCTGCGGTCTGCGCCGCAGAGGCTATACGGCTGCTGCGATCCGTAACTTCTGTGAGGGAATCGGCGTAGCCAAGAGCTCGAATACAATCGAATTTGCCGAATTGGAGAGATATCTGCGTGATGATCTCAATTTGACTGCTGAGAGAACAATGGCTGTTCTGCATCCCGTTAAGCTGACGGTTACGAACTATCCGGAAGGACAGTCGGAATCCTTCGAAGTGGAGAACAATCCGCTTGACAGCTCCCAGGGCACACACACGATTACCTTCAGCCGTCATCTTTGGATCGAGCAGGAAGACTTCCTGGAAGAACCTGTTCCCAAGTACAAGAGAATGTATCCGGGCAATGAAGTCCGTCTCAAAGGCGCTTATCTTGTGACATGCACGGGATGCGTAAAGGATGAAGACGGAAATATCACGGAAGTGCTCTGTGAATATGATCCCGAATCCCGCGGCGGTGATCCGGCTGACGGAAGAAAGGTCAAAGGCGCCACGATTCACTGGGT
>CACXDM010000106.1 GCA_902766435.1 uncultured Erysipelotrichaceae bacterium | reverse complement strand
TAGTTCCATTGTCTCCCACCCTCCAAAAAGTAGTCATTCAACCTCGCCCTCGCATTCTCCAGTGGTCAGAACTATTGTCAGAACACTGAAAAAGGGATTCCGGAGATATCACCAATTACTGGTCACATCTCAGAAATCCCTTGTTTTCAAGCCTTTTCGGGCCTCTATATTACTTGACTCGCGACAGAAGAACTACCGTCTCCACATGTCTTGTAAAGGGAAAATTATCAAATGGAACAATTTTCCGGATTCTGTATCCGTACTTTTTCAGTATGTTTATGTTCTCTGCCTGTGTCGGCGGATAACATGAAATATATACGATTCTCTCCGGCGCCTTTTTTCCGAGTGTATTCAGAAAGGATTCACTCAGTCCGCTTCTCGGGGGATCAAGGAAGACAACATCAGGTCTGATATCCGAGTTTCTGATCATGTTTTCGGCATCATCCGCAATAAACTCTGCATTCGTAATATGATTCAGTTTTGCGTTATTCACCGCGTCCTTTACGGCTGCAGGATTGATTTCAACACCGATCACTTTTTTTGCTTTCTGCGCCGCAAGAAGAGATATCGTTCCGATCCCGCAGCAGGCATCCAGAACAATATCGGTATCCTTCAGCTTTGCCATTTTGAGTGCTGCCGCATACATCTTCTCTGTCTGCTCGGGATTTACCTGATAGAATGAATGAGCGGAAATACCGAACGTGATACCGGCGATTTTATCGAAAATCACACCTTTACCGTAAATCACCCTGTCCCGCTTTCCGAGAATCATTGATGTATAGGCATTGTTGTAATTCAGCACAACCGTTTTAATCTCCGGATGCTTTTCCCTCAGCATTGAAACAAATGTCTTTGAAGAAGGCAGATCCTTTGATCCGATCACAATCACAAGCAGCACATCCCCGTTGTCATGGGAAATCCTGAGATATGCATGACGCAGTGTTCCCCTGCCGGTCTTTTCATCGTAAACCGGTATATGAAGCTTTCCCGCCGTCTCACAGACCGTTTTCAGAATCAGATTCGCTTTGGAATGCTGGATCAGACACATCTCGGAATTGACAGTCTTATGCGTGCTTTCCTCATAGAGGCCTGCTCTGATCTTCTTTGTTTTATCCATATAGAAGGAAGCATAGATCTTATGACGGTAATGGTACGGATCCTTCATTCCGGTAACCGGTTCGACGTTTTCCTTCGGATACAGTTTCCGGATTTCCTCCCGTTTCATTTTCAGCTGTTCCTGATAATCCGTATGGATGTAAGAACATGCGCCGCATTTTTTGACAGAGGGACAATGTTTCATAAGGGGACCTCCGAAAGAGAGTGAACAACACGGTCAGTATATTCTTTCAGCACTTTATAAGACTGATGTCCGCAGCTGACCAGTGTGTAATTTTTGATATTCAGTGCTGCAGCTGTTTCAAGGTCATGAATCGTATCGCCGATATACAGACAGTCTTCAGGGACAATAACGTTTTCCTTCATCCATCTTTTGGCCATATCGATCTTTGAGCCGGCAAGCAGATTATCCGTACCCAGTATCTCCTTAAACAGACCGTCAATACCCAGATCCCTGCATTGTTTCTTCAGAAGATCTTCCCTTGTGGCGGAGAGGATCACATGCTGATAACCGAGTTTGGTTGCTTTGGCAATTGTCTCCCTGAAGCCTTCAACAAGTTTTACCGAAGAAAAACCCTCCGCATAAAGACGGTTGAATTCCACGGAGATATCATCGTAGGACTCATTTTCAAATGTGTAGCTGAGCTTGTAGTAATAGTTAATGACCGGGAAGCAGAACATGTCCTTATACTCTTCCAGTGTAAAGTCAGCGTACATGCCTCTGTCCCTCAGCATTTTCTTTTCAATTTCCAGGCAGTATACCGCATCATCGATAATCGTGCCGTTAAAATCCCATATCAAAGTTTTCATAGAAATGATTATAGCAAAAAAGCTTCCAGATCACGGAAGCTTTCTGATGATTCATGCCTTTTGAATCCGGTCAAGCCAGATCCTGACGGAGGCATCACTCGGCATACGCCAGTCACCTCTTGGTGAGAGTGACACAGAACCGACTTTCGGTCCGTCCGGAAGACAGCTGCGCTTGAACTGCTGACTGAAGAAACGGCGGAAGAATCTCAGTTCGGCTGATCTCACTTCTTCCTTTGTGAGTTCCGGATAAGCGCGCATTGCAAATACCATGATCTTTTCCGGTTCGAAACCATATCTCAGTGTATAGAAGAGGAAGAAGTCATTCAGATCATATTTGCCGATCTTCTCCTCTGTCTTCTGGGCAATCTGTCCGTTCTTATTCGGTGTCAGTTCCGGTGAGATGGGTGTCTCAACAATACTGATGAGAATATCCCTGAGTGTATCATTGCCGCAGGTGACGGCATACGTATAACAGATATACTGGACGAGTGTCTTGGGCACGGATGCATTGACGCCGTACATGGACATATGGTCACCGTTATAGGTGCACCAGCCAAGTGCGAGTTCCGAAAGATCCCCTGTTCCCACAACAAGACCGTTTTCCATATTTGCCGCATCCATCAGGATATATGTACGCATTCTTGCCTGAGCGTTTTCATACGTCGTATCGCTTTCTCCCTGATAGTCCGGTCCGTGACCGATGTCAATCAGATGCTGACGGACACCCTCTTCAATTGCCACTTCCCTGACTTCGGCACCGATTTCCTTCATCAGATTCACCGCATTATTGTAGGTGCGGGAAGTTGTATTTCCTCTGCTTGGCAGTGTATATCCGATGATGCGGATATCCGGGATGATTTTCTTTGCCTCATTGCATACAATCAGCGCCAGAGTACTGTCAAGTCCGCCGGAAACGCCGATTACAAGCGTTTTGATGCCGGTGGCCCGTACCCTTGAGGCAAGTCCGTTTGCCTGAATCTGAAGGATTTTCCGGCAGCGTCTGCCTCTTTCCTCATCATCAGCCGGCACAAAGGGATTGCGGGCAACCGCAAAGTCTTCCTTGATCAGCGCCGCAAGAAGCTCATCAACAGTAATTTCAATGGTGTCACAAAGCGGTCTGATACTGACCGGGATAAACTGATACATGCCTTCCTCTGTACGGAAGGTATTCATATGCTGACGGTTATACATGATCTTTTCCAGATCCAGAACCGCAGTCTGAACAGACGGCCTGCCGGTAAAGATGGCATCCTTCATCAGTCTGCCGTTTTCCGCAATCATCGTATGACCCGAAAATACCAGATCCGTGCTGCTTTCATCGGTTCCGGAGGATACATAAAGATAACCGCAGTAACAGCAGGCAGACTGCTGTACAGTCATCATCCGCCGGAAGTCCTGCTTGCCGATCAGTTCATCACTGGCAGACAGATTAACGATGATATTCGCACCGGCAAGACATGCGTGTGTGCTCGGCTTATCCGGAACCCACAGATCTTCACAGATATCCGTTCCGATCACTGCGCCTGTTGTCTGATCCTCAAACAGAAGATCACAGCCGAACGGGATTTCCCTGCCGCCGATTTTCACTTTTTCATTGATTACACCCCTTCCGGAGGCAAACCATCTGTTTTCATAGAATTCACTGTAATTGGGAATGTTGATCTTCGGAACAAGACCTTTTACTTCTCCTTCGGAAACATAGGCGGCACAGTTGTAAACCGTATTGCGGTGTCTGACGGGAAGTCCGACAACTGCTGTCAGTCCTTTTATATTCCGTGTTTCTTCCGCTATGCGCAGAAGTCCTTCTTCCGCGCCGGCCAGAAGTGTTTCCTGAGAGAAAAGATCTCCGCATGTGTATCCGGTAATACAGAGTTCGGGAAATACGATCAGACCGCAGTCACTGTTGTCCTTTAAGGTCTGAATGATCTGTTCCGTATTGTACGCGGTGTCAGCAACTTTCATGGAAGGCACAGCAGCCGCAGCTTTTATCATTCTGTTTCTCATAGATACTCCTTTAATCCGTTCAGTTCTTCCGGAATCATTCTGCTGATTTCGTCAATCTCATCTCTTGCCGCAAGAAAATGTCCGCGGACTTTCGTGGAGGATATATCCCGGTATTCATCCGGTGTGTCAACAACCGTAATATACTGCGCAATATCATGCAGAAACGGTGATTCCCTGATCATTGTGCAGCAGCTGTCAGCATTCCTTGACATACATACAATGCCGAATTCCTCAGCGATCTCCGGCACATGACGCCATCCTGTCTCGAGTTCCGCCAGTTTATCGGAACCGAACAGAAGCGAGCAATCATACCCGGTGCTTTTCAGATATTTCAATGTTGTATATGTACGGGGCTGTGACTCACAGCAGAGTTCATAATCCGAAACACACATCCAGTCTCTGTTTCCGCTGATCCGCTTCAGCATGTCCAGACGCTCTGCGTCGGTAAACGCAAAATTCTTTTTCTGATCATCGCGGATATACTGCATCTTCGAAGGGACAAAAATCACCTTGTCCCTGCCGCACTGCTTCAGGGCACAGTACGCAAGATCAATATGTGCCTTTGTCGGCGGGTTGAATGCTCCGCCGAACATCAGAGCCTTCATCAGATCTTACCGCCGTGAAGCTTTGCATACATCTCATCACGCAGTGTCGCAACTTTCATCGTCAGATCGACATAGTGCTGATGCGGCATTTCCGGTCTGAGTTCACTCTCCCAGACACGGTTCTGCAGCTGATCACGGATGTATTCCTTCTTTGTTTTGATATCCGGCAGATCGATGACAAGTTCACCGTTGATCAGATGCGGTACAAGAAGTTTCTCAACACTGTATGGAACAATCTTCCTTACTGCCTTGTATGCATCAGGATCCAGATTGAATACTTCAATTTCCTTACCGGCTTCAATAACCTCATCATCCATGGAAATGATGTCACACTGTCCTTTGCCCTCTTCATCAAAGACACGCCATGCCATCAGCTTGCCGGGAATGATTGCCTTTGAAGCAGAATCCGAACACTTCATCTTCGGTGTATATGTTCCGTCTTCATTCTTCACCGCAACCAGTTTATACACACCGCCGAAAACAGGATCCGTTGCCGAAGTGATCAGCTTTTCTCCTACACCGTAGGAATCGAATTTTGCGTGTTCATACATTTCCATGTTGGCCATCTTCTTCTCATCAAGGGAATTGGACGCAACAAGCTTGATATAGCTCTTTCCGGCCTGATCAAGCGCTTTTCTCAGACGCTTGTATCCCCGCGCCAGGTCACCGGAATCAATTCTTGCGGATTTTACACGGCGGTTGGGGTCATCCGGATATTTCTTAATCATTTCATCATCCAGTCTGATCAGATTCGGCAGACCGGATTCAAAGATACTGTAGGTATCCAGCAGAAGCGAAACATTATCCGGATAGATTTCCGCATATGCCTTGAATGCATCATATTCCGTCGGGAAGAACTCGATGAAGCTGTGCGCTATGGTTCCGACCGCTTTGACATCCGGTCCGTATTTCATCTCCGCAAGACAGTTTGCCGTACCGATGCATCCGCCCAGAACTGCCGCATAGGCTCCGTCATTGCCCGCCGAAGCGCCCTGCGCTCTGCGTGTTCCGAATTCCATGACATTACGGGGTGAATGCGTATTCAGTCCGGTGATTCTCGTTGCCTTTGTGGCAATCAGGGAATGGAAGTTCATTGTCTGCAGCAGATACGTTTCAATCAGTATCGCGCCGACCATATCACATTCAATACGCACCATCGGTACCTGCGGATAACATACGGTTCCTTCCGGCAGCATATATACATCACCTTTCCAGCGGTATGTACGCAGATAATCACAGAATTCCTGACTCATGCCCTTCGTCCGAAGCCAGATCAGATCCTGTTCGTTAAAATGATAGTTCTGCAGAAAACGGACAAGCTTTCTCTGACCGCAGCTGATCGCATATCCGAGATTATCCGGATTCTTTCTGTAGAACATATCAAATACCATCACGGTATCCTTAAAGCCCTTCAGAAAGAGCGCATTTGCCATAGTGAATTCATAGAAATCCGTAATCATCGCCGGATTGTCATAATCCTCATTGGGAATATAGGGTTCTACTCTGATTTCGCTCATGATTTCCTCCTTAACGAATATCGATCTGACATGAACGCATGACTGCAAGAGCAGCTTCATGGTTTTCTTTTGTTGTACCGGCACAGGCGGCAGATACTGCTTCAATCGGCGTATCAGGCAGCGCGGCTCTTAACAGAAGACCGTTGGAAATGACACAGATATCCGTGCACAGACCGCACAGTGTGATCTTCTCCGGCTTCATTTCCTTTACCATTGAGGCCAGTCTTTCACTGCCGAATGTTCCCTTCGTGATAACAAGCGCTGAACGCTTTTCCAATGCTGCTTCAACATCCGGATTGATCTGCCATCCTTCGGTATTTTCAACACAATGGGTTACCGGAAGCATCTTTCCTTCCAGTGTCTGCAGATAATCCTCATGATGGGTATCCTTGGTGGCAATCACCTGATCGAATGCAGGATCAAGAATCAGACCGACAACTTCCGGAACGGTCTTCACCGCTTCTTCCGTACCAAGCGCCTGATCAATAAAGTCATTCTGCATATCGACGACAATCAGTAAGTTTTTCATAAATTCTCCTTCAGATATGAATACATCGGATTAAACCTGTAAAGGGCAGCGTATTTGTTTCCCGCTTTTGCGGTATGCCCTGTATTGATCAGCATTTTCTTGATGTCACGGCGGAAATTTCCCGTATCCGTCGGTCTGCCGATCACAGCCTCATAAGCGGTCTGAATCTGCCTCAGCGTCACTTCTTCGGGAAGCAGGTTGAAGAGAATACCTGTGGAAGCCGCTCTGCTTCTGAGCAGATCCACGGCCATATTGACGGCCTTGATATGATCTGCCGCAAGTTTTGCATTGGAATCAGGATGAAGTTCCGATCTTGTTTCGATGTAATTATTCTTCGCCCTGTCAAAAACACTGTAGCTGATCCGGATATCTCCGCAGCTCAGCGTAAGAACGGAATCTCTTCCGTCCGCATCAGCAGTAAGCGTTGTTTTTTCCAATGTAAACCATCCGGTCTCTTCAGCGTCATCTCCGGCCAATGTATTCCTGATATTGTCTGCAGGCGTCATGGAGAGATAACAAGTGGTAATTACCCTCGTTCTCGGATCCCTGTCGGCATTTCCGAAAGTATACAGCTGCCGGAAATACGTCTGGTCAGTGATGTTTGTCTCTTCCTGCAGTTCGCGCATCACAGCCGTTTCCATATCTTCATCGAAATTGATGAAGCCACCCGGAAGCGCCCAGTCATGAATGAACGGATGATCTTTTCTTTTGACAAGCAGAAGCTTCAGCTTTCCTTCGATCACCGTCATCAGAATCATATCAACGGTATTGCTCGGATGACGGTAAAGAGAATCGTCATATTTTGCAAGAAACTCTTCAAGAGTCTCGCCTTTTGCGTTTCTATCTTCCATCGCTCCTCCATATAGTCATTTTGACTATATTCATCATATCGGATTTTGTACTGAAGTCAATAAAAAACAGCAGTGATCTGCTGTTTTAACAATTAAGACAATAGTATTTACTTTGATTTCTTCTTCATTCTCGTATATTTTCTGCCGAGATTCAGTTCGAGAAACTTCAGCAGAACATCCTTATCGGAAATCGAGAAATCAAGTTCCTTTGTCGTATATTCATCCTTTTTCTTCTCATCCGTGGATTCAATCATGAAGTAGACAGCCACAATGTTCTTTTCGACTCTGTAGTCATATGCCATGACCTGATCCCAGGGATAAAACTTACCGCCGCTCAGCATGCCGTCTTCACCTACACCGTCACGGACAATCATATATGCCGATACGGAAATGATCATGATGACAATTCTGATGTAATCAAGTATTGATCCGCCCTTCATCGAAAGCAGGGAAATAATGGAAAGAACACCGACAACCAGAAACATGATCCGGATATAGCTCCACTGCTGGTCTTCAATCATGATTCTTCTGTGATTCTTGAAGTAGCGGGTAAACATAACGACAGCCAGCGTGCCGAACACAACAATCAGAATAATATTGACTATATCAGACATACTTAATCTCCTCTTGAAAAACCAATGAAGGTATTATAACACCAATTGGATTGTTTTTACTTCCGATTCATAATAAAATTCAGGACATGAAAGAAATCCGTCTTATGGCGTTTGATCTTGACGGCACACTTCTCAAGTCACCCGGACGCCTGTCCGAAAAAGCATATACTGCTCTTTCGGACCTGAAAAAGAACAAAATACTCACAATCATCAATTCCGGACGTCCGCTCTACAGCGTCAGAAGAATCATTCCCGATGAACTGATTGACTACGCGGTATGTCAGAACGGACAGATGATCTGGCATCAGGCAGACAACAAAAGTACTGAAATGCCTCGTCTGAACAGAGAGGACAGAAAAAAGATGCTCGCCCTTCTGCAGAAGCATCATGTTATTCTTCATTGTACGAATAATGAGAAATCATACTATTTCTGTGCCCGAAACCATCCTGTCTTCAAATACGTTTATCTGACAGCACGCCGTCTTGCTTCACCGCTTTTGAAAAAGCATGACTATCCTCTTTCCCTTTCATCCGATCCGGAAGTCATTCTGGACTGGGATACGGGGAAAATCTGCTTTGCGGGCTTTCACAGCAGCCTTGTAAAGATCAGTGAAGCTCTTGAGGATTCTTATTCCTGTACCTTCACAAACAGTCATTGGCTTGAAGTCATGCATAAAGGTGTCTCAAAAGGAGCCGCTTTAAGAAAAATCATTGAGAATGAGAATCTGTCACCCGGTGAATGCGCCGCCTTCGGTGACGGTGAAAATGACCTTGACATGCTTGAAGCCTGCGGCATCAGAATCGCCGTTGCCAATGCGATGCCGGAACTGAAGAAGACCGCAAATGTCTTCATCGGTCCCAATACCGAAGATGCCCCGGCTTGCTGGATTGATGACTATCTTAACGGCAGAGTGAAATTGTAATGGTCTTTGCGGAAGCCGGAATTCTCATAGAACCGGTGAGCGTCTTTTCGCCGCATACTGCTTGAGAGTTCCAGTTCAAGCGCGTGTCTGTCTTCAGCCGCCGTAAGCGCGGCTTTTAACATTTCACTGCCGATTCCCCGGCCGCGGAAACCGTTCTGAATATCCAGTTCAAGAATCTCACCGGTCAGCCCGTTATGATGCAGCTTCTCACTGAAAAACAGCGTCATGATTCCGATCACCTGTTCATTCTCTTCATATACATACAGTTCATACATCGGATGATTCAGAATTCTGTCATATAATTCATGAAATGATGTCTTCTCAAACACCTGTTCTTCCAGTTCACAGATCAGTCTGTAATAATCATTAAAATCACTTCCCACTGCTTTTCTGATCATATTCACCTCACAAAAAACCCATGCATATTCTACATGGGTTTTGGCCTTTATGACATCATCTGATTCACAAACACATCATATCCGTTATCATCCGCGTCCACAATAATCGTCTTGCCCTGAATATCGGGGTTCTCCAGTATTGTCTTCGCAATTACCGTTTCAATCTCACGCTGAATATGACGCTTCATCGGTCTGGCACCGAAGAGAGGGTCAGATCCGAGGTCAATGATACGGTTTCTTGCCTGATCCGTAACCTTGAGATTAATATCCTTCTTCTCAAGTCTTGCGGCAAGCTGATTAAGGAACTTGTCCGCAATCTGAGAGAGAACCGCATGATCAAGTGCGTTGAACACAATGATTTCATCGATACGGTTGATCAGTTCGGGTTTGAAGAACTTGTGCACTTCTTCGTTATAATGTCTTTCCCTTGCGATCTGATCGGATTCGAACGCGTACTGGCTTCCGAGATTACTGGTCATGATGATGATCGTATTCTTGAAGTCGACAGTGACACCTTTTGAATCGGTAATTCTTCCGTCATCGAGAATCTGAAGCAGGATATTGAATACATCCGGATGCGCCTTTTCAATCTCGTCAAGGAGAACAATACTGTAGGGACTGCGTCTGACCTGTTCCGTCAGCTGACCACCCTCTTCATATCCGACATATCCCGGAGGAGCTCCGATCAGCCGTGATACACTGAATTTCTCCATGTATTCGGACATATCGATACGTACGATCTTTGACTCATCATCAAACAGCTGCTGAGCAAGAGCCTTCGCCACTTCGGTCTTACCGACACCGGTAGGTCCGAGGAACAGGAAGGAACCGAGAGGTCTGTTTTCATCCTGAATATCCGCTTTGGAACGCATAATCGCATCAGAAACAAGCTTAAGCGCATTGTCCTGGCCGATGACTCTTTCCCTGAGAACTTCCGGCAGATGAAGAATCTTCTGTCTTTCCGTACTCATCAGTCTGCTGACTTCAATATGTGTCCAGCGGGAAACGATGGAGGCAATCATGTCTTCATCAACAACCTGCTGAATCATTTTGCCGCCGCCGGATTTCTCCGCTTCAAAGATCCGCTTTTCCAGAGAAGGAATCGTATCATACTTCAGTTTGGCAGCCGTCTCATAGTCGGCGTCATTCTGTGCCTGAGTCAAATCAAGTTTTGCCTTTTCCAGCTGTTCCTTGTCTTCCTTTACTTTTTCAAGTTCGGCCTTTTCCTTCTGCCACTGTGAGAATTTGATTTCCTTTTCCTCATTCAGATTCTCCAGTTCACGGGTAATTTCATCCAGCCTGTCCATGGCCTTCGGATCTGTCTCGTCCTTCAGTGAGGTTTGTTCAATCTGAAGTGTCATGATCTTACGGGAGAGTTCATCCAGCTCGTGCGGCATGGAATCCATTTCCACTCTGATGCACGCGCAGGCCTCATCAACCAGATCAATTGCCTTATCCGGCAGGAATCTGTCAGTAATATAACGGTTGGAAAGCATTGCGGCAGCGATCAGAGCCTCATCCTTGATCTGTACGCCGTGATGGGATTCAAAGCGGTCTTTGAGACCACGCAGGATACTGATGGTATCCTCAACCGTCGGTTCACTGACCATGATCTTCTGGAACCGTCTTTCCAGTGCACGGTCTTTTTCAATATACTTTCTGTATTCATCGAATGTCGTCGCACCGATACATTTGAGTTCTCCTCTTGCGAGCATCGGCTTCAGAAGATTGGCCGCATCCATTGAACCCTCTGTCTTGCCTGCTCCGACAAGATTATGAATTTCATCGATGAAGAGAATAATTTCACCGTCAGCCTGCTGAACCTGTTTCAGCACGCCTTTGAGTCTTTCTTCAAATTCACCGCGGTACTTCGCGCCGGCAATCAATGCACCCATATCGAGTTCGATCACCCGTTTATTCTTCAGCCCGAGCGGAACATCTCCGTTCATGATTCTCCATGCAAGACCCTCAACAATTGCCGTTTTTCCGACACCCGGCTCACCGATCAGAACCGGGTTGTTCTTCGTCTTGCGGGAAAGGATTTCGATCACACGGCGGATTTCCTCATCACGTCCGATTACCGGATCAATTCTGCCGTCTTTGACATCCTGAACAAGATCATGTCCGTATTTGCTTAATGCGTCGAGCTGGCTTTCGTTTGTTTTTTCATCCATTTTAATACCACCTCTTCTGTCTTCTTCCGCCTTTTCAATATCCTGAATCCGGATACCGAACTGCTTTTTCAATGCCTCTGCCACAGAAGCATTCGTACTCATGATTCCGATCAGCATCGCTGCTGTCGACATGTATGTATCTCCCTGCCGCTTCATATACTGCGAAGCTTTATCATAGGCTTCACTGACATATCTTGAAAGAAGCGGCTCACCGGATCCTGATACTGAGGACATCCGGTTAAGATAACTGTTCACAACCTGCAGAATCTCGTTTTCACTGAGATTCATGCGGTCAAATATACCGCTCAGACATCCGTCTTCAAGCATTGCCGCAAGCACATGCTCAACCGTCAGTTCACTGTGATGGTTTTCCTTTGCCTTTGTCAGCGCATTGAAAATGATTGTCTGAAGCTGTTCAGTCATGATTTCAATATTCATATGAGGAGACCTCCTTCCTCCGGTACAGATTTACCGTAATCAGGAGAACATATTCCTGAACTTGTCCCAGGCTGACTCCTTTCCGGATCTTGACTGCAGTTTCTGCAGTTCTCTGTACAATTCCTTTTCCTTGCTTGAGAGCTTTGTGTCTACCTTGATGCGTACCGTGCAAATCTGATCACCTTGTCTGCCTCCTCTTAGATCAGCAACTCCCTTGCCTTTCAGACGCAGACGCGCACCATCCTGTGTTCCGGCCGGAATTTTCATCGTCACATCGCCGTGAATGGTCGGAATATCGAGACTGACACCGAGTGTCGCATCAACTGCGGAAACCGGGATTTCAAGAAGAATATCCTTTCCGCTTCTTACAAACTGCTCGTGATCGAGAACGACTACCTCAATGAACAGATCTCCGTTGGGGCCGCCGTTTTCTCCTCTTTCACCTTTGCCGCTGACACGCAGCTGCTGACCGGTGGAAATGCCTGCGGGGATCTTTACATCCACGCTGACTCTCTTCCGGTTGTAACCCTGCCCACCGCAGTGGGGACAGACCTTCTTGATCTTTTTACCCGTGCCGTGACAGTCCGGACATACGCCCTGTGACTGAAACACGCCGAACGGAGTACGCTGCTGTGAAATCACCGTACCTGATCCGTGACAGGTCGGACAGTTTTCAATATCAGAAGAACTTGCCGCGCCGCTGCCGCCGCAGTATGTACATGTTTCATCCACGGAAAGATTGATTGTTTCGGTTTTCCCGAAACACGCATCCATGAATGAGACATTCATTCTCATATACTTGTCATCACCGCGTCTCGGACCTGTCTGACGCCGTGATGAACGGGCAGAACCGAATCCGCTGCCGAAGAAACTGGAGAATATATCTCCGAGATCATCAAACCCGGCACCGCCGAATCCCTGTGAGAATCCCTGGCCGTCAACACCGGCAAAGCCGAACTGATCATAGTTCTGTCTCTTTTCGGAATCACTCAGTACTTCGTATGCCTCATTGATCTCCTTGAATTTTTCCGCCGCATCCGGCGCTTTATTGATATCCGGGTGATACTGCTTTGCGAGCTTGCGGTATGCCTTCTTGATTTCATCATCTCCGGCATTTTTGCTTACACCCAGAACTTCATAATAATCTCTTTTGTCAGCCATATCTGTCTGCCTTTCTACTGCTATATGCAGAATGCGGAACTATGGTCCCGCATTCTCCATTATTGTTTTTAGTTCTTTTCACTGAAGTCTGCATCGACAACATCATCATCCTGGTGCCCGGATGTATTTCCGCCGGCCTGACCGGAGAAATCCTGAGCGCCCGGATTCTGCTGATACATGGACTGAGCCATCTGGTTTGCGGCTGCTTCGAGGGCATCCAGCTTTGTCTTCAGGCTGTCCATATCGTTGGCGTCAATCGCTGCCTGCAGTTCATCTCTGAGCTTCTTGACCTCATCCTTCTGCTGCTGTGTAACATTCGGATTATCGGTATTCAGTGTCTCATCAATCTGATTGATGAATGCTTCAGCTCTGTTCTTTGTTTCGATATCCTGCTTGCGCTTGTCATCTTCCGCCTTGTGGATCTCAGCTTCCTTAACCATACGGTCAATCTCATCCTCAGTAAGACCAGAGGAATTCGTGATCGTGATGGACTGTTTCTTGTTTGTCGCCTTATCTACAGCAGATACATTGACGATGCCGTTGACGTCGATGTCAAATGTAACTTCAATCTGCGGAACACCCCTTCTTGCCGGTGCAATACCGTCAAGCTGGAAGTTGCCGAGTGTCTTGTTGTCATTTGCCATCGGTCTTTCACCCTGCAGTACATGAATATCAACTGCCGGCTGGTTGTCAGCTGCTGTTGAGAAGATCTGTGACTTGCTTGTCGGGATTGTTGTGTTTCTCGGAATCAGTACTGTCATGACACCGCCGAGTGTTTCAATACCGAGTGACAGAGGTGTTACGTCAAGCAGCAGGACATCCTTGACATCACCGCTGATGACTGCGCCCTGAATGGCAGCACCGATCGCAACACATTCATCCGGGTTAACGGACTTATTGGGCTCCTTGCCCAGTTCTCTGCGGACTGCTTCCTGTACAGCGGGAATTCTCGTGGAACCGCCGACGAGCAGAACCTGATCGAGATCACCGGCTGTCAGCTTTGCGTCTCTGAGCGCCTGTCTTACCGGAACCATCGTTCTTTCAACGAGGTCCTTGGACATATCGTCAAACTGTGCTCTTGTCAGTGTTGCCTCAAGATGCAGCGGGCCTTCGGGACCGGCACTGATAAACGGCAGTGAGATCTGTGTCTGTACCATACCGGAGAGGTCCTTCTTTGCTTTTTCAGCTGCTTCCTTAAGTCTCTGCAGAGCCATCTTGTCAGCTTTGAGATCAATGCCGTGTTCTCTGCGGAAAGAATCAGCCAGGAAGTCAATGATCTTGTTGTCAAAGTCATCACCGCCGAGCTTTGTATCACCGGCTGTGGAGAGAACTTCGAATGTTCCGTCTGCGATATCGAGAATGGATACGTCAAATGTACCGCCGCCGAGGTCGTAAACCAGGATCTTCTGTTCTCTGTCTGTATTCTTATCCAGGCCGAATGCAAGTGCGGAAGCAGTCGGTTCGTTGATGATACGTGCGACATCAAGACCGGCGATCTTTCCGGCATCCTTTGTTGCCTGTCTCTGGGCATCATTGAAGTATGCAGGAACGGTAATTACCGCTTTTTCAACCTTTTCACCGAGATAGCTCTCCGCATAGTCCTTCAGATATGTGAGGATCATTGCGGAAATTTCCTGCGGTGTATACTCTTTTCCTTCCAGAGTTACTTTTTCATTTGTACCCATCAGACGCTTGATGGAATATACGGTGTTCTTATTTGTGATCAGCTGACGCTTTGCGGCATCACCGACCACTCTTTCACCATTCTTGAAGGCAACGACTGACGGTGTTGTACGGTTTCCTTCCGGATTCGTAATAACCTTTGCCTCTTTGCCTTCCATGACAGCCACACAGCTGTTTGTTGTACCTAAGTCAATTCCTATAATCTTGCTCATAACGTTGCCCTCCTTATTCGCTTATTTTTACCATTGCCGCTCTCAGCAGCCTGTCTTTCAGTTTATATCCCTTCTGCAGAACTTCGATGACCATTCCCGGCTCAGTGTCTTCCTTAGGCTCACTCATCAGTGCCTGATGCCAGTTCGCATCAAACGGCTGATTCAGTGCCTCGATCTCTTCAACGCCTTCCTTGGCGAGCGCGTTTTTCAGCTGTGAGTAGATCATCTCAACACCTTTACGGTACGCTTCATCTGTCGTCTCATGTGCCAGCGCTCTTTCACAGTTATCCAGGACGGGTAGTATTTCCAGTGCAAAGCTCTGAATATGATACTTGTTTCTGGTTTCAAACTCTTTCTGCAGACGTTTTCTCGTATTTTCCGTATCGGCATAAGCCTTCGCGTATTCGTTTTTCAGAACTGCAACCTTTTCATTCAGTTCGCTGATTTCCGAAGTCAGCTCACGGATTTTCGCATCCTTTTCCTCTTCCGGATCCGGCTGAATTTCCTCTTCGGGTTCCGTCTGCTCAACGGTTTCCTCTTCTATGATCTTTTCTTCATCACTCATCATTACTGCCTCCTGCATTGTACATTTTCTCAATCATTTTTGCGGCATATTCGAGCATGGAGACGACCATTTCGTAATCCATTCTGCTTGGTCCGACAACCATCAGTTCACCGGACTCATTGTCGTTTACTCTGAATTTCGATCTGACTACCGCAAGGTCACCGTACCATGTCAGTTCGGCACCTTTCTTTGTTCTGACCGCGACTGCATTATCCGAAGTCTGTATTCTTTTCCATACAGTCGAATCCTCAAACATTGACATCAGCTTCTTCAGCTTTGCAATATCTTCAAACTCCGGCTGATACAGCATTCTGTCCTTTCCGGAAAAATACACGTTGTCGCTTGCAAACTTGACGAATGCCTTGACAAAAGCGGTAAACAGAAGGTCGTGTCTTCTGACTGTCTGACTCAGAACCGGCTTCAGTTCATTCATTCTTTCCGGCAGTTCCGATACAGGAACTCCTCTCAGACGGTTATTCAGAATCTCCGTACAGCTTTCAATATCCGAAAGCGGTATATCTTCCTTAAAGCGGAAGTTCTTTGTTTCCGTATGTCCCGTATTCGTAATGAAGATACATACGGCACTTCTGCTGTCTAACGGAAACAGTCTGATATGTTCTAGGCACTGTGTCGATGAATCGGGGCCGATCGCTCCGGCTGTCATATTTGTCATTTCCGACAGGATCTGACAGCTCTGTCTCACGGCTTCCTCAATATTCATGTTCGTCATCTCGAACGCATCTTTGATCGCCACTTCCATCCGTTTATCGATCTTTGCGTCATCCAGCAGATTTTCACAGTAGAACCGGTAGCCTTTCGTACTCGGTATTCTGCCGCTTGAAGTATGGGTTTTCTCAAGATATCCCATCTCTTCAAGAATCTGCATGTCATTCCGGATCGTTGCACTGGAATAGGGAAGCGAATATTTGATCTGCAGCGCTTTGGAACCGACAGGTTCCGCAGTTTTGATGAATTCATCGACGATCGCCTTGAATATCTCGATACGTCTCGGTGTAAGCATCAATCCACCTCCTTTAGCACTCTTTTCCAATGCCTGCTAATATACTACCTCCCTGTTTTAGCACTGTCAAGACCAGAGTGCTATTTTCTTTCAAAAGATTGCCTTCCAGGCATGGGGCATAAAAAAAGAATGTCCCGCAGGATCATTCCTCTTCTGAATACACATAATATGAGATCTTTGTAATACCGTATACTGCCTCTTTATACCTGTGAAGTCTTCCTGCATCAGCCGGATATTCATCTTCCTTCGCGGATTCCACGATGACTCTGGCATCGTCTTCAAGCAGCGAAAGATCCTGCAGCATATTCATGATCTTTATATTCTTCTGTCCCGAATACGGCGGATCGAGATAAACATAACCGAACTGAATATGACCGCCGGAAAGTCTGTTCAGAAGCGCCGTATCCTTCATATGATACACTTCCGTCTGTTCTCCGCAGCCGAGTGTCTCTATATTCTTTTTAATCGTACGGTATGCCCGCCCGGAGAGATCATTGAATACAGCCTTGCTGCAGCCCCGTGAGACAGCCTCCAGACCGTTGGCACCGCTGCCGGCATAAAGATCCAGAAACATTCCGCCCTCAAACATACCGCCAAGTGATGAGAATACCGCTTCCCTGACTTTATCAAGCGTCGGTCTGGTCTCTGTTCCCTCCGGTGCCTGAATCCTTCTGGAACGGTAAGTTCCGGCAATAATCCTCATTGGATCTCGCCCCTGCGGAAAGCCGCAATCACAGCCTGGGACAGTCCTACACATGCCATGAATGACATCGTGGAGCTGCCGCCCGCCGAAACCATCAGCAGCGGAATACCCGTCAGAGGGATGAGACCTGTCACACCGCCGATATTGAATACGATATGGAATAACAGATACATCGCCGTGCCGACTAATACGATTCTTCCCTTTTCACTCTTCATCTTCATTGCATAACTGAGAAGACGGAAGATAATCACCCCATATGCGGTCAGCAGAGCCAGGAATCCGACAAAACCGAGTTCCTCGACGACAATCGCCAGAATAAAGTCAGTGTTTGCAGCCGGAAAGTCAGTATACTTTCTGACCGAATTGCCGAAGCCGACACCGAACCATCCACCGCTTGCGAAACTGATCAGCCCGTTGATCAGCTGATAACCGGTGTTGTACTGATCGGAAAACGGATCAATGGCGGAGAGAAAACGGTTTACCTGATATTCCTTCAGAAACGGCAGTGTCCGGATAAACGATTCCCCGTAAGGCGAAAGCAGAAACACGGCAAAGATCAGAACTGCCCAGAAAGCGACGATCAGAAACCGCTGAAAGCCCCGCATCTGTATATGATTCGGAATCAGGAAGCATACGCAGGAAATCAGAAAGATCACCGCCGCCGAGCCGAAGTCGGACTGTAAGACCAATACAATCCCGACAAATATAAGGATAAAGCATACGGGTTTCTTCAGCATTTCCCATGCGGAAGGAAAGCGTTTGGAGATGTCTCCCGTATATGCGGCAACGATCAGAATCGCCACGATCTTGGCAAATTCTGAGGGCTGCAGCGTAATCTCCGTAATGCCCAGCGGAATTCTTACCCATGCCTTCGCACCGCCGACAGCGGGGAAAGCAAGACAGGCAAACAGGCTGAACAGAGTGATCAGAACCAAAGATGAGAACTGACGGCTGCGCAGGTAGTGAAGTGTAAAACGGTTGGCCAGTGTTGTCATAACACAATATCCCGCGGCGACGAATATCACCTGCTTTGCTGTTGTGATCAGAAGATATCTGCTGTTGCCTACGGAAAGCCCCATCGAAGCGCTGGCCACCATGATAATGCCGAACACCATCAGAAAAAGAATCGCCAGCATGACCGGCATATCCGTACCCTGCGGCATTTTCAGGGTGAATTTCTTCTTTTTGACGTCTTTTTTGCTTTTTGTTTGTGTCATGTAAATGATTTTATCATAACCGCAGGAAATCGGACATCAATTCTGAAATCCCGCATATTTAGATCGGATGACAGATGATAGAATATGTTCAAAGAAAAGAGGCTCATATGTTTAAGAAAATGGATATCAGGGATATTCCCGGTTTTCAGATCGGCAGCGCCGAGTATGAAGACGCGGCTACCGGATGTACGGTAATCATCTGCAGAGACGGAGCAGTCACGGGACTGGATGTCAGAGGCGGAGCACCGGCTTCCAGAGAAAGCGCCCTTCTGAATCCCCTGGCCGCAAATGAAAGCGTGAATGCGGTGCTGCTCAGCGGCGGCAGTGCCTTCGGTCTGAGCGCGGCGGATGGCGTGATGACATATCTTGAAGAGAGGAACATCGGCTTCCCCACCGAATACGGGAAAGTACCGATCGTCTGCGCGTCATGTCTCTTTGATCTCGGCGTAGGAAGAAATGATGTCAGACCTGATGCGGCACTTGGCAGACTTGCCTGTCAGAACAGTGAAACAAATCAGTTCCGTGAAGGCTCCTATGGTGCGGGAACAGGCGCGTCTGTCGGCAAGATCCGCGGTCCCCTTTCCAGCATGAAGTCCGGTCTGGGAATATATGCGGTGCAGTGCGGAGATCTGATGGTAGGTGCCATTGCGGCAGTCAACGCTGTCGGAGACATTTATGATTACCGTACCGGAAGGAAACTGGCAGGCTGTTATGATCCGAAGACCCGGGAATTCATTGACAGTGAAGAAGCGTATTTCGGGCTGATGCAGCCGGATCTCTTCAACCGGAACACTACAATCTGCGCAGTCATCACAAACGCGGAAATGACCAAGGCACATGCCTCAAAAGCAGCTTCGATGGCACATGACGGAATGGCAAGAACAATACGCCCCGTTCATACAACATTTGACGGAGACAGCATCTATGTCATGGCTCACGGCAGTGTGAAAGCCGATGTGAACGCAATCGGCATTCTTGCCTCTTATGCGGTTGCCGAAGCAATCATGAGAGCAGCCCGGCCTCAGGGAAATACGTACGGACTCAATGGCGGTGCAGATTTTTGACAATCAGCGAACTTCTGCTAGAATAGTCACGAGGTTAAGAACATGCTTATAAATAATGATACGATTATCAAAGACAATGATCCTTTGATTCGTCAGAAATCTGAGCCGGTGGAGCTCCCCCTTTCAGCTGAAGACGAAACACTTCTGCGGGAGATGCTGCAGTATGTCAAGGATTCAACCGATGAAGAAAAGGCAAAGGAATTCAATCTGCGGCCGGCTGTAGGCATCAGTGCCATACAGGTCGGTGTACCGAAACAGATGACTGCCATTGTCGTTGATGAATATGACAAGAATGAAAACCCGGTCCATTATGAATTCATGCTGGTCAATCCGAAGATCGTTTCCTCCTCCGTTCAGAAAGCATATCTTTCCGGCGGTGAAGGATGCCTTTCGGTTGCCGAAGAACATGAAGGACATGTAGTCAGAAGCGCCAGAGTCAAGGTAAGAGCGTATGATCTCTGTACCGATCAGTATATTGAAATCAGGGCAAGAGGCTATCTGGCAATTGTTCTCCAGCATGAGCTGGATCACTTCAAAGGCATCCTGTTCTACGATCATATTGACCGTAAAGACCCCTTCCATGAAACCGAAGGTGCGATGGTAATTTAATCATGTCTTAATCTTTGCATTTGACAGGATAATGTTATAATGCAGTTAATCAATAGTTTCAGAAATGAGGTAATCATATAATGAGTGAAACCACAAACGGAAAAAGTCCCGCAAGAGCTCTCCGCTATACTCAGATTACTGATTCCGCATACGCCAATAATGCGATCAATCACGAAACCGATACCCTGGTTTACGCTTTGGGCGGATTGGGTGAAATCGGCAAGAACATGTACTGCTTTGAACATGATGATGAGATCATAATAGTGGACTGCGGCGTAATGTTTCCTGAGGATGAACTGCTCGGTGTTGACTATGTAATACCGGACTATACGTATCTGGTTAAAAATCAGTCAAAAATCAAAGCTCTGATCATCACCCACGGACATGAAGACCATATCGGAGGCATCCCCTTCTTTCTGCAATCCATCAGACTGAAGGAAATCTACGCACCCCGTTTTGCCAAGGCACTGATTGAAAAGAAGCTGGAAGAACACCGTCTTTCACGTTCATGCAAAATCATCGAGATCAATTCGGACAGCCGTGTCAGAACAAAATATTTCAACGTCGGCTTTTTCGATACCGTACATTCAATTCCGGATTCCCTGGGCGTACTGATCAATACGCCTAACGGCAGAATCGTTGAGACAGGTGACTTCAAATTCGATCTGACTCCGGTCGGAACGAATTCTGATTATCAGAAGATGGCATACATCGGACAGGTCGGGGTTACACTGCTGATGAGTGACTCCACCAACTCAAGTGTCCCCGGATCATCCATATCGGAAAAGGCAGTTGCCAAGGCAATCATGATGCAGATGAAAAAGACGCCCGGACGTCTGCTTGTATCAACATTCGCATCCAACGTCCTGCGTCTGAATCAGATTCTTGAGGCAGCGGTCGCCTGTGACCGTAAAGTTGCCGTCTTCGGCCGCTCAATGGAAAACGTATGTGAAATCGGACGCAAAATGGGTGTTATCAAGATCCCGGAGAGCAGCTTCATTTCCGGCAACGAACTGAATACCCTTCCGGCAAACAGAATCTGTATCGTATGTACCGGTTCTCAGGGCGAACCGATGGCTGCCCTCAGCAGAATCGCCAAGGGAACACACAGATTCATCAAGATTATTCCCGGTGACACGGTTCTCTTCTCGAGTAATCCGATCCCCGGAAACGGCGTATCTGTCGGCGGTGTCATCAATCTTCTGACAAGAGTCGGAGCAAATGTCATCACCAACTCACCTCTGACTTCGTTCCATACAACCGGACATGCCTCTGTTGAAGAACAGAAGCTGATGCTGAATCTGATCAAGCCGAAATACTTCATGCCGAATCACGGTGAATACAAGATGCTTGTTCAGCACAGCGCCACGGCACAGGAAACAGGTGTTCCCGAAGACAGATGCTTCATCTGTTCCAACGGCGATATCATCGTACTGCGCAATGAGGAGTGCTTCCTGGCAAACGAACGTGTTCAGACAGACGCGATCTACGTTGACGGAAATGATGCTTCAGGTCTCAGCACATCCGTAATCAAGGACAGAAAGATTCTGGCGGAAAACGGACTGGTTGCGGTAATCGTTACAATCGATTCCCGATACAACAAGATACTCTGCCGCCCTTCCATCGTCAGCCGCGGATTCGTATTTATTAAAGATAATCAGACACTGCTTAAGGAAGCGGAACTGGTCGTCTACGAAGCGCTGAAGAAAAAGATGATGCAGCGGACAACATTCGGCGAACTCAAGAACTGTATCCGTTCCTCGCTCGAACCGTTCCTGTTCAAGAAGACAAACCGGAACCCGATCGTGATTCCCGTTATTCTGAATCAGAAAGCAGCGATCGCGGAGATTCAGTCCAAGACCAAAAACAGCAGAACCAGAAACTGAAAAAAACCGGCTTCGGCCGGTTTTCACTTTACTTCAACGATTTTCATCATATTGGCAGAGCCTTCACCGGTCGGATAACCGGCGGAAATGATGATGTTCATTCCCTTCTTGATACCGTAATCCTTGGCAAAGAGACTGGCAAGATCGTCATCGTTTGTCATTTTATTGACGACATCCGAATAGATCGGTATCACACCCCAGTAACTCTCAAGTCTGCGCTGTGTCTCCTTTGTGAATGTCACGGCAAGAACAGGTACCTGCGGACGGTACTTTGAAATCGTCCTGGCAGTTGTGCCTCCCTGGGTAAATACGACGATCGCACCGATATTGTCAAGTGTCAGTGTCGCATCACTGATTGCGATGGATACCGCGTCCTGAATTGTCTTGTGTGATGTGGTGCGCAGCCAGTCAAGACGTTCACGGTAAGGAAGAATTTTCTCTGCTTCCTCCGCAATCTGAGACATTGTTTCACATGCTTCAACCGGATAGTCACCGGCTGCCGTTTCCGCGCTCAGCATGACACCGTCGGAACCATCGAGAACAGCGTTGCAGACATCTGCCGCTTCCGCTCTCGTACATCTTGGATTATGCGTCATGGAATCCAGCATATGCGTAGCTGTGATTACACATTTGCCGGCAATATTCGCCTGACGGATAATATGCTTCTGATAAATTGGAACCATCATCGTCGGAATCTCTACGCCGAGATCACCTCTTGCGACCATGACACCGTCAGCCGCTTCGAGAATGGAATCTATATTGTCATATCCTTCCTGGTTTTCGATTTTGGCGATGATATTTGTCTTCGGTTTTCCCTGCTCAATGCAGATCTTTCTGATCTGGTTTACATCGGAAGCACGTCTGACAAATGAAGCAAAGATGAAGTCCACACCGTTCTGACATCCGAAGCGGACATCATCAATATCCTTCTGTGACATGAACGGCATGGAAAGCTTTACACCCGGAACATTGCAGCCCTTATGGGAACTGATCGGACCGGCCACATCAACGCTGCACTTCATTTCCTCACCGTTGTTTTCCAGTACGGTGAGCTTCATCTTGCCGTCATTGATCAGAATATAATGACCGGGCACAAGATCCTCAAACAGTTCGGGACACATGATATGAAAACGTTCATGTGTTCCCTCAACCGGTTCCCTTGTCAGGGTAACCGTCTCACCGATTTCATACATTTCTTCATCATTGATGAAATTGCCCAGACGGATCTCAGGTCCTTTTGTATCAAGCGCGATTGAAATGTTGTGCCCGCAGCTGTCACTGACACGCCGGATCATCTTAATCCTTTTGAGATGCTCGTCGTATGTGCCATGGCTGAAATTCAGTCTGGCAATATTCATTCCGGCAGCGGCGAGACTGCCGATTGTTTCACTATTCTCAGAAGACGGACCGATCGTGCAGATGACCTTCGTCTTCTTGAAAATATGATTATCTGACATGTTAAAACCCCCTTATATTGTTCTGGACGGCTTCTAGACCAGACGGTCGAACAGACGGTACAGATGCTTTCTGCTCTTACGCGGTCTTTCCAGCGCTTCCTGAATCGGCATCGAAGTGATTTCATTGTCGATGATGCCTACACAGTGACCGCCGATCCCTTCCATCAGCAGGTCAACTGCCTTTTCACCCATACGGCTGGCAAGCATACGGTCGGAAGCAGTAGGTGATCCGCCTCTCTGGATATGTCCGAGAACCGTTGCCCGGCCGCTGAATTCCGTCTGCTGGGAAACCTTCTTGGCAAGCGCATCCACATCACAGATCTTTTCCGATATGATGACAATCGCGTGATTCTTCTTAACCGCATCACCGAGATAACGCAGTCTTTCGATGACCTCAAGCTCGTCATATCCCGTCTCAGGTGAAATGACCATCTCCGCGCCGCAGCAGATCGCCGTATACAGCGCCAGGTCACCGCATCTGTTGCCCATGACTTCAACGATTGAGCAGCGGTGATGGGAACTGGATGTATCACGCAGTTTATCCACGTTTTCAACACAGGTCCTAAGAGCCGTATCAAAACCGATCGTAAAGTCAGTACCCGGAATATCATTGTCAATCGTACCGGGCAGACCGATACAGTTGATCCCCTTCTGGGTAAGCGCAAGAGCACCGCGGTATGAACCGTCACCGCCGATGACGACAAGCGCGTCAATTCCGGCACGGTTCAGATTTCTGATGCATGTGTCCTGAATCTCTCCCTTTTTGAATTCGGGGAGTCTTGCAGAACCGAGTTTAGTACCGCCCCTGTCAAGAATATCGGATACATCCGATCTTGTCATCGGCACAAAAGATTCCTCAAGAAGACCGCGGTAACCGTTATAGACACCAACAACCTCGACTCCGTTATTCAAGGCAATTCTCGTTACGGAACGTATCGCCGCATTCATTCCCGGAGCGTCGCCGCCGGAAGTAAGAACACCAATTTTCCTTACCATAATAAGCCTCCAGATACCCTCATTCTAGCATCGCAGAATCACGAATTAAAGTGCATTACGGCGATCTTTTCCTGTAAGCGTTCCCACTTCGCACATTGCCTGAATCCGCTCGACAATACGCGCTGCCTTAAGGCTTTCCTCCTTGCCGCTGCGGGAATATGCAAAGTGACTTTTCAGTGAATCATAATCGCAGTTGGAAGTAAACCACGTCGCAAGACCGTCTTCGTATCTTGCGTCCAGAACCGGAAGAAGAATGGAATCACGGTTCCACTCCGTCATGCTTTCAGCGCCGATATCATCAATTACCAGAAACCGGCAGTATTTCAGGCGGTCAGCTTCAGTGCGGTATTCCCCGTCCGCTGCGGAAGCTGCCATACGGCGGCAGAAAGAAGGATAATGCACAAAGCATACCTTTTCCCCGCTGCGGGCATGGTCATTTGCCGCGCAGGCCGCAAGATAGGTCTTTCCGCTGCCCATTGTCCCGCAGAGATAAAAGCTTTTCCCTTCACTGCTCAGACGCATCGCCTGAGAGAGTATTTCAATATAGTTTCTGCTTTCTCCGTCAGTTTTGATTGTCTTGAAGGAAACCGTCTTCAGTTTCTCAGGCATGTCATTGATCAGAAAGCGGTCCGTATGCGCCAGAGCTCTGAGTTTTTCCTTCTGATAGCGGCATGGTGTCTGTACGGTCTGCAGAATTCCGTCATATACCAGATTGTTGAAATATCCCTTTTTCTTCTGTCCGCATGAGGAAAGACCGGGACATTTCTGACAGGGTTCAAAATCACTCAGCCAGGCTTTGATTGTCCAGGGTGAAGTCTGCAGATATTTTCGGGAATTCCGTTTCTGGCAAAAAGATACCGCACTGCCGGATTCTCCTTCAGTGCACGGATCAGTTCTTCTCTCTGTACGGCAGATGCGGCACTGTCCTTTTCTTCAAAACTGAGCTTTTCCATGGTTACTCCTTCATCTCCGACTGCATCCGGCGGATTTCTTCAATCATTGCCTGATCAGCTTCCTGATTTTCAGGATAGATTCCCTCTTCCTGCTTTTCGATGAATTCAGGCACTTTCACCTGAACCCGGCCGTTCTTTCTGCGGTTTGTCTGCTTCTTTGTTTCAAGCACCGCCTGATCTTTTGTGGTGATTCCGTCTCTTGCCCATTCGCCGGCAACCATGTCCACAAATCTGCTGTTCAGTCTGTTGTCACTGATCCGCAGTATGTATTCGATCATGACATTGATCACCTCGCTCGAAAAATGCATATCCAGGGAAAGATGTTCGAGAATCCTGCGGTCTGTCATGGAAACGGCAGCACCCTTCTGCTTGGCCATCAGGAAAGAAACCGGCGGAAGAGAATACGGATCTTTTGCGGAAGTGATGTCAGGTTTGCTGCGTTCGGCCATCAGCTTCAGTTTTTCACTGTTGAATTCCATCGTTTCCAGGTTCACGCAGTCCTTGACCAAAACCCGCATATGATCGGCGGAAATCCCGTAAACGGTTGCGAGCCTGCCGATCAGACTCATAGTTTCCTGTGTTCTCAGTTCAGCCGGAAATACAAGTACGGAAGTATTCCGGATAAACGAATCATAATCGAATACAATCGTCGTATCATCAACGGCAAACCTGTACCGCGGCTTAACATCGCTGAACTGTACTTCACTCTTTACTTCGTCTCTGCGGCTGTAGCTGACTTTTCTTGTGATATCCTGATATCCCGTTGTCGGTATTTCCCTGCTCTTCAGCCGTGAGATCGTTGTTTCGGCCTGTTTCTGTCCCATGATGTTGACATAGCGGTTCATGAAAAACGGTGTTGAGAGAAAACCTTTAGCGCTCATCGGAAAATGAAGAACATAGATATAACTGTTTCTTGATTCCATTGTCTTCTTATACACTCTGACAAGCATGTATTCCTCAAGCTTTGCACAAGCCCTGTCAAACGAATCGGGATCACTGTTCATCAGCGCAAAAAGACGGGAATGTGTTTCCTGTGTATGAGGGTTTACCGCTTCCGAGGCAAGAGTAAGATACAGGTTTACCGCATCTTTTCCGATCAGAGGCTGATACAGTGTAACGAGGGAAACAATCATTGATTCCGAAATGCCGAATGAACGGTCAATTCTGTATGTATCCTTAGTTCTTACATCCATTTCTTACCTGCTCTCTCAGCGTTCTGACCCACTTTCTCACTTCACTGTTCAGCTCCTGAAGATCTCCGTCATTATGAATAACGGTATCCGCTTTAGTGACCTGTTCA
This sequence comes from uncultured Erysipelotrichaceae bacterium, assembly GCA_902766435.1. GTDB lineage: Bacteria > Bacillota_I > Bacilli_A > Erysipelotrichales > Erysipelotrichaceae > Bulleidia. The sequence goes on along the minus strand of CACXDM010000106.1, from coordinate 57,722 downwards.
TTCTGACTGATCTGACTTGCATACCGGTTCTCCGCTTCTTCCCTTGTATATCCTCTGTCTTCCATCATTCTTTCAGCAGCCGTCTCTTTTGTACAGGTAACGACACAGACTTCATCAAAATACGATTCGAGGCCGCATTCATAGAGAAGCGGCACTTCGGCAAATACAAGCGGCAGATCACTGTGATTTTCAAAGAAACGGTTCATTCCTTCAATGACAAAAGGATGAACAATGCTGTTCAGCTTCTTTCTTTTTTCTTCATCCGAAAAAACAACTGCAGCCAGAGCGGCTCTGTCAACTTCACCGTCTTCAGCAAGTATATCCGTACCGAACTCCTTTACAACGGCATCATATGTCGGTGTCCCGCTGCGCAGTGCAAGACGGGAATACTGATCACTGTTGAATACGGGGAATCCGTACCGTCTCAGCAAAATGGATACGGTTGTCTTTCCGGCCGCAATTGTGCCTGTTATACCGATTTTCTTCATAATCACCTTTCTTATTTCTGACATGCGGGACAGTAGTAACTGGACCTTCCGCCGATCCGCTTCACTTTGATTTCACTGCCGCATACCGGACATCTTTTCTGCATATGTACTGTACATTCCGTCTGAAACATTCCCGTAACCCCGAGAGAAGAAGTATAGGAACGGATCGTCGTACCGCCGCAGGCGATTGCCTCACGCATGATTCTTACCGTATTGACCCGGATGTTTTCCGCATCAGCACGGGTAATCCTCCGGCAGTTTCTGCCCGGACGCAGATGACAGGAGGCAAGGATTTCATCCGCATATATATTGCCTATGCCCGCAATGAAGCTCTGATCGAGAAGCAGCGTCTTGAGCGGTGTATTCCTGTATTTTGCCGTCCGGTAAATATACTCCGCCGTCAGTCTGTCGTCAAACGGCTCCGGTCCCAGACTGTGCCATCCGGAAAAATCCTGATCTTTGGAAACAACAGACATTCTGCCGAACTGTCTGGTATCGTGGTATCTGAGTTCCGTACCGTCATCAAGCCGGAAGATAACGTGAACATGTCTGTCAAACGGTTCATCCGGTTTCTGGATATAATACTTTCCCTCCATCCGCAGATGGGAAACGAGAACGCAGTCATCCATATAAAACAGCAGATATTTACCGCGCCGTCCGAATTCACGGAAAGACTGCCCCTTCAGTGTTTCCGCAAACACCTCCGGATCACCTTCAATGATCTTCGGCATTTTGATGTCAACATCGGTAATCCGGCGTCCTTTGATCCTGTATTCAAGCGTCCGGACAACCGTCTCCACTTCAGGCAGTTCAGGCATTATTTCGCCTCATACCAGCTGTTTCCGACAGAACATTCCGCCGTGAGCGGAACCTTAAGATCCATGGCATGAATCATACCGTCATCGATCAGCTTCTTCATCATTTCGATTTCTTCCTCCGGCACATTGAAGATCAGTTCGTCGTGTACCTGCAGAATCATACGGCTCTTTACGCCGGCTTTCTTCATTGCCTGATCAATATGCAGCATTGCGATCTTGATCAGATCGGCAGCCGAGCCCTGGATCGGCGCATTCATGGCAGCGCGTTTACCGAATTCACGGACCATATGATTCCGGTCCCTGATTTCCGGAATTTCCCTTCTTCTGCCGCAGAGTGTCTTTACGTAACCATGCTCTTTGCAGAATTCAACAAGAGAATCCATATAGGTACGGATACCGGGATACGCTTCATAGTAAGCACGGATAAAATCCGCAGCTTCTCTTCTGCTTACGCCCAGCTGTTCCGCAAGACCGAAGTCACTGATTCCATATACGATTCCGAAATTGACGGTCTTTGCCCGTCTGCGGTCAGCCGGAGTGACCTCTTCCTCCGTCTTGTTGAAAACATCCATTGCTGTTTTTGTATGAATATCCGTTCCGCTGCGGAACGCGCTGATCAGTCCCTCTTCATCAGCCATATGAGCAAGCATTCTCAGTTCAATCTGATGATAGTCACTTGAGATCAGAACACATCCATCATCAGGCAGGAATGCCCGGCGGATTACTCTGCCTTCTTCATCTCTGACACTGATGTTCTGCAGATTCGGTTCACTGGAGGAAAGTCTTCCCGTCTGTGTGGCTGCCTGATTGTAAACCGTATGGATTCGTCCGTCGTTTCTGACATATTTCTTCAGACCTTCAGCGTATGTACTGTATAATTTCATCCATTTCCTGTAGGCAAGGATATGTTCGATCACAGGATGAATACCAATCAGCTTTTCAAGCTTATCTGCCGAAGTACTTCTTTTCTTCCCGGCAGGAAGCTGAAGTTCATCATATAATACTTCACCGAGCTGCTTGGGAGAGTTCAGATTGAATGATCTGCCGGCATACTCATATATCTTATTCTGTTCGGCTTCCAGCTTCTCATATGTCTCCCTGGCAATTGCATCAAGCACTTCCGTATCACAGCGGATTCCGACATCCTCCATATCCTTCAGAATGAATGTCAGCGGCATTTCAATCTCACGGTACAGCTTTTCCATTCCGTACTCATCAATCTTGTCTCTGGTCTTTTCATAGACCGTCATGATATTCACTGCGCGTCTGCATCCGTAGGCAGCCTGCTTTTCCGTATCCGCAAACAAAACAGGATGCGATGCCTTACCGTAAACATCCTCATAGGAAACATCTGTCGTCAGGGAAAAGAATTCATTGATCTTATCAGAACTTGTGAGCGTTGAATATGCAAGTGAAGCCATCAGCATTGCGTCATCATGATAACTGATCCTGATTCCGGTACGGCTCAGTACATGAAGTGACCGCTTTACATCATAACCGATCTTGAGAGGTGTCTCTGCCGAAAGATAGGCAAGCAGATCCTGATCCTTTTCCGCATCTTCACATGTGATGTAAACGGCTTTCTTTCCATCGGTTATTCCCAGTCCGTGCAGTGAGGCATCCATAAAGGAAAGTCTGTCATCATCCGTGAAAACAGCGCATTCCCTTTCCAGAAAATATGCCGGAACCTTACTGCATAAAGTAAATACATCCTGCCCGGAAGATTCTTCTTCCGTATCTTCCTGCGTAATCTTCTCCGCAAAACGGGAAGCGAGCATATTCATATCCAGTGTCTTCAGGAAAGAAACAAGCGAAGCATAATCCGGTTCAAAGGCACATTCGTCCGCGCCGAAATCCAGCTCCACATCCCGCCTGATCTCGGCCAGCTGACGGCTGAGAACGGCACTTTCGTGACCGGCCATGATCTTCTTCTGCAGGGCACCTTTCAGTTCATCTTCATGCGCGAGAACATTGTCCACCGTACCGTATTCTCCGAGAAGCTTTAAAGCTGTCTTTTCACCGATACCGGGAATACCCGGGATATTGTCGCTCTTATCTCCCATCAGGCCTTTCATCTCAATGATCTGATAAGGTTCTATACCCATCTGTTCCTTCAGTGATGCAGGGGTCATTTCATCCATATCCGTGATGCCCTTCTTCATCAGCAGGACGGTAGTGGAATCATCAATCAGCTGCAGCATGTCATGATCAGATGTCAGAATATATGTCTGATATTCATCGGCATTCTTTGAAACCGTACCGATCAGATCATCTGCTTCGATATCGGGAATCTCAATCCACTTAATATGAAATGCATCAAGAAAATCACGGACAATCTGAAACTGCGGCACCAGATCATCCGGCACGGGTTTTCTGCCGCCTTTGTATTCCGGATACAGATCATGACGGAATGTATGCTTACCGGCATCAAATGCGACAAGAACAGCATCAGGCGCAACCGTTTCAAGCGCTTTCTGAAGCATTGAGGCAAAGCCGAATACGGCATTGGTCGGAATCCCCGAAGAAGTCGTCATCGGTCTGCCGTACGCCGTCGCATAGTATGCCCTGAAAAGCATTGAATTGCCGTCTGTCAGTAATAGTTTTTTCATATTTTCTCTCCGTATTCCAAAAGCCGGTCCTTTCAGACCGGTTTTCATTCATCGTTTTCTTCACTGCCTGAAGTGACTCTGGCCGTTTTCATTGTCTCAAGAACACTGAGGTTTTCATACATCACGGAAATGTAATCCTTGCCGTCTGCCGCTTCCGTTTCCGTCAGACTGGAAAGATTGCTGAGTTCCACTCTTGTCAGCCCCAGTTCGGATTCGATCTCATTGAACAGATCCGTCATCTCCGGTGTCATATTGGGCTCATAGACGATGTATTTGACCCCATCAGCCAGGATTCGTGACTTGATCGAATCAAGCTGCTTCTCATTCGGCAGAACCCCGTATTTGGAAAGAATAACGGGATAAACCTGGAAGCCGTATGTCTTCTGCCAGTTGCCGAAACTTGCGGTCATCGAAACAAACCGTATTTCCTGATTATTGGAAACAAGACTGGTCGCAAGCGCCTGATACTGGGCATCCAGATTAATGAGATCCGTTTCAAGCTTTGTCAGATTATCCTCAAACACCGCTTCATTCTCGGGATAATTCCGCTCCAGCCACTGACAGATGTTCTTTGCCATACTCAGCATCGCAATCGGGTCATTCCAAAGATACAGATCAAGCGTATCGGTATCAATCAGATTGAATTCATCACCCTTGTAATAAGGGGATTCCACATAGCTGACTTCCCCGTCAGTTACCACCTGGGTGTATCTCTGAAATTTATATACGGCATTCAGGGATGAAAGATCATAATCCTGTACGCCGGTATCCTGAATCTCCTTCTGATAAACCGTCAGATACGGTTCCAGAGTACCGATATGGAAGAAGACAGCACTCGTTGCAAGGTATTCCTTAAAATCACTGCGGACAGTCGCTCTCTGTACAAGTGTATTCTGATCCTGTATCGATTCACTCCGGATCTCATTGCCGGCAAGTCTTTCAATCAGATATCCTACCGGATACACCGTATAGGCAATCGTACTCCTGGCGACCGTACAGCCGGCAAACTGCGGCACCATCAATGTAAATATCAGCAACAATGAAAGAAATTTCTTCATTTGTCAAAATCTCCGTTTCAGGCAGTTCAAACTGCTTTTAGTATTTTACCATTCTTTTACCCCGTCTTCCATGCAATCTTCCATTAAACCTTCGGCCGCAAAGCTGAAACACGAATTTCCCGTAACAATCAGATGATCTTCAACCCGCATTCCCATCTGTGCGGCAATCTTCTTAATCTCACCCGTAAAGCGGATATCCGCTTCACTCGGCAGCGGAATTCCACCCGGATGATTATGAACGAGAATCATTGCACTGCAGCTGCAGAGCAGCCCTTCCCTGATGATATCTCTGGGATATACATTGCTTTCCGATAACGTCCCGCAGAACAGTTCGCGCCACCGGATCAGCTTTCCGTGAACATCGAGATACAGAACAATGAACTTCTCCTGTACGGCATATCCGATCTCCCGCATCAGCCATGAACGGACAGTTTCCGGTGAATTAAACACACACTGATCCGTAACATCCTCCAGCAGAATACGCCTTGATATTTCAAGACAGGCAAGAATCTCCAGTGCCTTGGCATCGGAAATTCCCCGGATTTCCTTCAGCTGACGGAAATCCAGTCCGGCAAGTCCGCTGATTCCATCCGCCGCTGCGAGAAGCGCATCTGCCGTTTCCAGTACCGACTGTCCCTTTGTTCCGCTTCTGAGTATCAGCGCGAGAAGTTCTCTGCTGCTGAGATTTCTGACTCCGTATCTGATTCCTTTTTCCCGCGGCATCTCTCCGGCGGGCATATCCTTGATTTTTGTCATACTTCCTCCCGCCGATACTATTGCCTGAAAAAAACGGATTCCGAAAAAAAACGATGCGGATGCACCGTTTCACAAATCATAATTTACAAAAGAGATACGCCGAATACCCCAAGCAGTCCTGCCGCAAGCACAGCAAGCAGAATGATCAGAACACAGGTACCGAGCGACTTGTTCTTCTTTGTCAGAAGATGCCAGCAAAGCCACAGAACCAGAAGCGGCAGAGCACCGGGCATGATTCTGCTTACAGCTGCGCCAAGTGTTTCTCCGGCAGGAAGACCGATTGTCATCAGAGAACTGTCAAAAGCATACACTGTTAAGGAACCGATGATCATCAGTCCGCTCAGTCGTGAAGCATTCTTCAGCGCTTCACCATTCCTGTTCAGTATTTCAACTGCCCTTGTTCCCTTTGCGTATCCGTAATACATCAGTCCGATTCTGGCAGCCGCAGCCGCAAGACATGTCAGCACAAAATAGATAATGACACCGGCTATATTACCGCCGTTAACCATGGAAGTCACAACCGCAAATGCAAGCGGGAATACCAGATAGTAGAATAATGAATCACCGGCCGCTTTCGCCGCAGCCGCAGCTGCTGTTCTGACGGAGCGGATTGTTTCAAGATCAGCCTTCTGCTGTTCAAGAGCAAGTGTAATTCCCATAGCCAGAGAAGAGAAGAATCCCCCGCCGTTAACATATTCGAGATTATGTCCCATTGATAAAGCAAGATCGGTTTCATTTGTATGGATCTTCCTCAGTCCCGGCTCAATTGCCCAAAGCCAGCCGATGGAATGCGCAGTTTCACCATTGAACGAACTGCCGCTGAACAAGGAGCGCAGAGCAATCGTACGGAGCGTTTTCTTATCAAGAGGATACGCTTCATTACGGTCCTGATAAGCGCCTGTTCCTACCACCATTTCTGTCCGCCTCCTTTCGTACTCTTTTCCGTCTTTGCCGGTTTATTCCGGTAAAAGTCGTAAGCGCCTGCCGCAAAGGCAGCCATCACGCATACAAGAAGTCCTTCCTGTCCCATTCCGCTTTTCAGACAAAGCGCAGCGACAGCAGCTCCGCCGAACAGCGCTCCTGTCATATTCTTCATCTGAATATTCCGCATCAGAACAGCAAGACCGACACACGCAGTCAGACTGCCGGCAGCAGAAGCAGTGCCGGAAAGCCATCCCCATTCTTCCGTAAATGCGGCAATGTCAGCGTCAGCATGCGAAAAGAGCCATACCGATACTCCCGCATAGAGAGCAGAAAGAATAAACAAAGGAATGAAATTGAACGCCGTCAGTTTTTTTGAATCACCCGTTGCCGCAGCATTTCTCGCTGCCGGCAGAAACACGGCATTCAGATTCATCACCAGAACGTTAATCAGCAGTCCGATCAAAGCAAATCCCGAAGCAAATCCTGCTGCCTCTGTTACGGACATTCCGCCTTTAACTGCCATGATGACGGAAGCAATGCCGTAAAGCAGAAAGACAGGTCTTGACCATTCGTTTCTTCCCGTCTGATCCGCCGCCGTCTGCAGCACTTCGGCTGCCGCACCGCATGCCAGTCCGGTCTTCATATCACCGAGAACAGCACCGGCAAGTGTACAGGCAGTCAGCGGCCGGCATAATACATGAAGCCCGGCAAACTGATCAGCCGCAAGAATAAATACAGTTATGCATAAAAGAAATATCTGCATAAATACCTCCTGTTAAATCAGTCGTCTTCCTCTTCCCGGGATTCTTCCTCCTCCGGATAGCAGACGATCTGTTTCTTTCCCTGATCGATTGCCATTTCGGCAAGATCGGAAAGATCGGACAAGTATCCTCTTGCCATGCTTGTCTGCATGATCATCGCCAGACTGCATCCGCCGATTACGATGATCTCCATCTCATCCTTCTTCCTGTCAGAAAGCTGACACGCGAGTTTATACGGCGCACCGCCGGCAATATCGCACATGATCAGTACACCGCTGCAGTCGGAAAGGTTTTTCAGTGACTGTTTCAGCTGCAGTTCAAGATCATCCGTTGAGTCTTCCTGTTTATAATCTGCCGTTTCAAACTTTTCGGGTTTTCCCAGCAGCAGATTCAGTCCTTCCCGGATACCCGTCGCAAATCTGCCGTGTCCGGTAATAATCATTCCTATCATAGAGAATACCTCCGCTGACTCAATATTATATCAGACTATTTCATTTCCCCTCATCCACTTTCGGAAATTATACGCAATGAAAGATCTGTGCTAGAATTTGAACAAAGGAGTCTTACCCATGAGGATCAAAAGCACAAGAGTCTATATGTTCGGCACTCTCATTCCTGCCGTCATTGAAATGAACAACGGAAAAATCATTTCGGTGAACACGCTCACAGACGAAGAAGCGGATATCGACTGCGGTGATGCCAGGATCGTTCCCGGCTTCATTGACATACACTGCCACGGAGCCTATGGCTTTGATACAAATTACGCTGAACCCGAAGGACTGCGGAAATGGTCCGCCGGCATACCTTCCGAAGGCGTCACGGCTTTTCTTGCGACAACGGTAACGGAAAAGAAGGAAGTTCTCCTGAAGGCAGTATCCAATGTCAGAGACGTCATGAATACCGGGTATCAGGGAGCGGAAATACTCGGCATTCACTTTGAGGGTCCCTATCTGGATATGAAATACAAGGGAGCGCAGCCGCCGGAAGCGATTGTTTCCCCTGATGTAAATGAATTCCGCGAATACCAGGAAGCCTCCGGAAACAATATCCGCATCATTACCCTCGCGCCGGAACACGATCAGAATTACGAACTGATACGCTGGTGCCGGGAACACGGGACAATTGTTTCAATCGGTCATTCCAATGCGTCATTCGAACAGGCACTTGACGCAGCTGCAAACGGTGCTTCGTCCATTACACATACATTCAATGCGATGACCCCGTTTACCCACCGCAGCCCCGGTATTGTCGGCGCTGCCCTGCGCCTGCGTGATCTATACAGTGAAGTGATCTGCGACTGCTGCCACAGCACACCGGAAGCGCTGAATATCTTCTTTACATCCAAAAACCCCGGCAAAGCCATCATGATCAGTGACTCACTGATGTGCAAGGGATTTGAACCCGGCACAACATTCCTCTTCGGCGGACATGAGATCATCATCTATCCCGACGGATCAGCTCATCTCGTTAAAGAAAAGAACCTTGCCGGTTCCACGATGAAGATGAATGAAGGTCTCCGTAATCTTGTGGAAAGAGCAATGGTTCCCTTCAGTACCGCTGTTGATTCCTGTACAGTCAATCCCGCTTCTCTTCTCAGGGAAGATCAAAGACTCGGCAGAATCCGTGCCGGATATGATGCGGATATCGTTGTTCTGAATGACGACTACACAGTCCGTCAGACCTTCTGCAAAGGCATACCCCAGCTGTAACAAAAAATCTGCATCTCTGCAGATTTTTATTATCCGCCCATCAGGCGTCTGATATCATTCCAGGTCGCAAAAATCATCAGACCGATCAGAAGAACCCAGCAGACAAGCATGATCACCGTTTTTACCTTTGCATTGAGTTCCTTGTGAACTGCCGCTTCAGCCAGTGTAATCACAATCTGACCGCCGTCAAGAACCGGCAGAGGAAGCAGATTGAATATACCGATATTCAGACTGATCTCAGCCATCAGGAACAGGAAGCTCTTCAGTCCCATCGCCGCATATGCCTCGGTAGCCTGATAAATGCCTACCGGTCCGGAAAGCTGATCCGCGCCGCTGCCGTAGAACAGACTGCGGATTGTTGTAATCAGAAGACGAACAATCATTCCCATTTCCGCAAAGCCGTAATACCAGCAGTTCAGCAGATTCACTTTATGTATGGAAGCGGAAGGACCGGTGATGCCGATCATATAGGTTCCCGCTTCTTCGCTGTATTCCGGGACAACGGTAAGCGCGATTTCCTCAGAGCCGCGCTGTACGTAATATGTTTCCGGCTTTCCGTCCGAGACAAATGTCTGCATATCAAGGAATGTTTCCGGTTTTACATAGGAGCCGTCCTCACGCTCAATCTTTATAATCCTGTCACCCGCCTGAAATCCGGCAGCCTCGGCAGGAGAGTTTTCCCGTACGCTTTCCACCAGAGGCTCAGGGGAGCCGCTGTACGCCCCGTTGGAAAGAATGATCAAGGAGAACAGCACCCATGCCAGCAGGAAATTCATCGTAACTCCGGCAAGCATGATAATCACTTTCTGCCATGTCTTCTTATTCTTCAGACGTCTGTCATCCGGCACCTTCACATCAGGGTAGGCGGCGTCACCGTCTTCCTCCCCCGCCATCGACACGTATCCGCCGATCGGCAGCGCCCGGATGGAATAAACCGTCTCATCCGTCTTTTTTGAATATACTGCAGGTCCCATACCGATTGAAAACTCATAGCAGTAGACACCGAACAGTTTGGCTGCGATCAGATGGCCAGCTTCATGAATCACGACAACCACCGAAAGCAGTATCAGAAAATAGATAATCGTCATCAGCACTTTCTCCTGATCATTTCCTCAGCATATTCCCGTCCGAAACGGTCCGCTTCAAGCAGATCCTCAACACATTTAACCTCACTGAATGCCGCGTCACGGACTGCTGAAATGATAATATCCTCGATCATCAGAAACGGAATTTTACCCTCCCTGAATGCGAGATTGGCAGCTTCATTTGCGGCATTCATCACCGCATCAAGATTACCACCCTTCTTTCCCGCTTCATAAGCCAGTTTCAGAAGCGGAAAACGCTCATAGTCCGGAGCACGGAAATGCAGTGTTCCGATGGCCGCAAGATCAAGCGGCTCATCCTGCTGCAGTTCAAAACGTTCCGGCCATGACAATGCATACTGAATCGGCAGACGCATATCCGGCGCGCCCATCTGTGCCATGACACTGTGATCGATAAACTCAACCATGGAATGAACAACCGATTCATCATGCATCAGAACATCAATACGGTCATAATCCATATCAAATAGCCAGTGTGCCTCAGTCACTTCAAAGCCTTTATTCATCATAGTGGCACTGTCGATCGTGATTTTATCACCCATTGACCAGTTGGGATGAGCCAATGCATCGGCAGCCGTCACATCTGTCAGCTGATCTCTGGAAAGACGGCGGAAAGCACCGCCTGAAGCAGTAATAATCAGCCTTCTGACATCTTTCTTCCGGTTGCCCTGCAGACACTGGAAAATGGCGCTGTGCTCACTGTCAATCGGGTAAAGTGATCTGCCGTGCTTTTTCAGCGCATCATAAATCAGCTGTCCGCCGACAACAAGCGTCTCCTTGTTGGCAAGCGCAACATCATGTCCGCTTTCTATTGCCTTAAGGGTCGGTGAAAAACCGGCAAAACCGACAAGCGCATTTACCAGAACATCATAGTCATTCCGCTGTGCGAGAATATCCAGTCCTTCGTCTCCGCTGAGAAATTCGACGGACGGATATTCTGTTTTCAGCAACCGGGCATCTTCCGGATTCTGAACACATACCTGATCCACCGGAACATCCTTCAGTATCTTTCTGAGCTGGCCGATGTTTCTGCCGACGGAAAGAGCCCTGACAGCAAAAAGATCAGGATGCTGAAGAACAACATCGATGGTCTGTCTTCCGATTGATCCGCTGGCTCCGAGCAGTACAAGATTCTTCATTTCATAACCCCCATATTGTCAGCAGACACTGAAACACCATCAGACAGAACAGTATGCTGTCCACTCTGTCGAGAATACCGCCGTGACCGGGAAACAGATTCGAGAAGTCCTTAATCTGAAATCTTCTTTTCAGGCTGGAAAAACTCAGATCACCGATCTCCGCCGCAGCCGGCAGAAGCAGACTTCCCGTTATGATCATCGGCATCGGCAGACGGTTAATCAGAAAATACGCAAATACGAATGAACCGACAGCGCCTGCGAGATACCCGCCAACCGCGCCTTCCCATGTCTTATTCGGCGAAATACGCGGAATCATTTTGTGTTTGCCGAACCTGACACCGGCAAAATACGCACCTGTATCACATCCGAAACAGGCAATACAGATATACATCATCGTCCGGAAGCCTTCACTGTCCGAACCGGCATACAGTCTGATTACGCTTCTCACACCAAGACCGCATATGACTGAAATCAATACCGAATAGACAACCATATCTGTTGTTTTATTCTCATCAAAGAGAATCAATGTGAACATAACCGTAATCAATGCGGCAAGTACAACAGCTGTATATGCATCCGGCACAAAGGCAAGTCCGATCATGGCTGCCGCTGAAACAACAGTCAGGTCATAATGCGGCTGCTGATCCGTCAGCGAAGTTCCTTCATACGCTGCCATCACCAACAGAACCACCAGCATAATCCGAAGAGGAATGCCGCCGAAAATCAGTATCGGAAGCGCAACCGCAATCATCAGAATGCCCACAAGACTTTTCTGAAGCATTTTAGACATTTTTCACGCCTCCGAACCGACGGTCACGGTTCTGATATTCCTCCAGACATCTGTTCAGCACTTCCGGAGTGAATTCCGGCCATGCCTCAGGCACAAACTCCAGTTCGGCATAGGCAATCTGCCATAACAGATAATTGGAAATACGCAGCTCGCCGCTTGTACGGATCAGAAGATCAACCGGCGGGAAACCCTTTGTCATCAGATAATCCTCAAACTGTTCCTCCGTGATATCCAGATCCGCTTTTCCTTCAAGGACATCTTTCGCGTATGCCTTTGCGGCAAGAAGAATCTCTCTCTGTGAGCCGTAATTCATACATATGATCAGATTCAGTCCGGTATTTGTCTTTGACTTTTCCATCGCATCCATCAATACATCTCTTGTGGCTGCAGGAAGCGCATCAAGCTCGCCGATAATCCACATCCTGAATCCCCGGTCGATGAATTCCTGCATGTATTTTTTAAAGAATACTGCCGGAAGCTTCATGATGTAGTTTACTTCGTCAGCTGCCCGCTTCCAGTTCTCCGTTGAAAAAGCATACATTGTCAGATATTCCACACCGGCCTGATCGGCAGCGATCGCAATCGTTCTTACGTTGTCTGCACCGGCCAGATGGCCTGCTGTTCTCGGTTTTCCCTGGGCTTTTGCCCATCTTCCGTTGCCGTCCATAATAATGGCAAGATGTCTGCATTTATTCATGATCAATACTCCGTTCAATCCCGTATATTATATCCTTTTATACGTAAAAGGAAAACACGGCTCAGTTATCAGGATATGAAAAAAGGATGCCTGCGCATCCTCTTACTTCTTCAGTACTTCCTTGTTCTTTGCATCGGCCATTTCATCAATCTTCTTGATGTATTTGTCCGTCAGTTTCTGGATCTCATTCTGAGCATCCTTCTGGGAATCCTCATCCATTGTCTTATCCTTCTTGACAACCTGATTTGCGTCACGGCGGATGTTGCGGATCTGTACTTTGGCTTCCTCTGCCATCTTGGAGACTTTCTTGGACATTTCCTTACGTGTGTCACCGGTCAGCTGAGGGACCGTCAGACGGACGACAGAACCGTCATTCTGCGGGTTGATTCCGAGATCAGCTGCCTGACATGCCTTTTCAATATCCTTCAGACTGCTCGGATCATACGGCTTGATAATGAGTGTTCTTCCTTCAGAAACGGAGATGCCGGCAATCTGGTTGAGCGGTGTGGGAGATCCGTAGTAATCCACCATTACCTTGTTCAGCATCGATGCATTTGCCATTCCTGTTCTGACTGTATTCAGTTCAGACTGCAGATGGTCAATAACCTTATCCATTTTCACGGAACTGGAATCGAGAATCGGATATGTTGACATAATCAGTTTTCCTCCTTGTTGATGATCGTTCCTATTTTCTCGCCTTTCATTGCTCTGACGATATTTCCTGCTTCGTTCATGTTGAATACCATGAGTTCCATGTTGTTGTCCATGCACATGCTGGTAGCTGTCGAATCCATAACCTGCAGACCTTTGTTCAGCAGATCCATATATGTCAGATGATCATATCTTACCGCATCCGGATTCGTCTTCGGATCAGCCGAATATACACCGTCAACACCGTTCTTGGCCATCAGGATGACATCTGCCTTGATTTCGCTGGCTCTCAGTGCTGCTGTTGTGTCAGTTGAGAAATACGGGCTTCCCGTACCTCCGCCGAAGATAACTACTCTGCCTTTTTCAAGGTGTCTGACAGCCCTTCTCTGAATGAACGGTTCAGCAACCTTCGGAATATCGATTGAAGTCTGGCATCTTGTATCAACACCGACCGCTTCAAGCGCTGCCTGGATGGCAAGGGCATTAATGATTGTAGCGAGCATTCCCATATAATCGCCCTGTACTCTTTCAATTCCAATATCGGAAACCGTCTTGCCGCGGATAAAGTTTCCGCCGCCGACCACAATGGCAATTTCAATTCCAAGCTCCTGTGCTTCCTTGATCTCTTTTGCAAGAGAATGAAGTACGACCGGATCAAAGTTTTTCTCATTTCCGGCAAGCGCTTCGCCGCTGAGCTTTAAAAGAACACGTTTATACATGAAATTCCTCCGAGTTTTCTTCAACCATTATAGCATCGGGCTATTCAGTTTTCATTCATTTTTCATTATGATTGAACTGAGGTGATAAGAATGACAAAATACGGAATCGCAGACATCGGATCAAATACGATTGTTCTGATCATATACGAAATGGAAGACCAGATCCCGAAAATGCTGTCTTACCGTTCCACCCCCGCTCATCTGATTCAGTATGTCAAAGACGGAACAATGTCACAGGAAGGCATAAACAAAGCCTTTGAGATCCTTTCAGAATATGCCCGTGTACTTGATGAAATGAATATCTCTGTCCGTTATGCCGGCATTACCGAACCGGGAAGAGTAAGCAACCGCAGTGAACTGCTGAACAGACTGCAGAAGACTTCTTTCACTGTACGCGCACTTTCCGGTGAGGAAGAAGCGGAATGTGAATATATCGGCAGCAAAGTTTTCTATCCGGATATTAAAGAAGGTCTGGCATTTGATGTCGGCGGAGGTTCCAGTGAACTGATCGCCTTCTCTGAAGGAAAGATGACGGATGCAGTCAGTCTGCCGGTCGGATGTGTGAGAATGGCAAGTCTTCCAAAAGATACGGATACCTGTGAAAAGATGCTGAAAGAATATACTGACGGAAATCCGTCATTTGCCGTTCAGTCTGATACTCTGATCGGCATCGGCGGAACAATCCGGGCTGCCGGAATACTATCTTCTGCTTTATTTCATACCGGACATACCCTTCCCGTAGCTATACTGGAAAATGTATATAAAGGTCTTACAGAAGGAAAAGAGGAATACATCTCTGCCCTCAGACAGACAATCGATCCCTCACGTCAGCCGTTTCTCGCCCCGGGTATTCATATCATTCTGGACATCTGCAGAATGTTCGGCACAGAGACAATTCTCGTTTCCGAAACGAATGTCAGAGAAGGATTTCTCCTGAAATATGTCATAGGAGCAGAATAAAAAGATTCACTTAATTTTCACTGATGAATCTTTCCATTTTCCCTCTTTGTGCTAATATACAATACGTATCAGAGATAACAGGAGGTAAGTTTAAATGCTGCATATTCTGATTAGTTTGGTTGTTGGAGCTGTAGCAGGTTATATTGCATCTCAGTTAATGAAGGCAGACAGTTCCAATATTGTCTTCAATTTACTGCTCGGTATCGTCGGTGGTATCGTCGGCGGACTGGTTGGCGGACTTCTGCAGATCGGATCAACCGGCTGGCTCGGTGATCTTATCTTCTCAGTGATCGGTGCCTGCATCGTCATCTGGGGATACAGAAAATTCATCAAGAAGTAAATCAAACTAAGGCTGCGAAAGCAGTCTTTTTTATTCATGAAAGGAGCAGAAATGAGTTTCAGAATTCTCGAAATATCCAATCCCGCAGAACTTCATATTCATCACCATCAGCTGGAAATCACTGAAAACGAAGACACATACAGAATTCCGGTTGATGATCTTGATATTGTCATAGCGTTCGGCCCGGAAATCAGACTCTCCACAAACGACCTTATGCTGCTTGCGGCAAAAAAAGTTCTGCTTATGACAATCAACCATCATTACCTTCCTGTCTCAATGACTCTCTCATTCGTTAATCATTCCAGACAGTCGGAAGTGATGGAAAAACAGCTGAGTCTTTCAAAAAGAAAGATAAACTATATCTGGGATGAAATCATCAGAGCGAAAATCAGAAACCAGGCTCTTCATCTTTCCCTGGCCGGTAAGATCGGTACTGCCGATGAACTGTTTTCAATGATTCCCTCAGTTTGTTATGGTGACAGACACCATCTCGAAGCGCAGGCCGCAAAAAAGTATTTCAGTCACCTCTTTCCCGGTCTTAACCGCAGAACGTACACACCAATAAACAGCTGTCTTAATTATGGATATTCAATTCTCAGAGCAGAAATTGCTAAATACGCCGCGGCATCAGGGTTCCTTCTTGCCAAAGGAATTTGGCATTCAAACCAATACAATGCATTTAATCTGATTGATGATTTTATCGAACCATTCAGACCAATGGTTGATGAAGCTGTCATACCTGTAATATCCGAAAGCACAAAACTATCTTCTTCCCAGCGAAAAGCACTGGCATCCATCCCCTTCAACAAATGCATCATAAACGAACATGAGACAACAATCGTAAATGCAATTGAAATCATGATTCTCAGTATCAGAAGTTACATTCTCGATCAATCTGACAAACTATTATTACCTACACTTCTTTCCCTTGAACACATCGGAAGCATAATCGAATAAGTATGAGAGTTTTTGTTCTTCTTAACCCGACGAATAAGCGCGGGACATTAACTGAATACAGCAAATTCAGATCATCATTAGAGAAAATGGGATTTCAGATAATAATACCTGAGGTATATATGAGAGTATGTACAAGCAGGAAATCAGGGAAAAACTATATTGAAAGTTAAAAAAAACATACACCAAAATCCGGAACAATATTGCTACTGCTACAGCTATTACCGCGATAACAATTGATATTATTGAATACATAGAGGATTGACTAGAACTTTTTTGAATCGTGTTTATAGTTTCCTCTTGTTTCTTTAATATCTCGGTTTGATTATTGATGATTTTAATCATTTCTACCAATAGCTTTTCTAATTCTTCATTGGTAGCTAAGTTGTACGGGGGACTGAATTCGGTCCCCTATACACCAAAATGAAAACACTCCGAGGAGTGTTTATTACAGATTACCTGCTTTTCTAATGAATTCGTCGGAAAGTTTTAAATCATATTTCTTGAAATAGAAAATCTCTAATTCTGTCCATTCATACTCTCCGTCATCATAAGCCGGAAGTGCGTAACCCTGGATAATGTCTTCTCCCCGCAACACATCTTTTTGAAGCCAAGTTGTTACAGCAGGAGATCCATTTTGCAAGTATTTTAAAATTTCCTGTTTATTTGTGATTGGAAATCCAATATTAGCTAACAGGTCTTCTTTATTTTTGAAATCTATTTTATTCTCGGTAACTTTTTTATATTTGAATTCCATATCTACCTCGGATAAAAATGAGTTAAAACTAAATCAGAATCAAATGTGAATTTCGTTGTACGGGAGACTGAATTCGGTCCCCTATACACCTCAATAATCCACCAGATAGATC
Source organism: uncultured Erysipelotrichaceae bacterium (assembly GCA_902766435.1). Taxonomy (GTDB): domain Bacteria; phylum Bacillota_I; class Bacilli_A; order Erysipelotrichales; family Erysipelotrichaceae; genus Bulleidia. The sequence continues at coordinate 40,377 of CACXDM010000106.1, read as the reverse complement.
CCGATCCTGATCATATAAAACCCATCAGGATTTTTAACTGAAATCACTTTGGCAATCAACAGTTTTCCCGCATCCATAAGACGGGAGAAAACCTGATTATCACGTTCCGGAACATAACCGAGCTTTTGTTTCTGACTGTTCAAAATCAAGATTGCATTTGAATCAAACTTATTATTCTCCCTCTGCAGAATCAGCTTTTCATTCTTCTCAAGCCGGTCATAAACAGAACTGTCTTCCATAAATAATGTGCCTGCTATGACAGTGTCAAACAGATGAATCTCATTCACAAGCGGTTTTATTAATTCCCCAAGATCCCTGTTTTCCACGACTGTAAGAAGATCTTCATTTTTGATTGTCAGTTCATTACTCATGCAAACATCTCCTTTATGGGAAAAGCATTCAGTACATCATCAAGGTCCTGTGAATATTGTTCATACTCATCGATTTCTTTCTGCATGTCTTTTCTTTTCTGTTCTGTCTGATTTTCATCTTCCAGAAGAAATTTATATGTATACGGTTTTGAAGAAATGATCTGTTCAGTTTCCTTTTCCAGTTTTTCAATTTTATCGTCAATATCTTCAATGTAAAGTTCATCAGATCCATCAGTTTCATTGAGGCATGAATTCACCAGCACTTCCAGGTCCTGAAGCTCACTGAGCATATTATTCTGATATGCAATGACAATTCTTTTCCAGTAGTCCGGCAAACGACGATCATCTGCGAACTCAGGACGCATATCCGGATGAATTCTCCGCGCAAGCCGATAATAAATTTCCTTGATTTTTCTTATATTCTCATTGGAAAGCATCCTGGCTTCCGATGCGGCCTTTGTATCACTGATTATCTGTTTCAGCTGATCCTCATAACTACTCATCTCAGCTGCGATGTATCTGTCCATTTCAGCCGAATTGATAGCCATACCGTGATTCAGGCATTTCCGGCAGAAGGCAATCATCTTTTTCTTCCGGATGCATTCGATTCTCAGTCGGAACGACTCCGTCATCAGACTGCCGAAAACCTGAAGATACTGAATATAATACTGATGCCCTTCTTTCTTCAGATTTTCCTTCTTCAGAAGAAGTTCCTCATACAGAATGTAAGAAGCATTTTTCACCTTAATCAGTTCCGTCATATTTCACCTCCAGGTTATAAATCTCGTTGTCTCTGACATACAAAGGTCTGCCGCCGAGCTTTGCATTCTGAAACAGTTCATTTACCGACCTGTACCAGTGCTGATTGAATTCCACGGCAATTCCTCCTTCTTCAGCAACAGACCGGACTGTGTATTTGTTCTGTTTCCAGTAAAACGTAACAGCAGCCGGTTCTTTCAGCACATAGAACAGATCATACAGATCAAGATCGGAATAGTCGGGCTTGATTATTGTGTACAGATCATTGATCAGCCATTCCATCACATTGATATCACCGAAGAATTCAGTCATTTTCAGCCTCTGCGGCAGATAATCCTTTGCCATCAGATACAGCCGGACTGCTTCTGCGGTATTTCCTTCTTCTTTACGGATACCGGCAAGTCTTGTACAGATATCCGGAAGTTCAATGAATTTATACTGATCATCCTTATGCCTTTCAAAAAGGTCCTCAATGATCTCCCGGTATTTTGCATCATTCTTCTCAACAAAGTATCCGTTCTTATACATGTCCGCCAGCTTCCTGCTGCCATCGGTATTTCCAAGTTCCGCAGCTTCCGAAAAGAAGTGAAACGCTTTCTCATAATCAACCGTTCCCGTACGTCCGTAATACCAGATATATCCGAGACAGACAGCGATACTGCGGTCACCGAGGTCATATGTCATCCTGTAGTATTTTTCTGCCAGATCATACTGTTTTCTCCCGTAATAGAAAGCTCCGATATCACTGCTGTACCAGGGATCCCGGGTCTTTTTCAGAAGGAATTCCGTTATTTCCAGCAGAGCATCTTCGTTTTCGTGATTGTTGTACCTGTGTATCTGTTCCTTGTATTTCTCATACAGTTTTCGTGCTTCGGCAATATTCATTGATCCCTCCTGATACCTGGATTTTCAAATCACCGGAATAATCCGGACTGTTTCATTACCCTTTTCTTTACAACTATATCCTAAGTAAGAAACCATGCAAAAAAAGTGCCATGGTTTTTTTGCCGTCACTGGTCAAAATGGCACTGTAATTGACAGTATAACGACAAAAATGCCTGTAAGTACAGGCATCTCTGTCGGTCAAAATGACTGGAGTCGATATCGGATCGGTTTATTCTTTAGGTGCTCCGAACTGAATTTCCGTTGCGCCGGTCATGGCATCAGCTGAGATTAATGTAATCGGAGCGACTTCATAGGAAAGTGTCTCATATCCGGCTGTATAGCCTGACTCAGTGACAAATTCAATTCTGAATGTATTCAGGGATCCGTCTTCCTTGATGAGGTTTTCAGGAACTTTGTCAAATGTAATCACCTGTGTTCCGCCGTCTTCAGCAGCTTCCTTAATCAGGTTTTCTCCCTTATCCTCCGTACCCGTAGGATATATATAGAGTTCGGTAATCGTTTCACCGGTTCTGTTGTAAATCGTGTATTCTGCCTTTGAAGCAGAGAATGCGATCGGTGTGGAACCTGTCAGAGCATCCTCAGCAGGAAGTGTAATGTCAGCTGTCTCAATATGCAGCGTTTCAAAAGACTTTGTATACCCGGATTTCGTAACGAATTCCAGAGTCAGCGCTGTTTCAGAAGCCTTGTCACCGGCATCATATGTCAGATGAACCGCATGAGCATTTGCGAAACCGTGACCGCCTTCCGCGTAGTTTGTTCCCTTGTCAGAAGAACCTGTCGGATAAAGATACAGTTCGGTAATCCCTTCGCCTGTCATATTGTAGATCGTGTATTCACCGACTGTCTGAACTTCTTCTTTTGTTTCTTCCTTAACGGAATCGGCAGACGCGGAAGATACGGCAGCTGTTCCGGATGAGCATCCTGCAAGTAGGAATACTGAGATAATAAAGCTTAAAGATTTCTTCATCGTTTCCTCCTTCGGCTTGATAATTATTACAATCAAGTCAGATGGACAAATTTTCCCTTATTATTTCGTGTTTTTATAGTACAATTGGCTTTATTATTAGTATTTAATAATAAATGGAAACAGAGGATGTTATGATAAATCACAGAGTATTATACGAAAATATTGAATATATCCACCCGGATCTGAAAATTGCGGCGGAAGAGTATGAACTTGAAATGAATTCAAAGATGTTTCATGCCCCGACCGTCTTTGAAGACTTTGCGTGGATCAGGGTGATTTCGGGATCACTTAGCTTTGAATTACTGGGAGAAGATATTGAAGTACATGCAGGCGAGACCCTGTTCATCAACAGCAGACAGCCGCATATGTTTAAAGGATCTTCGACTTCAAGCGCCAAATACCGTGTCCTGACTGCCCGTCCGGATGCCTTCAGCAATCCCCTGCTGAACCGTCAGCTGCAGTCAATGATTATGGATGACAGGTTTGCCTATACGATAATCCGTCCGGTTTCACCGCTGTTTTCAGCCGATATGGATGCCATTTTCGATCTGAAGAAGCATAAGCCGCAGGCATATGAATTCGAAATTGCCGCAAGATATTTCACGATGCTCAGACAGATATACCGTATTTATCATCACGCAAATCCGGACGATACCATCAAGCATAATATTGATCTTGATACCGTCAGGGAAATGCTGGCATATGTCGGAGAAAACTATACTGATGAAATAACAATCGATGACATTGCCACAGCGGGTAAAATTTCCCGCAGCAAATGCACCAGACTGTTCCGTACCTATCTGGATCAGTCTCCTGTGGAGTATATTCAGAATTACCGGCTTGAACGGAGTCTGTATCTCCTTAGAGCAACTGATCTTCAGTTTGCGGAAATCGCCTCACGCTGCGGATTCAATCAGCAGAGCTATTTCAACCGTCTCTTCATCCGTAAATTCGGGATTACACCGAAGCAGATGCGTCAGAAATACACTGACAAAAAACAATAATCCTTTACTCATATATACAGACAAAAAGCCGGAGGCATCCCTTCGGCTTTCATCATTTCAGCAAATATATGATTATCGTTTATTCAAATAAGTCTGTTGTTTCTTCCTTTCCGTCAAGAATATAGACGGCCTTAATGCCTCTCTTCTGAGAAAGATATACGGATGAGGCTTCCGACAGATGCCTGAGCCGTTCGTATTCTTTTGTCATTTTTTCCGTATAGCTGCCGGGATCATCCGAGATCAGGAATACACCGCCCAGCAGAGCATCCAGCTCGCCGAGACTCTTCTTCACTGCTTCACTCAGCCGCAGATTATTGTCTCTGAGGAAGAATACATCCGGGTCGGAGAGATATGCCCTTCCGTTCAGATGACGGCGTGAGATGATATTGCCGACTGCCTGTTTGGTGGAAGGACGTTCGCGGTGAATGATGCGCATATGCGGGACATCGTTCCAGTCCAGTGTCACATCACAGCCGATCCGGCAGTAGTCGACAATGCCGAATGCCGGCATGACCGGTACCCCGCATCCCAGGATCAGCTTGTCACCACAGAGCTCTCTGAGAAATTTCATTGCCCGGATCATTCTTCCGGCACGGGTTTCCTTTTCCGTACCGAAAGGAGCTGCGCCATAGAGGAAATCGAGCTTCACCAGATCATAGCCCCATTCATTCAGCACTCTGTCGAATACCTTTCTGAGATATTCGATTACTTCTTCATTGTCGATATCCAGACTGTAGAAACCGCTCCAGTTGCAGCCGTTTTTCCAGGGCTGACCGTCATGTCTGAAGAACCAGTCGGGATGTTCCCGGAATAATGCGGATTTTTCTTCTGCCACAAACGGTGCCAGCCAGATCCCTGCCCGGAATCCCTTCGCATGTATTTCATCCGCAGCTTCCTTCATGCCTTTCGGAAACTTTTTCTGATCCGCTTCAAGCCAATCGCCGATGAACGGTTCCCATCCGTCATCGATCTGAAACAGGTCATTCTTTCTGAAGATCTTTTCACAGCCCTGAAGATCCTGTCTGATGCATTCTTCATTGATATTCTGATACCGGTTATACCAGGAGGAATACCCGTACAGCTTTTCCTTTGTCCGTGTTTTGATACCGAGCTCGTTAAACCATGCGTCAAATACCTGATCCCCAGTTCCTTCGGCATAAAAGAGATCAAAGACATGATAGTCTCCGTCGGTATGCAGGCCGATGCTGTCCCGTTCAATGGTCAGTATGCCTTTCGGCGCATTGTATCTGAATATCGTATACCCGGGCGTTTCATCAAGAGACGCAATCAGACGGTAGAAGCTCCCTCTTCTGAACCAGCAGTAGGAGAAACCGTGCAGAATACCTCTTCTGGCAGGATAATCCACAAAATGGTAGTCACCGTAGCGGTCAAGCGAAAAGCGGTCAACTACAGCCTGGGGAATTCCTCTGATTCCTCTGATCAAAGAGGAACGCGTATACTCCGGACAGGCCGTCCATGTCTGGTATCCGTTCATGAAGATCTTTTCATTCCGTTTCGTTTCGATCTTCAGTTCGCCGGAAACACTCCTGATTACATCATCACCGACATGACGGACAATATGAAGTGTTCCTTTGCGCAGGTCATCCCTGCCGCTGATTTCCTTCCCCGATTCTGTCTGCAGATTCCATTTAAACTGCATTCTCATCCGCTCCTTTTCTTCTCTTGAGCTCCAGCGCAATTTCCTCTGCCTTTTCATCCGTCAGAATGAATTTCTTCGAGAATACCACAAACGCGACGACCAGACCGAGAATCGGAATAATCGTCATCAGAAGACGCAGACCGGTAAGTGTGGAAGCCGACTGAACGGCGATATCACCGGTGGAATCGGCATTTCCCGCTAGTCCGATCATATCCAGACCGATACCGGTAAGGAATACGGCAAACCCGCTGGCTGCCTTGACAACGAATGTCTGCATGGAGAAGATAACTGATTCCTCACGGTGTCCTGTCTTCAGTTCACCATAGTCACATGATGAAGTCAGGAAGACCGTCGTCAATACCGTAAGAATACCGTTGGAAAGGAATACGAGAACTCCCGGGATCAGCAGGAATGTCAGATTGTTTGCCAGACCGGTAAAGCATGCGAACAGAAGAACGGCATAACCGACGATGGCAGAACAAAGACAGATCTTGAAAATCTGAGAGTTGCCGAGGAATTTACGCAGAAGCGGATACAGCAGCATCATACCCAGAATCTGTGAGCCGCCTCCCACAGAGGAGAACAGTGTATATGTTTCCTGCCACTTTGTCGGATCAGCCAGTGACTGGGAGAAATCATATTTGAAGAAATAGATAATCAGATTGGATGTGATATACAATGCGCCGTTGATCATGATGATCGTAATGACCGTTGTCATTGCCTGATCATTGTTGAAGAGCGAACGGAACATTTCCCCGACGGAAGTCGTATTCATCTGCTCATCGGATTTTCTCTCATCCACCGCCCAGCAGAGAACGATTTCCGTCACAAGGAAGACTGCTGCCACAATTGCCGCAAAGATCATGAATCCCTTACGCTCAACGCCTCCGCCGAGCGCCTTGACGGCGATCATCGTACCGATTGTAATCAGGGCATTGCCGATACCCGCGCAGGTACGTCCGATCACGGAAAGGCTTTCCCTCTCCTTCGGTGTTTCCGTTACAGCCGGAATCATGGACCAGAACGGAATATCCATCATCGTGTATGTTACGCCCCACAGAATATAGATGGCCGTAAAATAGATCATCATACCGGAACCGCTGAGATTCGGCGCACTGAAGAGTGCGAAGAGAACAAGCGCATTCAGAACCGTACCGCTGAACAGCCAGGGACGGAACTTGCCCCATTTGGTATTTGTCTTGGCAACCAGTACACCCATAAACGGATCGTTTGCCGCATCGAATACTCTCGCGATCATCAGGATCGCGCCGACAAACGTCGCGGAAAGACCGAGAATATCCTGATAAAAATACATGACATAGGATGCCGAGAGAGCATATACCATGTCCTTGCCTACTGCGCCAAGACCGTAGGCAGCTTTCTGTTTCGTGCCGAATTTCATTTCTCCATCTCCTTATTCACACAAAATCTGATCGTTTCCGACGGCAGTCCTTCCGCGGATACAGTCAGTACAGCTTCACCGCTCTTTCCTGTCGTTCTGATATATGTACCGCACATTCCGCCTTCCGCCGTGATGATACCGGGGCCGACGATTTCCGCCTCTCCTTCAATCTGAAGTCTGACGGGAAGCTGCGCATAGGGACTCAGATTATTCAGTTCATCCACAATTCTGATCCTTACAGCAGCCATATCATATGTATCACTTTCCTGCAGCTGTGCAGAAGAAACCTTCGTTTCAAAATGCAGTTTTGTTCTGGGTGATTTGACAGTGGAAGCAACCACTTCACCGTTCTTTACCGCATCGAATCTCCATTCGACACTGTCTCCGCCCCAGCTGCCGACATATTTGCCGTAGAGCTCCACACCATCCTCATATTTCATCTCATAGTGCAGCATGCACCAGGCAAGCATCATCTTGTATTTCACCGGCAGATTCGGCATGCCGTACTTTCCCGCCGCAAGAAGCGCCTCATGAATCAGCTGTTCCTTTCTGCCTTCCAGGTTTTCCTGTGTCTGCAGCAGACAGCCGATCGTATCGTCGATCAGCACCGGTCCGTGCTTCAGACTGCGGTATTCACTTCCGCTGAAGCTCTTGACGAACTGATCGTTCTTATAGAGTCTGACTTCATCCGCGTTGGTAAACACATACACCTGATCAATCTGTCCGCCCGGATAGTCACCGATATCCATCGATGAACCTACTTCGAGAACCGGTCTTTCATCTTCCTGTGAAGCATACAGCGCAGCTGCTGTCTTGGGATTGCGGAAGCTGTCAGTTACACCATGGTAACAGATCCTGTCACCCGAACCGAAATCCTTATGTGTCGGATAGTCAAACATGCACCACTGGAAACATCCCGCATGTTCCCCGTCTTCCATCGCATCATTCAGAACCCTTGCATGACGCAGCGCATGTTCCTGACGTTTTTCCCATGAATCCCATGATTTTGTCGGAAACATATGACCGTTTGCCTCACTGATCAGCATCGGCTTCCTCATATCCGTCACAACATCCTTTTTCCTTCTCACACCGGCATTCTTTCCGGAATGAGAGAAGTCATTATATGCATATACATCTTCCAGGAATGAGCTCTTTTCCAGATATCTGACACCGGAAGTCTTTCTTGTCGGATCAAGTCTGTGGGCCAGAACATTCGCCGCAAGATAGAATTCATCATCATCAACGCTTTCATTGATTCTGACACCCCAGAGGAAGATGGAAGGGTGATTCCTGTACTGCAGGATCATTTCCCTGAGATTTTCAAGCGCCTGTGTCTTCCAGAAGCGGTCACCGATATGCTGCCAGCCGGGCAGTTCGGTAAATACAAGCAGTCCCATTTCATCACATGCATCGATGAATTCATGACTCTGGGGATAATGGGAAGTTCTCACCGCATTGACACATAGTTCTTCCTTCAGAATCCTGACATCTTCCCTCTGCAGAGAATCAGATGCCGCATACCCTACATAGGGGAATGACTGATGCCGGTTCAGACCGCGGATGAAATATTCTTTCCCGTTGAGAATGAAGTGATTCTCATCAAATTCATATGTTCTGAAACCGAACCGTACGGTTTTTTCGTCTTCCCCGCATCTGATTTTCAGAAGATAAAGTACCGGTGATTCCGGCGACCATGGCTTTGCCTCATCATAAGTGATCCTGATACTGTCACGGTTGTCGGATTTCATTGTTTTCAGAACATTTCCTTCAGGATCACAAAGTTCCGCTGAAACCGGCATTACCTGATGCGCCGACATTGTGATATCCGCTTCCACTGTATGGAGATCCGGTGTCTTCACAAAGACATCAGAGATATACACGGAAGGCTTTGCTTCAAACCAGACATGCCGGTAAATACCGCCGAACGTCAGATAGTCAATCACAAATCCGAACGGAGGAACCGAAGGATTCTCGGTCGTATCCAGCTTTACCGTGATCCGGTTTTCCTTATCATATTCCGCAAGATCCGTAATATCTGCCGTAAATGCCGTATACCCGTTCTTGTGTACGAGAAGCTGCTGTCCGTTAAAATACAGTGTCGCAATATGCGCTGCCGCGTCAAATGTCAGAAACAGTTTCTGTCCCTTCAAAGAGGAAGGAATAAACAGATTCCGCCGGTAGCCGCATATCATCTGATAACTTTCCGGATCAATGTAGTGAAGCGGAACTTCCTTAACCGTATGCGGTATGCGTACGGACTTCTCTGCCTTTCCATCCTGCAGAAATGCATCATCCCAGACGGAAGTGAATTCCCAGTTATCATCAATTCTCAATCTCATTTTACAATTCCTCCCATGATGACCGTCATCATGTCTTCCAGCGCCTCCTGATAGGAGATTCCGTTTTCCTGCAGGACTTCAGTGCTGAGAAATGCCTCAAGCGAGGCGGTAAACATCGTCTTCAGTACGGCAACCGAGATATCCCGGAATATCCCTTTGGAAATACCTTCCTCTATCAGCGCTACAATCGGTTCCCAGTCGGACTCCAGATGGTCTTTCAGCGCCGAAGCTGCCCGCGGATACTTTTCCGAAAGCGTGCTCAGCATCCGGAAGTCAAGAAGCTGATACTGATCCGGCATGGCAATCATTGCCTCCTTCAGCTTTTCCGCCGGCGGCAGGTCAGAAGCCAGTATCATCCGTTTCTTTTCGTGTATTTCGCTGAAGCCGTAATCCAGCAGTCCGATCAGCAGATCTTCCTTGGACGCATAGTATTGATAGATTGTCTTTTTGGCGATATGCATCGATGACGCAATATCATTGAGTGTGAATTTCAGTCCGTTTTTCTGAAACTCCTGCATCGTCATCTCAAGTATTTCAAGATTCTTTTCGCCCATTTGGAAACCCAATTAACCTTTCCAGTTTCCATAATAGCAGAATGTAAACGCTTACGCAACAGCAGAAATAAAAAAACTGTCATTATTCTGACAGTTCCGCGTTCCGTTCCATATGACGGCTGATGATCACACTGATGATATCCGCCGCAAGCTTCACATCATCATTGCAGATCACATACTTATATTCATTTGTCATTTCCATCTCACGCGCTGCCTTGGCAAGACGTTCCTGGATAATCTCTTCCGCTTCCGTTCTTCTTCCCCGGATTCTCTTTTCCAGTTCTTCCATATTCGGCGGTACGATGAAAATCGTCAGTGCATCAGGAACCTTTTTCTTAACCTGTCTGCATCCCTGAACATCGATCTCAAGCAGAACATTCTTTCCTTCATCTCTGAGCCGCTCCACTTCCTTCAGCGGTGTTCCGTACCAGTTGCCGACAAATTCGGCAGATTCAAGAAGTTCACCGGCTTCCTGTGCCTTTTCGAATTCTTCTTTCGTGACATAGTAATAATTGACCCCTTCTTCCTCTCCCGGTCTTTTCTCACGTGTTGTCATCGAAACGGAAAAAACGAGTTTCAGTTCCGGTCTGTTCTTAAATTCATTGATCACTGTGCCCTTGCCGACACCGGAAGGTCCGCTGATCACGATCAATAGTCCCCTGTTCATAAGTATCCTCCGTTTAATCAATAGTATTCATTCCGAAGCGTTTCGTCAATCATGATATAATGCAGTTCCGGAGGGTGTAAATATGGCAATTGACGGAATTCTTCTGAAAAAAATCATTGAAGGAATCCAGGCTTCCATGCCGATGCGGATTCAGAAAATATGGGAAATATCCCCGACGGAAGTTCTCTTTCAGACACACGGTCATAACGGAAAGCAGCAGCTGCTATTTTCCTGTCACTCCGTTTACAACCGGATACTTTTCACAAAAAACAGCTATCCGACACCGGCCGAACCCGGCAATTTTGTCATGCTGCTGAGAAAACATCTTGAAGGCGGTACGATGGAAAGTATTGTTCAGGGCGGTCTTGACCGCTGGTGTGTCATTACCATCCGGCACCGGAATACGATCGGTGATCTGGAAATTCTGTATCTCTATGCCGAACTGCTCGGAAACTATGCCAATCTCATTCTTGTGAACAGTGAGGAAAAGATCATCGGCGCCATGAAGGTCATACCGCCTTTTGAAAACAGCAGAAGAACGATCTTTCCGGGAGCCGTATTCAAGCCGATCGAACCGCAGAACAAGAATGATCCCTTTCAGGATACCACTACTCCGGATCCCTCCTTATCCCTTGTCAGACAGTATGCCGGCTTCTCACCGCTTCTTGCAAAGGAAACCGAATACAGAATGGAAAACGGGCAGTCTTTTGCGTCTGTTATGGAGGAGATCAGAAAGAGCAGCCGTCTGTTTATCTGCAATCATAACAACGAGCCTGCCTTCCACTGCATTCCCGTCACAATGTACGGCAAATCCGTTTCCTATCCTCTGATGGAAGGCTTCGATATTCTGTACTATGACCGGGAAGAGAAAGAACGGATCCGCCGGATCAGCGGCGATATCTATAAATATGTCAGCCGGCAGCTGAAGCATCAGAAACAGAAGCTTCCCCGCCTTCTGGATGAGCTGGATCAGGCGAAGGACTGCGACAGATACCGTACCTATGGGGAATTGCTTTACGCTTATAACGTACAGGACACTAAAGGCAGAGATGAAATTGTTCTTGAGGATTTTGAGACCGGAGCACCGGTACACATTCCTCTTGATCCGAAACTTGACGGCAGAGGCAATGCCCGCAGATCATTCCAGAAATACAACAAGCTGAAAAAAGGCCAGGAACATCTCTCGGAACAGATCGGGATCTGTGAAAATGAGATCACCTATTTCGAAGGACTCCTGCAGCAGCTCGACCAGGCTGATTTCGAAACTGCGTCTGAGATCCGGGAAGAACTGATAAGACTCGGGTATCTGAAAGAAACCGGTCGTAAGCAGAAACGGAAAAAGCCGAACAAAGGACCGCACTGTCATACTGTGGAATTCGAAGGCGTAAGGATCTCCTATGGCCGCAATAATCTGCAGAACGAACAGATCACATGGCATACTGCAAGAAAAAATGACATCTGGCTCCATGCGAAAGATTATCACGGCGCTCATGTTGTCATTCATGATTCTTCACCCGGAGAAGATGTTCTCCGCTTTGCGGCAAATCTTGCAGCGTATTATTCCGCCGGCAGAGCTTCCTCCTCTGTTCCCGTCACATGGTGTCCCGTCAGGAACCTGAAAAAAATACCGGGCGCAAAACCCGGTATGGTTCAGCTCGGAAGCTACCGTACGATCTATATTGATCCTGATGCGGAACAGCTTTCTCACTTCATTGAACTCTGATTCTTTCTTGCCATTTCGAGCAGCTTTCTGACTTCATACTGACGCAGACGGCGGTACTGCCCCTGCCGCAGATTACCGAGGTCCAGAAAACCGTACTCGATTCTTGTCAGGCGCTTCACTTCACAATGGAAATACTCCATCATCCGCCGTACTTCCCGGTTGCGTCCCTCATGGATCGTAATCTGAAGAACGGCTTTCTTTTTGGCCAGGGAACGGTTGACGATCTCCACTTCCGCCGGCAGTGTTCTGCCGTCATCCAGCATGATGCCGTTGGCCAGGATTCTCGCCATGTCATCGGTAAACGCGCCGCTGATCACCACTTCATATGTTTTGGGAATATGAGTGCGGGGATGCATCATCTGATTGGCAAATTCACCGTCATTCGTCATGAGAAGAAGTCCGGTCGTTTCATAATCCAGTCTGCCGACGGGGAAGATCCTTTCCTTCACATCCGGAAAACAGGACATGACGGTTTCCCTGCCGTGCTCATCGGAAACAGTGCAGATCATCTTCTTCGGCTTATTCAGAAGATAATAGACTTTTTCCTCTTTCTGCAGAGCAGTACCGTTTACGGTGATTTCATCGTCATCGCTGACCTGTATTCCCATTTCGGTTACCGTTTTTCCGTTCACGGCAACCCTGCCGTTTCTGATCAGTTCCTCAGCCTTACGTCTTGAGGCAACGCCGGATCTGGCAATCACTTTCTGCAGTCTTTCCATATAAACTCCTAATGTTTATTCTGTGTGTTTCCCCAATAGGAACTTCCCGCTTTGGAAAAATCATTCTCTATCATGACGGAAATTCTGGCGAATTTCTCATTCTCCGCCGCAAGGATTTCCGCGGCGCTCAGTCTTCTGTTTCCATCAGTACAGACATATCCGTTTTCCGTCTTTCTGACATGAACGGGAATGGCAATTCCCCTCTGACGTATGCTTTCCGTCAGATTTCCCGGGTCTTTTCTTTCCCATGAGATCTCAGTGAGAGGAACGATTGTGTTTATCATGCCACTTTCTCCTGTCATGTGTCTCGGTCCATAATTCAATGTCCCCGAGTTCAAGCTTCATCGTGGTCAGCTCGATATCCTTGATTTCCTTTTCCCTGTCAATTCTCTCCTGTCTTCTGCGCTTCCGGTAGAATTTCAGATAAATCATTCTGCCAAGCAGGAACAGGGCAATAATACCGAGAACACTGACCGCTGCCATGCCGTAAGGGAAATTCGGATGAATCTCTTCGATCGGCGGCATTTCATCACTTGTTTCATAGGTGACGGATTCCACCGGATCCTCATAGTCAATCACATTCGATGTCAGTCTTGAGGCAATGTAGAAATCACCGGTCCTGTCCGTCATGAAGCTGATTTTGTTCTGACTGAGTCTGGTAAGACATTCCGTTATATCTCCGTCAGGATCCAGCCGGTACACCCGGTATACCGTTCCGGCTTCATTCCCGGCCGGTTTGTCAACCGAACAGATCACGGGATGATTCAGTGTCACCGGCTCATCGTTTTCACTGACCGTGAAGGAAACCGTACTGCAGAGTGCATAGTTCATCCCTGCAGCGGTATCCGCAACTGTTTTCCGGTTTTCGTCATCCGCCGCTTCGGAAACATTGATCTGACAGACGCGCACTTCACCGGTGTTCTTTTCCGAAAGATTAAGACTGACGCCAGAGATTCCGAATCCCATATTGTTTTCGGAAACCATCAGAAGTATACGGTCACGAGAAGCACGGTGTACAAGCTGATCGAATACACGCAGCTGGCTCTGTGTCAGATACGGCAGAAACTGATCATCCACCGACTTCTTGACCGCAAGGATTCTGCCTGCCGCTTCCTCGTCGATTTCCTCCGCATCACCATACTCGCGGATGATCTCTTCAATCTGTGTTTTGATATCATTACGGACCGCATCCTGTTCAGCCGATACATGGATACCGTAATCCGCCGAATGACCGCAGTAGCTTACAGTTACCGCCTGATCTCCGTTGGCGCTGAGGTCAAAGCCGGAAATCATCTCCGGTGTGACCGGAATCTCACGGTCCTCCCCGTCAGTGTAGTGAACAATCAGTGTTCCGTCCTGCAGGTCAGGCCGGTCATTGATCTCATAGTCCTGACGCGGCATATTGCCGATTTCAACCGAATCAATCTGCCGGTAAACCGCAGTATACTCCGTATCTTCAGTAACAGCGGAAGGTTCCCTGTCCCAGCCGGAAAACTCGGATTCATACAGCACGGGCGCCTCACAGGAAGGAATATCGCCGCTGTGGAAATATGCCGTAAATTCACTTTCACCGTCCGAGAATGATCCCTCTCCGGCCTGGAACGTTACCCGGATTTCCGGTGCGGAAGTATTGGCAGAACTGCCTGTTTCGACATGTGAAATATCCGATTTGAGTACATATCCGATATCACCCGCGAAGTCATAATCGTAGCTGATATCCGTCAGTTCATCCGTCAGTGTCGAATCACTCTGAATCTTATAGAAATCACCCTCTTCGCCAAGAATGATCACCGCATAGTCGGGACTCGCCGGAGAATTATACAGCGCACCTTCCGTCTTGTTTGCCTGACGGTAGATCTGCATTTTCTCATCCGATGTCTTGATTCCGACGGTATAGGCAGAAAGATCCTTCTTTCCCAGAAAGAGATCTGCCTGTCTGGTAAAGGAGGCCGCCTTTTCCCCCCAGTACGGATCAGAGGAACAGAAGACATTCATTCCCGATGCAAGATTACCGAAGAATCCTCCCTGATACTCGTCCTTTAACGGTGAGCAGTAGCTTCCGGAAACGAAATACTTCGCGTGGCTGTAAAGCGAACGGTTTACGGAATCAAAGCGGTTGTTCTCCAGTTCCTGATCCGTATCGTAAGCTGCGTGTTCAAACAGATTGTTCTTCGTAAACGCATAATAGCTTCTGCCGTATGATGACTCGAGTTCACTGAGGCCGAGGGCAAGCAGCGCATTGGCGCCGTAGCGGTTCTGAAAACCGATCAGGGCATCTGCTGTTCCGTACAGCTGGGAACGGTTGACCGTGTCATCCATTCCGTCAAGATTCTGATCGCTGAAGGTGTCCATCGCCGCATGAAAACCGTATATGTCATTAAACAGATGCTGGAAATCATCCCTGCCGTACAAAGACAGCGAACGGTGCGGGAGAAACTGGAAATAATCATAGTAAGCCTCACTGTTGAGCGCCTGATCATATTCACCACTGCGGACATCATCACTCATGGCATTGAAATCACTGTAGAAATAATGTCCGTCATAACTGTATACGGTATCACCTTCGCCGATTCCTGCCGGAGCGCTTCCGCCGCGGATATAGTTTGAATAAAGATCACTGTCCATCTGTGTCTTGATCTGATGGAAAAGCGTTCCGTCGTTGACCGTATAACTGCTCAGCGTGGTTTCCAGACTGCCTGAGGGAATCAGGGTAATATCATACAGTGATACATATCCTTTCATGCCGCTGATCATGATCAGCGCCTCTTCCCCGCTGTCGTCTGTTTCCAGATACAGCGCATCCGCGCCGTAACATCCGTTTATATTTACGCTTTTTCCGTCTGACTGACGCCTGCCGGCAACGGTATATTCACATGCGTCATCCGTTTCAAATACAGCCGCAGCGTACTCTGCCTTTACCAGAACATCATCACGGTAAAGAAGCAGATTATCGTAATCATCACGTATTTCATCAAATGCCTTTGCGGCATCTTTATAACTGCCGAACTCTTCGATGGATTCTTCATCCGCCGAACTTCTCAGATCATATACTGTCTCATCCTCTTCCGCTCTGACAGGCAGAAAACCGGCTGCCATACAGCAGCCGAGGACAAAAGACAGACTTGTTCTCAATGTTTTCCTAATGACTGTTTTCATAATCTTTCAGATATAGTACGGAAGAAAACGGGAGCCAGGCATAAACCTTAAGAAAGTTCTCCGGTGTATCGATATGATCCCGTTTGCCGTAAACGGCATTCCAGACATGGATTTTTCCTCCGCCGATGTTTTCGAACGCCACGTAATGCGCGCCTCTGCGGTGTGTGTAAAGGAGTATGCCTCCTTTGTATTTTTTCATTGCCTCAATGCTCTGCCGGTTGGTCCCCCGCGTAAGACCGAGATTGAGTCCCTTACGTTTTAACCAGAACCATTCCTGCAGCAGTTCTTCGCCCATCAGTTTGCCGATGGGTGAGAATGTATTCAGACCGGAAGCACAGAAGGAAATCGTCTTCTCACAGCCGGCAATCTTAAACAGGTTGAATGCGCTGATCCAGCCGCATCCCTTGTCTTTGCTGGTAAACCAGCCGAAAGGAATCGCGTCCGTCAGTCCCTGGTTGATGATATAGCCTTCCTGATCAAATGCCCTGTCCTGCAGATGATATCTCTGCCTGTCAATGATCTTCTGCCAGCCCTGTCCTTTGGCATAATACCCGTTGGCCTCAAAGACACGGATCAGATACGGTGTACGGCCGGTTGTCTCAATCCTGACGGGATGATAATTCCTGATCAGACATTCGGTAAGATATGCAATACAGTGTTTGCCGTCCTCAAACGAAAGTCCGTCTTTCAGAACGGTTCTGAATACGACTCCTTCAGCATTATGCTTCTCGGCAAAAAGACCGAAGAAAACCCCGTCCCGGGTCACTGCCCGGATCTTGTTTCCTTCACCGGAGTATCCGGCAAACGCACTGCCGCAGCCTTTCAGAAAAGACTGATATTCCTGATTCAGTGTAAGCGGAACCTGATTAAACACCTTTTTCCTCCTGCATGAACTTCCGGGCAGCCGCGAATAACTGCCGGTCATTCTCATATGTCAGCGTGTAAGCCGTCTGCGCTTCATCCATCCATGCGAATGTGGAAACTTCTTCTTCCTGCGCCTTTCCTTCACCGCTCAGATATTCCGCCAGGAAGTAAACAACATCCTTCATGACGTTTTCCTGAGGTGAATATGAGAGTACATAACGGAAGCCGTTCACAAAGGAAACACTCATCCCAGTTTCCTCGAGAATCTCTCTTTCTGCCGTTTCTTCCTCTGTTTCACCCTTTTCAATATGACCCTTGGGGAAACACCAGTGTCCCTGAACCTGCCGGATCACGAGATACCGTATTCCTTCTTCTGTATTTCTGTATATGACTGCGCCGCAGGATTTTTCCTTTTTCATCGCTAACCTCCTCTGACACTCCGTCAAAGATACGGGCGGGACTATTATAGCATAAGGAAGCGAAGAAAATCCCCTGCTGATACAGCAGAGGATGTTTCGTATATTATGCGAGTGATCTTGAATTGATTTCCTCATTGACTGCGGCGAGGAATTCATCAAGTGTCATCTTGACAGCTTCCTTTCTGCCGTATCTTCTGACAGTTACGCTCTGATCTGCAATCTCTCCGTCACCGACAACGATCTCAAGCGGGATCTTGCTTGTCTGTGCTTCACGGATCCTGTATCCGAGCTTTTCATTTCTTCCGTCAACGCTGACTCTGACGCCGTTTTCCGCAAGAAGATCAGCCACTTTGTCGGCATATTCACCATGGGCTTCCGCCTTGATCGGAATGACGACTGCCTGCTTCGGTGCCAGCCAGAGCGGGAAGTTTCCTTTGGTCTCCTCAAGAAGGAAGGCAACGAAACGGTCAAGAGAGCCGAGTATAGCACGGTGAATAACAACAGGTCTGAGCTTTTCACCATTGGAAGCGACATATTCCAGTTCGAATCTTTCCGGCAGCTGATAATCCAGCTGAATCGTGGAAAGCGTAACATCATGCCCGAGCGCGCTTCTGACCTGAACGTCGATCTTCGGTCCGTAGAAGGCTGCTTCACCAAGCGCCTCATAGTACGGAACACCCATTTCCTTCAGCACTTCTCTGAGTTCCGCTTCACTCTTTTCCCAAAGTTCATCATTACCGAAATACTTCTCGGTATTAACCGGATCCCTGAGAGAAAGACGGAAGGAATAGTTCTCAAAGCCGAAATCCTTATATACATCAAGAATCAGTTTTGTTACACCCTTGATCTCATCAGCGATCTGGTCCGGGCGGCAGAAGATATGGCTGTCGTTCTGTGTAAATGCACGGGACCGTTCGATACCCGTCAGAGCGCCGCCTGCTTCGAAGCGGAAATCATTTGCGATCTCGGCAATTCTCACCGGCAGATCACGGTAGGAATGCAGTGTGCTTCTGAACATGACCATGTGTTCCGGACAGTTCATCGGACGCAGACAGTATTCATCATGGTCTCTCTCCATGATCGGGAACATATCATCCTTATAATGGGCAAGATGTCCGCTGATCTTATAAAGCTTCGTGCTGACAACAGACGGTGTCATGACATGGATATAGCCCTGAGCCAGTTCCTTGTTCATGATGTAGTCAGAGAGAATTCTTCTGACCGTAAAACCGTTGGGCAGCCACATCGGCAGACCGGCACCGACAACATCGGAGAACATGAACATCTGCAGATCCTTGCCGAGCTTTCTGTGATCTCTCATCTTGGCATCTTCAAGATCCGCCAGATGGGCATCCAGTTCTTCCTGCGTCGGCAGACAGACACCGTAGATTCTCTGCAGAACCTTATTGTTCTTGTCACCTTTCCAGTATGCGCCGGAATGCTTCAGCAGTTTGAAATAACGGCACTGCTTTGTATTCTCAACGTGGGGACCGCGGCAGAGATCGGTAAAGTCACCCTGTGTATAGCATGAGATGACTGTCTCATCTTCATCCATACGGCTGATCAGATCCACCTTGTACGGATCATCCGCAAACATCTCAAGCGCTTCTTCCTTGGAAATCTCACGTCTGACGATGTTCTTCGCCGCCTTGGCGCACTTCTTCATTTCCTTTTCGATCTTCGGCAGATCTTCATCACGGATTACTTCATCCCCGAGGTCGATATCATAGTAGAAACCTTCCTCCACAACAGGACCTACCCAGAACAGAGCCTTCGGATAGAGATGCTTTACAGCCTGCGCCATCAGATGGGCACAGCTGTGATTCAGCACATTCAGTTTTTCATCTTCTTTGAAATTGATCATATTATCCTCCCAGAATATAAAAGCGTCCCTGTACTGCAAGGACGCCTGGACTGCGCGGTACCACCTTCATTCCCGTAATAAACGGACACTCTCGACCTGATAACGTCGGTCAGCCGGATGCCGATTAAGGCCCTGTTCACAGGTAGTAATCCACTGCTGCCTCACTGCACTTTCACCTGCCGTACAGCTCTCTTCATCAGCGTTCACAGCGATCATGTCCTGATCATCACATTTCCAGTAAATTATCTTCCTTTTCGGGAATGAATGTCAAGAATCAAAACAGAGACATCTGATTCTGTTCCTGCATTCCTTCAAGACAGCCGAGTTTTTCCAGCTTTTTCAGCAAAGTGGCGGAAAGCTGCGTGCGCTTCAGAATATCCTCCTTGGAAAGGAATTCCGCTCTGCTGCGGGCTTCCTCAACGGAACGGGCTACGTTTGCGCCAAGACCGTCAATTACGGTAAACGGAGGAATAATCGTATGCGTATCCCCGTCTGCGATACAGAACTGTGTTGCCTTTGACTTATACAGATCAACATTGCCGATCCGGTAGCCTCTTGCATACATTTCCTCACATACCTCAAGTGTATCAAACAGCGCTTTTTCCTTGTTCGTTACGGGAACTGCCGCGTTTCTGTCACGCATGCGTGAGGCAATGTCATCCATACGGGTTCTGACAGCTTCAATTCCCTTTACCATTGTTTCGATTTCATATGCGTCACACCGCAGACTCAGAAACTGAATATAGAAATTATGCGGTTCATGCACTTTATACCATGCGATTCTGACTGCCATCATGACGTAGGCAACCGCATGCGCCTTCGGAAACATATACTTGATTTTCTTACAGGATTCAATATACCAGTCGGGCACATGATGCGCCTTCATGTTCTCTTCCTGATCCGGACGCAGACCTCTTCCCTTTCGTACATCCTCCATTGTCTTGAAGGCATCAATCGGTTCAAGCTTCTTGTCCAGCAGATACGTCATGATATCGTCACGGCATCCGATAACCTCACTCAGCGGATGTCCCTGTCTGACCAGTTCCTGCGCGTTGCCCGACCAGACATCGGTTCCGTGGGAAAGACCGGATATAATGACGAGATCCGAGAAGTTGTGCGGTCTTGTCTCCTCAAGTACCCCTCTTGTTGTACGGGTTCCGAATTCGGGAAGTCCGAGGGCTCCGGTTTCCTTCTTGTATACCCGCGGATCGGCCTTTAACGCATCATCCGTATAGAACAGACTCAGTGTCTCGGGATCATTCATCGGAATATCCATAGGCTTGACATCTGCGATATTCTGCAGAAGACGCATTGCGGTCGGATCGACATGACCGAGAATATCAAATTTCAGAACATTGTCATGAATATCATGGAAGTCGTAGTGTGTTGTCTTCCAGTCTGAAGTCGGATCGTTTGCCGGATACTGAACGGGCGTGAAATCCTCAGCCGTATATTCATCCGGAATGATGATAATACCGCCGGGATGCTGACCGGTCGTACGTTTGACATTCTGACATTTGTTGGCCAGATAGTCCTTCATCGGCCGCCGCATGTCGGTGATATTCATCTTCTCACAATAACCCGATACATAACCGAACGCTGTCTTCTCGGCAACTGTTCCGATTGTACCTGCTCTGAAGGCATGATCCTCACCGAATACTTCCTTGATGAAGGCATGCGCTCTCCACTGGTATTCATTCGAGAAATTCAGATCAATATCAGGTGTCTTGTCCGCATTGAAGCCGAGGAATGTCTGGAACGGAATGTTGTGTCCGTTGCCCTTCATCACACTGCCGCAGTGCGGGCATTTCTTATCCGGCAGATCAAAGCCGGACTTCACTTCCGGATCATCAATCCACTCGCTGTAATGACACTTCGGACAAAGATAATGCGGACGCAGCGGATTGACTTCGGTAATTCCCGACATTGTTGCCGTAAATGAAGAACCGACAGAACCTCTTGAGCCGACAACATAACCGTCATCATTGCTCTTCTTTACCAGCAGATGGGCAATATAGTAATGTACGCCAAACCCGTTGCGGATGATATTGTCCAGCTCCCCGTCCAGCCGTTCGGTAACGACTGCGGGAACCTTCCCTTCGAATTCATACATCCTCCGGGCTGTCTCATGACAGATCTCACGGAGCTTATCATCAGAGCCCTCGATATGGGGCGGGAATGTTCCGGCCGGAACCGGTCTGACTTCTTCAATCTGATCAAACAGCTTTGCGGGATTCTCCACAACGATCTCCTCAATCAGCTGCGGATCATCCAGCCAGGCAAATTCCTTACGCATCTCATCGGTAAGACGCAGATGCTGATCGGGACTCTTCGTACGCATACGCAGCGTCTCATCACGGATATACAGCGGATGAGTAACACCACCGACTCCCTGATTCATGATATATACATCACGGAAAATCTTCTGATCCTTTGTCAGATAATGCGCGTCACTGTCCGCAATGACCGGAATGTTCAGCTTCCGTGCCGTATCAATAATACGGCGCAGGACCTTCTTCAGACGGTCAACGGAAGGAATGCTGCCAAGGGCAATGGACGTTGAGTAATTCCCGGGCGGCTGTACTTCAATGTAGTCATAGAAGCGCATTGCTTCTTCCAGCCTTGCATCATCACCATTGCATGCCAGTTCGAATACTTCACCATTGAGACAGGCGCTGCCGATCAGCAGGTGTTCCCGGTGCTTCTGAAGCGAACTTCTGAGAACTCTCGGTTCAGCAGCCACGTCGGTTCCTTCCTTTCCCGTTGCCTTGCCCATTACCGCCAGTGTTGTGGTATTGGATTCACTGACAAGACGGTAAAGATCACGGATGCCGTCATGGTCTTTGGCAACCGCGCAGACATGACTCCTTCTGACCTTGACGAAATCCCTGTCGTTTGAAAGCTTATCCTGCAGATCACGGATTGTCCGGCAGCCGAACTTCTCCTCCGCATCCCTTAACAGATGCGTAAAGACACCGTACAGCGCCTCTGCATCATAGTCTGCTCTGTGAGCGACTTCCTCATCATACGAAACACGGTAGTTTCTCGCGATGTTTCCCAGACGGTAAGCCTTTCTTTCCCGCAGTACGGCTCTGGCCATATCGAGGGTATCAATAACGGTGTTTGTCAGCGGCGGACGTCCGATACGGCGCAGTTCCTCATTCATCCAGTAATAGTCAAATGTCGCGTTATGCGCAACGAGAACCCCGTCCCCGATCCATTCGACCAGTTCATCTGCCGCTTCTTCAAAAGACACGGCATCCCTGACCATTTCATTTGTGATATTCGTCTTGGCGGAGATATACGGCGGAATCGGAACCGGAGGCTTGATGAACATCTGCTTTCTGCCCACAACCATATGATTCTTCACCTTGACCGCGCCGAATTCGATCACATGATCAAAATAGCAGCTGAGACCCGTAGTTTCGAGGTCAAAGGAAATATATTCCGCATCATCAATCAGTGTATCCGTGGGATTGCGGACAATTGTCAGGGCATCATTTGCCATGTTGATCTCACATCCGAGACCTACCCTGAACTCTCTTTCAGGATCGGATTTCTTCAGCTTCTGTGCCTGATTATATGCTTTGACAAAGGACTGCACATCGGAATGATCCGTGATGACAATGCCCCGGTGACCGATCTGCCAGGCGTAACTGACAATATCCTTGATGTCACAGACGCCGTCCATTTCCGACATGTTGGTATGCATATGAAATTCAATACGCTTGTTTTCACTCATATCGGTTACGGTCTTTGTCTCTGCCGGTCTGATCTCCTGCGGGATACAGACAAGATCCTTTGCATAGGTATCGTATTCAATCTTGCCGAATACGGTAATTCTGTCCCCTTTGTGTACGGATTCAAGGTCTTCCCTTGTGGTGCCTCTGCCTTCAAAACGCTTGATATTGATCGCGTCTGTTCCGTCA
The DNA here is from genome assembly GCA_902766435.1 of uncultured Erysipelotrichaceae bacterium. Taxonomy (GTDB): domain Bacteria; phylum Bacillota_I; class Bacilli_A; order Erysipelotrichales; family Erysipelotrichaceae; genus Bulleidia. The sequence continues at coordinate 17,074 of CACXDM010000106.1, read as the reverse complement.
TACAGTGAGAGTGTCTGAATCGCTTTTCCCGTCTTGCGGATCTCGATCATATCCGCCGCAAATACTTCACCTTCAAACTGAATATCCGCGATCGGATCATGAATGTCTCTCAGTTCAACCTTGATATATTCATCAGTCTTTGTCCGGTGGTATGTCTGTTTTCTGACAACCGGCTTTTCCTCCTCGGGCGGCTGGATATTCAGAACAACATCTCTGACTTCCGTCTCTACCGGCTTTGAATGACTGCAGATCACATTGACTTTTCCAAGGCCGATCTCCTTCAGGTACGCCGAAAGATCATCGGTATACGCGCTTGCCATTTCCATCGTGATCTCATCATGAAAAAGGAATGACATTGACGCATGATCAGGATCATATACATAAACTGATCCGGTCAGCGGTTCTGACTCGGGATTTCTGTCGCGGTAGTCATCGGTATATTTGCGCAGCTCAGGCAGATCAATCTTCGGATCATCCGTCTCTACGGAAAGCCTGACATCCGATCCGGTCATGTCTTCAATCTGTTCCCTCAGCGTGACATAGGAGTCAAATGAAGGCACACCGTCCGCATGAAGAGATATTTCCACTCTGTTTGCCGCTCTGAAAAAACGAACACCCGTAATACGGGCTTGATTTATATTGCTGTTCTGATCATTTATGTTCAGTCCAAGTTCGGATACTTTCTTATTCATTCTGTCACCTGCGTGATATTGTATCATACCCTCATGAAAAAAGCAGGTCACATCGGACCTGCCTCTTACTTAAATAATCCTTTGAGAAACTTCTTCGCGGAACGGGCTGCCATATTGACCAGTTCGGTTTCCGCCTTCGTCTTCGCCTTTTTGGCGATTCTTCCGGCCCAGTCGTTTTCTTTTTCCTTCTTTGCCTGTTCCCTGGCTTCCTGTTTGGCTCGCTGCTCTTCCAGTTTGGCCTGTTTCTTTTCTTCCTCCAGCCGCAGTTTTTCCTCTTCCTCTGCCATATAGATGTCATCCATCATTTCAAAGGCGCTCTCCGGATCAAATTCCTTTTCGTATTTGCCGTAGATGGAATCTGTCTCAACCGCTCTGGCTCTTTCTTCGGCGGGAGCGATCTCCATGCTGGATTTCGGCGGAAGAATCTTTGTTTTCTGTACGATCGTCGGCGCGCCGTCTTCGTCCAGTACGGATACAAGTGCGTAACCGGTTTTCATACTGGTAATCGTTTCCGCCGTATCCAGATCGGGATTCTGACGGAAGGATTCCGCTGCCAGCTTAACCGTCTTGATCTCCGAAGGAGTATAAGCGCGCAGGGCATGCTGGAGACGGTTGGAAAGCTGTGCCAGTACGCTGTTCGGAATATCGGAGGGAGACTGTGTGCAGAAGAAGATACCGACTCCCTTGGAACGGATCAGCTTGATGATCTGCTCGATCTTTTCCATCAACTGCTTTGAAGCATTGCTGAAAAGAAGATGCGCTTCATCAAAGAAGAATATGATCTTCGGCTTATCAAGATCACCGACTTCCGGCAGTTCCCTGTAAAGCTTGTCAAGCAGCCACAGAAGGAACGTACTGTAAAGCATCGGATGCTGGAACAGCTTCTCACACTCGAGAATATTCATGATGCCGAGTCCGCCTTCCGTCGTAATCAGATCATCAATATTCAGTGCCGGCATACCGAACAAAAGATCACCGTTCTGGTTTTCGAGTTCAAGCAGCTTACGCTGAATCGCGCCGACGCTCTGTTTTGAAACATTGCCGTATTTCACCGTGTAATCCTTGGAATGCTCGCCAACATAGGATGTCATTGCCTGCAGATCCTTCAGGTCGATAATCGAAAGATCCATTTCCTCGGCAGCCTTGAATATGATATTCAGAACACCCTGCTGCGCGTCGGAAAGATCAAGAATACGGCTGAGCAGAACAGGATCGATATCCTGCAGGATCGAACGGATGGGATGACCGTATTCACGGTATACATCAAAGAAATGAACCGGGTACTTTCTGACTTCGTAGTCTTCGATTCCCATGGATTCAAGCCGGCCGCTGATGCCTTCCATACTGCCGGGTCTGATCATACCGGAAAGATCACCTTTTACATCCGCCACAAATGTCGGAACACCGAGCTCACTCAGTGATTCGGCGATGACTTTCAGTGTGACCGTTTTACCGGTGCCGCTGGCTCCGGCTATCAGTCCGTGCCTGTTCATCTGACGCGGAATCAGCGAAATCTCAAGATCATCCGCCTTACCGATCAGTATTTTTCCATCTTTCAGCATTTACAGCCCTCCTGTCAGATGATCCTGATGCCGCCGCAGTTTCTGACACGCAGAACATAGCAGCATCCTTTTCCGAACGCGTTCTCCATCGTACCGATATATTTCTCCGTATCCGCTTCCGGCACAAACGCCTGAATCGTTCCGGCAAATCCGCCGCCGTGAACACGGTACGCGCCTTTGCCCGCAAGAACGGAATCACTCAGCGCAAGCGCAAGCGCAACCGGCTGATCCTTTATGGCACCGGGAACGTTGATGTTCTGAAGATACATATAGGAAGAATGACCGGATTCTTTGATCAGATTCAGGAATGTATCGATATCCTTGTTTTTCAGCGCTTCAGCCTGGAGTTTTGCCCGTTCGGTCTCCTTGACGAAATGATATGCGCGCAGGAACGCTCTGTCACCGCATGCCTCACGGATCTTTCCGACATTGGCCGTCAGTTCAGCTTCGTTTGTCTCAGACAGAACTTCATAACCGAGTACTTTGGCAACACACTTCATCTCAGCCGGAACCGCTCCGTATTCACCGCTCAGTTCGGCATGGCTCGCTCTGACATCGGTCAGGATCAGCTTGTAGCCGTAGTCTGCCGGATTGAAATCGATCTTTTCAACAACGGGGTTTTCCTTATCCGCAAAATCAATTGCCGCAAAGCTTCCGACTGAACATGCCATCTGATCAAGCAGTCCGCACGGTTTGCCGAAATATACGTTTTCGGCATACTGACCGTTTTTCGCAATTGTCTCCGCGCTGACCTTACCGTCATTGAACAGTTCACTCATGATTGTTCCGAGCAGTACTTCAAATGCCGCGCTGCTGGACATGCCGCCGCCGGGGATTACATCACTTTCCGCATAGCAGTCAAAACCGCCGCTTCTGTAACCCAGCTTCTCCAGTCCCGCTGCCGTTCCCCGGATCAGCGCTTCCGTTGTATTGATTTCCTTTTCCCTGATGGAAAGATCAGAGAGATCCACCGGTTCGACGGTGAAGCCTTCGGAAGCGTATCTGACTACCTTGTCGCTGCGCAGACTGACGACCGCAATGACATCCAGATTCAGTGATGCGGCCAGTACACGGCCAAGCTGATGGTCGGTATGGTTGCCGCCGACTTCCGTTCTTCCCGGAGCGCTGAAAAGACATGCGTCTTCATCACCGAAAAGCTCCTGTCCCTTTGTCAGTACTTTAAGATACCTTTCCTTCTGGGAAGCCAGGGCCTCTTCCCCATACAGTTCGATGAGCTTCTCATCAAGACCGCCGCTTTGTACCAATTCTTTGAGTGCACTGATTTTCATTTTGTTCTCCTTTAATTATTTCGCCATTTTTTCAAATGCATTTTTTGCCGCGTTTTGTTCCGCTTTCTTTTTCGTGGTGCCTTCTCCCGTTCCGAGAATCAGCCCGTCGATTACCGCGTTCATCACAAACACCGGCGCGTTTGCCGGACCGGTTTCGGATACGAGCACATAGCGTATAGTACGTCTGCTGTCTGCCTGAACGTATTCCTGAAGTTTTGTCTTATAGTCCTTCATCTGACCGAATTCATCGGGATTTGCAATTCTCGGAATAATCACTTCATTCAGTATATTATCAACAGCTGTCATTCCCTGATCCAGGAACAGAGCACCGAGAAATGCCTCAAACATATCCGCAATGATCGCATCCTTATTGCGGCCGCCTGTTTTTTCTTCACCGGCTCCCAGAAGAAGAAAGTCATTCAGATGTAGTTCCCTTCCGTATTCCGCCAAAGCTCCCTCACATACAAGCTGGGAACGGAGTCTTGTCATCTGTCCTTCGTTCAGATTCAGAGGAAAGATCGCATTGCTTGACCAAAGCTGCAGCACTGCGTCACCCATGAATTCGAGACGTTCATTATCATGTCTTCCCTTATGCTCATGCGCGTAGGAAGAATGCATGAACGCCTGATGGATCATCTTCTCGTCATTCACGGTGATCCCTCTGTTTTTCAGCCATTCCGTAATATCCATTTTCAACTCCTAATCCCTGTAGCCCGATGCGCCGTCCAGCCCGGCATTTACCGAGTCAATCACTGCAGCGTAATCGGGATTATCCCTGTGAGATACGATCCATTCCGCATCTTTGCGTGATGTATTGATTACATTTGTGTCTTCCGTTACATTACCGAGAATGAAATCGGGAACACCGCTCTGCCTTGTACCAAGTATATCACCAGGTCCGCGGAGCCGTAAATCTTCATATGAAATAACAAATCCGTCATTTGTCTTTACGAGTACTTCCAGTCTTTCAAGCGTTTTGGGATCATCGCTTCCCGTCAGCAGCCAGCAGTAACCCTGCTCGCTTCCCCGCTGTACTCTTCCCCGCAGCTGATGAAGCTGGGAAAGACCGAATCTGTCCGCGTCATATACGATCATACCCGTCGCATTGACAACATTCATCCCGACTTCCACAACCGTCGTACTGACAAGAACCTGAATCTCATCAGCCGCAAATGCCTCCATGACACTCTGTTTTTCCGCACTTGTCATCCGCCCGTGCAGTACGCCGACTTTGAGATCGGAGAACAGAACCTGAAGGGCATTTGCGGTATCATACACATTCCTTGCATGGTACTCCTCATTCTGATCCACTGCCGCACAGATGACATACAGCTGCCGGCCATGATCCAGAAGCTTTCTGACATCGGAAAGAACGGAGCGGAAACTGTTTTCCCTGATCAGAGCCGTAACAGGAGGTCTGCGTCCCGAAGGCATCGTCTCAATTGTCGAAACATCCATATCCCCGAAAAGAGCTGATGCCAGTGTCCGCGGAATCGGTGTTGCGCTCATCAGCAGAAAATCCGTCTGAACGCCTTTTGCCCTGAGCTTTCTGCGCTGTTCCACACCGAATCTCTGCTGTTCATCAGCCGCCACCAACCCGAGCTTTTTAAATGTGACGTCATCCTGAATCAGACTGTGTGTTCCGACCAGGATATCAATCTTTCCTGAAGAGGTATCTTCAAGTATTGTCTTTCTTTCCGCTGCCGGTATGCCGCTGCACAGCAGTTCGATCCTGACTCCCGTATCAGAAAGCGTCTCACGCAGTGAAATCAGGTGCTGACGGGCAAGAATCTCGGTCGGCGCAAGAAGCGCTCCCTGAAAGCCGCTGAGATAATCAGCGTACAGTGCCAGTGCTGCCACCACTGTCTTTCCGCACCCGACATCCCCCTGAACAAGACGGTACATCGGTTTCGGGGAACTCATATCCCTGAGCACATCATTCAGCGCATCTGCCTGCCCTTTTGTCAGTTTATAGGGAAGTTTTGCGGCTGCCTGGAGAATCATATTTCCGTCAAAGTGCTTTGCCTCCTTAATCAATGAATCAGCGTCACTGTTTTTCAGCAGCTGAACAGCCGTAAAGAAACGGAGAAACTCTTCATATTTCAGTGTTCTGGCAGCCTTTTCGATATCAGACGGATTAGATGGAAAATGTATTCTTCTCAGCGCATCCGCTTTTCTCAGAAGACGGTAACGGCGGATAAACTCCTCAGGAATGATATCCCGGATCTCATTCTGGACAGTTTCATACACTCTTTCGACACATGCCCTTACTGTCTGCTGCCGGATTCCCTCCTTCACACTGTAGACAGGAGTAACCGCCGCATGTTCCGCTATCGGCTTTGTATCATAGGAAACAGCCGTAACACGGTTCTTTCCCATATATATCCCCTGGATGAAAATCCGCTGGTTCATTGTGAGATTTGACGCCCAGGGACGGTTATAGATTGTGATCTTCAGAACGCGGTCATATGCTTCGGCTTCAAATACGGTGGACGACTTTCTGCCATGCCGCCATGTCCTTGCCGTTTTGACGATTTCACCCTCAAAAAAAACCTTATCCTTTTCCTTCCATTCCTCAAAAGGACGGACATTCATGATGTCATAACGGAAAGGATAATAGGAGAGCACTCCGTCGGTATCGTTGATTCCGAGCCGGTGAAGCGCTTCGATTCGTTTCGGTGTCAGTCTGAGCGAGCGGTCTTCAAGCTTCATGAAATGATTATATCATCAGCCGGAAAAAAAAGGACCTGAGTCCTTTTTCAGTCAATGAATCCGAAGGTGAACCGGGGCTTGATCCAGTCAAGAAGTATCTGTTCCTCCACGGGCAGACGGCCGGCAATATTATACTGATCGGATACTTCGATATCCTTCAGTACGATCCAGAGTTCTCCCCGGTAATGTTCAAGATTGTCATTGACGATCAGCACATCGCCCCGGTGAACGGTTTTCTCCGCCCGCGGACGGCAGGGAATGCTTTTCCCTTTGAATTCAACACGGGGCCACGTCGAACGGATGATCATATCATTGCAGTCATCCCGGTGAGCGTGCTTATCCCAGAAAACGATCTCCTTTTCCGTTTCCGTAATTCCTTCTTCGGGAATAAAGCGCATATTGATCTTTGTCAGATCCGTACCGGCAAGGCTTCTCAGTTCTTCTTCCGAGGCGAAGCAGTTTCCTACCATGATGTCCTGACAGAGGTTAATGGCGTTCAGATGACGCAGCTGCAGATCAATGGGAAGGTCTCTGTGCATCTCCAATGTGGGAAGTCCGTCATATACCGGCCAGGGGCCGAATGTATTCTTTTCCTGAGATGTCACAAAGCTGGCGATACGCATGCCTGCCTTCTTATAGCGGGATGTCAGTTCAATATATCTGTCAAGTCCCATTCCGGTGTGTCTCTGGGGAAAGAAGTTGGAACAGAAACACATGTTTTCCGCATCCGCTCCGCAGGCAATCATATTCTCAACGGCAATTGTTCCGGACGCATTGTATTCGATCCTGATTCCTTCTTTGTTGTGTGTTATTGCGATGTCTTCCACTTCACCGAAGTGACCGTCAAGACGGATGATATCCAGACCGATTTCTTTGAAAACGGAGAGATCATACGGAGTCGCTCCCATTTTCTCAAAGACTTCCGGATTGGTGTCGGCGGAAACGGTCAGTCCTGCTTCATGTGCGACATCAGTGAATTCACGGAAATTCCTGATCGTATCCTCACGGCTTTCCGTAACGGAAAGAAAACAGGTAAAAACCCTTTTAAAGCCAAGACTTCCGGCAAGTCTCATGTAAGCGTATGCCTTCTCTTTTGTTGTGTGTTCCGGGTATACGGATATTCCGAGCTGTTTCATAAAATGATATGTCTCCTTTAATATTCCATTAACCATTATAGCTGACCGGCAGTAAAAAAAGGAAATATCACACAGGATATTTCCGGATTCATTTATTCAGCGCCGATAATGTAGCTGTAGACAGGCTGTCCGCCCTTCTGTACATCAACATCAACTTCATAATTGTCTGTGATATACGCTTCGATTTCCGCCGTTTCCTCATCACTTGCGTCTTCACCGGCAATCAGCGTAATGATTTCCGTATCATCATCGCAGAGTTCATCAAGCAGCTTCTTGACCGTTTCCATCTTATCTTTGGAAATCACCGAGATCTCCTTATTCAGAAGTCCCATGTAATCTCCTGCATGGATCTCTTTTCCGTCAATCGTTGTATCCTTGATCGCATACGTCACCTGACCGGTGCGTACATTGTCAATGGCTTCCTGCATTGCTTCCCGGTTTGTCTCGGGATCACTTTCCGGATTGAAGGAAATACATGCGCTGAGTCCCTGAGGAATGGATTTGGTTTCCATGACGATAATGTCCTTGCCCTCAGTCACATCGGCAGCCTGCTTGGCAGCCATGATGATATTGGAATTGTTCGGGAAGATAAAGATATGGTCGGCATTGATCTTTCCGATTGCCGTAACGAAGTCCTCAGTGGAGGGATTCATTGTCTGACCGCCGGAGACAACAACATCAACACGGTATTCACGGAACAGCTTTTCAAGACCTTCACCGGCAGAAACGGAGATCAGTCCGTATTCCTTCTTCTCCTGCGGCACTTCCTTTTCCTCTTCCTTCTCATCGAGAATCGAAGGCTTCAGATCATCCTGAACATTTTCAATCTGAACCTTCAGGAATTCACCGTATCTCTGACCGAGCGTCAGCACCTCACCGGGCATCATCGTATTGATTCTGACCTTGACCTGTTCGCCGTCATTGATGAGCGTGAGCTTGTTGCCGATCTTTTCCAGTGTCTTTCTGACTCTTTCCTCTTTGAACGAATTCTTTCCCTGATCACTGAGTCTGAGAATATATTCCGTACGGTAGCCGGATGCCTTTTCCGACTTTTCCTCTTTTCTGACAACGGGCTCTTCCGCGCCGGTAAACGGCTTGCCTGCAAGATATGCCTGAAAACCTTCAAAAACGATTACCAGTCCGCTTCCGCCGGAGTCAACGACATGCGCTTCCTTCAGAACGGGAAGCAGTTCGGGCGTATGATCCAGAGAGATCTTCGCCGCATTTGTCAGTTCATCAACATACTGTTCAATGGAACAGGAAGGGTTTTCATCAGCAAACTTCGCTGCGGCTTCCGTGGATTCTCTGACAACTGTAAGGATCGTGCCTTCCACCGGACGCATAACCGCCTTGTAGGCAAGACGTGATCCGTTCAGCATGGCATCGCTGAGTCCTTTTACATCAAGCTCTTCCGTCTCCTTGACTGCCTGATAGAAACCGCGGAAAATCTGGGACAGAATGACACCTGAGTTTCCTCTTGCGCCCATCAGCAGACCGCGGCTCAGTGTCTTTGCGACGACTGACAGAGATTCACTGCCGCTCTTTCTGACTTCGGATATACCGTTTGTGAAAGTAAGAGACATATTCGTGCCGGTATCACCATCCGGTACGGGGAAAACATTCAGCGCATCAACATCCTTCTTTCTGCTGTTCAGATGATTGCATGCGCTCTCAAGCATTTCCTTAAATATTTTTCCGTTAATCTTATCCATCATATGCCTCCGTTACGCAAGAACCCGTACTCCCTGAACAAATACATTTACTGAAGTCACTTCAAGGGAAAGTGTCTTTTCCAGCATGTACTTCACTTTTTTCTGTGCTTCAAGGACCACTTCCGAGATCTTGACACCGAAGCCTACGATAATATACAGATCAATGTCCAGTCCCTCGTCATTCTTTTTTACGACTACGCCTCTGGCATAGTTTTCCTTTTTCAGCATTTCCGCCCAGCCGTCCCTGAGGACCTGCTTGCTTGCCATGCCGACAACTCCATAGCATTCAGTGATCACACCGCCGACAAGAGACGCCACTGCATCTTCGGAAACAGAGATGCTTCCGTAATTTGTTTTCTTTTCTAGTGCCATGTAATAACTCCTTTATCACCCGAAATTATATCAAATATCATAATCGTATACAAAAGACATCATTCTTCTGTCTGAACACTCTCTTCTTCAGAGTATTCTCCCGTATCGGTTTCCTCTGAATACGTTTCTTCGTTCTCAGAAACAGAATCATCATATCCTTCGGGAATCACCAGTTCTCCCGTATCGTAGAAACCGGCTTCATAATGTTCCTGGAACCGGTCATCATAAACATCCAGTCCGTCTTCATCAATCGGAATCACAATCCTGTTGCCGTTAACGTCTTCGGCATAATTGCCTTCCGCATCCTTGTAGTAGTGCTTGGCGGAAAGATCGCCGTACTTGTTTACGATCGGATCACCTTTTTCATCCGTCCAGTATTCAAGAACAGCGTCCTCTTCATCCCATGGGCATGCTTTGGCAAACGCATTCTTCCGGTTGTCTGCCGCGTAGATACAGTAGTTCTTGTTCTTCTGATAACTGTATATCTCATAGTACTGGTTGATCAGTGAGAGATTGAAGTAATTCCCGATGAAATATCCCCCGTCACGCATCAGCACCGTAATCGTATCCGGATCATAAGACAGCGGATACTGGGAAATCTCCGACATCTCATGAATGATATTTTCATCAATATCCTCAAATGCCTTTGTCAGAAGTCTTGTCTGTTCCTCTTCCGTAAACCCGTTGATCAGAGGAATGCTCGCAACAATATCGAGATACTCGCTTTTCAGTTCAGCCTTTGTGTTGTCCGCAAACAGAATCACCGGCTGATCCTCATAACGGTACCCGACAGCCTTTTTCTCTTTTACATCAATATTGATGACATTTCCCGGCTGAAGTGTAACCTTTGCGTCCTCGATCAGCGGATCTGATTTGATTTTGTTTTCCACAAGACCCGGAATACAGAAATAGAATTTACTGCGGGCGTTCAGTCCGGTATAACCGATAATATAGCTGTCCTTCAGATAATGATTGCCGCTCACACTGATGCTTCTGACATTGGAAACAGGACTGAGAAAATAAAGCATGATTAAAAACAGGGACGCCGCAAGCATTCCGTATCTGACGATCCTGTATTTATCCTTCTGAAATGTTTCCCTGTTCCGTTTCTGACGGTGGTCTCTGAAGATCTTCTCAACGCCTTCGGGAAACAGGTCCTTCCTGTTTATTTCCAATTGAATTTCTCCATTTCCGTGACCAGTGTAATCTCGTATTTCTCTTCAACAAGCTCAATGATCTCATTAACCAGAGCGATGTAGTCTTCCGCTGATGCGCTGTTGGTATTGACAATGAAATTACAGTGCTTTTCACTGACAACCGCACCGCCGCGTCTTTTTCCCCGGTATCCGATCCCGTCAATGAGCTGCCATGCATTCATTCCTTCGGGATTGCGGAAAACGGAACCGCAGCTTGGATATTCAAGCGGCTGTGAAGCCATTCTGCGGCTTCTTCTGTCTTCCATAAGCTCTTCGATTTCATTCCGGTCTTTAGCCTGCAGTGAAACCTCAGCAGCCATGATCACCCATTCCGGGTGTCTGGTAAAAATACTTTCACGATATGAAAAACAGCACTCTTCATTTGTCATCCAGACAAAATCGCCGTCTTTATATACAAGCACCCGCTCGGTGATTTCAGCCATGCACGAACGGTAGGCACCGGCATTCATGAAAACAGCACCGCCGACCGTACCGGGAATCCCGCTGGCAAACTCCAGTCCGGAAAGCCCGCATTTCATCGCATTGACGGCAAAGGCAATAACGGAAGCACCGCCTTCGGCATAAGCCTTGTTTCCGCTGAAGTATGTATGATGCAGATGTCTGTCAAGACGGATTACAACACCGTCATAACGCTCATCCGAACAAAGAAGATCACTCCCCTTGCCGATGACCTTGAAGCTGATCTTTTCCTCATTCAGATAACGCATGATCTGATCAAACGCCAGAAACGTATCCGGGTAGACAACAATTGAAGCAGGTCCGCCGATTCTGAGCGTTGTCATGGATGAAAGAGGAATGTCCTTTTCTGTTTCCGCAAAACGGGAAAGCACTTCAAATACTTCATTTTTCATTCACAAGTTCCTCCATCCAGCGGATGATCCTGACAGAAGCATCCGGCTTGCCGAGCCGCAGCGCATTCTTCCGCATCTCTTCCCTTCTTCCGGGATCATTCAGCAGTGAATTCACTGTTTCCGCCAGCAGTTCCGGCGTCAGATCCTTCTCTTCGATCATCACGGCAGCATTTTCCTTAACCAGCTCTTCGGCATTAATCACCTGATGGTTGTTCGGCACATAGGGACTCGGAATCAGAACTGCCGGCGTACCGACCGCGCCGATCTCCGCCATTGTTGTGGCGCCTGCTCTTGTTACGGCAAGAGCACACCCCTTCAGCATCTGCTTTCCGTCCACATATTCCACAATACGGATATGATCATCCGATTTTGTCTGATAGGTATAATCATTTGCCGTGCCGGCCGCAATCACATACTGAAAATTCCTGTCAAACAGCGGACAGGCCTGATCGATCACTGCCGAAACAGATGAACTGCCGAGAGATCCCATCATGAATATCACGAAAGGAATATCTTCCTTCAGTCCGATCTCCGTCAGATTTCTGCTGTCAAATACGGTTCCTGCCGCGGCCGTAGCCTGAGGATTACCGTAAATTCTTGTTTTCTCTGCCGGCATCTGGGATCTGTTGGACTCATAACAGCCGACAATCCCGTCCGCCAGACGTGAGAGATATTTATTTGCCTTGCCGGCAAAACTGTTCTGCTCATGAAGCAGAGTCGGAATATGAAGCCTGCTGGCAGCCCGGATCAAAGGAACACTGATATAGTTGCCGAAACCGACACAGATATCCGGCTGTTCCTTCTGCAGGATCCTGATGCACTGCCGTTCCGCCTTGACAAGAAGCCTCAGCGCATTCACTTTATTCAGAAGTCCGCCGTTTGTCACAGCCATTGACATGCCGTAAAACCGGTATCCCTTTTCCGGAATCAGTTTCGCTTCCATTCTTTCGGATGAACCGAAAAACAGAATCTCCGAACCAGGTTTTTCCTTTTTCAGCTCTTCGGCCAGCGCCAGAGCAGGATATATATGACCGCCGGTTCCCCCGGCAGCTATCATTACTTTCATCGAAAACCTCCGATACCGTATTATATTATCATATACGAAAAAAAATAGGACTTGTTTAAGCCCTATTTGATCATATTGTCAATTTTTTCCCAGACCTGTTCAATCCCCTGTTTTTTCAGTGAAGAACAGGGAACCAGACTGTTTTCATTCACACCGAGAGCAGCCGCAATCATCTTCATGTTCTGCAGAAGCTGGCTTCTTGAAAGCTTGTCTGCTTTTGTGCACGCAACGATCACAGACAGTTTCGCATGTCTGCCGAATTCCACCATGGTGATATCATCCTCATTCGGTTTTCTTCTGGAGTCAGCCACAAGAACAAGACCCTTCAGCTGTTCTCTGTGATGAAAATACGGATCAATCAGTTTTTCGAACATGAGCGCGCTGGCACTGTCCCGGTTGGCATAGCCGTATCCCGGCGCATCGGTGAATACAACCCTTCCGTCCACTTCAAAGAAGTTCAGAAGTCTTGTTTTACCCGGTGTCTTGCCGGAATAGGCAAGATTCTTCCGGTTTGTCAGCGCATTGATCAGACTGCTTTTTCCCGCATTCGATCTTCCCGCGAAGATAATCTCGGGAAGACCGCCTTTGGGCCACTGGGAACTGTCGGCAGCTGTCGCCAGCAGTTTTGCCTCATGGTACTGCATTATTTCACCAATGCTTCTTTCAGAACCTGGGATACTGTCTCAACGGGAACGAACTTGATGGAATCCTTCACCACATCGGGAATATCGTCAAGATCACGGAGATTCTTCTTCGGGATCACAATCTTGGAAATACCAACACGGTGCGCAGCCAGACTCTTTTCCCGCAGTCCGCCGATCGGCAGTACATTGCCGCGGAGCGTGACTTCACCGGTCATGGCAAGATCACTGTAGACTTCCCGCTGTGTAATTGCCGAAACAAGCGCAGTTGTCATCGTGACACCTGCCGAAGGTCCGTCTTTGGGAACAGCGCCTTCCGGCACATGAATATGAATGTCATGGGACTGGAAGAATTCCGGATCGATCTTCAGCTCATCCGCATGCGCCTTGACATAGTCAAGTGCGATTTCCGCGCTTTCCTTCATGACGTCACCGAGTTTGCCGGTCATGACGAGACCGCCCTTTCCCTTGAAGTAATTCACTTCAATGGACAGAACATCTCCGCCGAACTGCGTATATGCAAGACCGGTAACGGTGCCGACCTGATTCTTCTTTTCCTTGTTGCCGTGTTCGAAGAGTTCCTTGCCGAGCCATGTGCCGATCAGCTTCTTCGTGACCGTAACGGACTTGCGGCCGTCTTTCAGAATTGCCAGTACCGTCTTGCGGCAGAGTGAAGCAATCACTCTTTCAAGCTGACGCACACCGGCCTCTCTTGTATAGTGCCTAATCAGATACAGGATTTCTTCCTCCGGCAGTTTGAACTGCGCGGCTTTCAGACCGTTGATGCCGAGCTGTTTGGGAATCAGATGTTCCTTCGCAATATGCACCTTGTCAATTTCGGTATAGGAAGGAAGCTCAATGATCTCAAGTCTGTCCTGCAGCGGAGCCGGAATATTCTCCAGATAGTTTGCCGTCGCAATAAACATGACATTGGAAAGATCATAAGGTTCTTCAAGATAATGATCGGAGAAGAAACTGTTCTGCTCGGGATCAAGAACCTCAAGCAGCGCATCACTCGGATCACCTTTGTAGTCAGCGCCCATCTTATCGATTTCATCAATCAGGAATACCGGATTGATGACCTTGGCTTTCTTCATACCCTGAATGATTCTGCCGGGCATGGAACCGAGATAGGTTCTTCTGTGACCGCGGATTTCCGCCTCATCACGCACACCGCCGAGAGACATCTTGACGAATTCTCTTTCAAGAGCGCGTGCGATCGATTTGGCGAGTGATGTCTTACCGACGCCGGGAGGACCGACAAGGCAGAGAATCGGACTGCTGAGTGACTGTGTCATCTGCTTGACGGCAAGATACTCCATGATCCTGTCCTTGACCTTTTCCAGACCATAATGGTCGGCATCAAGAACACCCCTGACTGCTTTCAGGTCTTCATTGTCATTTGTCATCTGCCACCAGGGAACCTTCAGCAGCCAGTCAAGGTAGCTTCTGGCAACACTTGCCTCACCGCTGCCGGGAGGAAGCATCTCAAACCTTCTGAGTTCTTCCAGTGCCTTTTCCTTAACATGTTCGGGATAAGGATTCTTCTCGATCATTTCCCTGATCTCCGCCGAATCGTCGGAAATGCTGGAAACGTCACCGAGTTCCTCTTTGATTGTCTTCAGTTTTTCCCGCAGATAGTATTCTTTCTGTCCGTCGTCAATTCTCTCTTTGACCTTGCTGTTGATCGTCGCTTCGATCTGGGACATCTGATACTGTTTCTCCAGTTCGGCAATGATCATCAGCATTCTTTCATTGACATTCAGCGTTTCAAGCAGTTTCTGCTTCACATCCTGCTCGAACATGTAATACTGTCCGAATTCATCCGTCAGCGTTGTTGCGTTAACACCCTGGGAAAGTTTTCTCAGGATATCTGCCGGGAAAGAAGAAGCGAGATTTGTTCCCTTTTCAAACTCACTGACGATTCTCCTGACCAGCGCCATTTCTTCGGTACGGTCACCGAGTTCATCATCAAGCGGCGTAACTTCTGCCAGCATGACAGCACCGTTGTCCTCCAGTTTTGCAAGACGTGCTCTCTTCATACCGGTGAATGTCACACGGATAAAACCTTCTTTTCTTCTGATTACTTTGATTTTTGAGAGCGTGCCTACCTGATACAGGTCATTCTCTCTGGGGTCATCGACCATAATGTCATTCTGACATACGATCCACACCATGGAATCATAGGAACCGGTTGCTTCATTGACGGCATTGATCGATTTTGATCTTCCGACCTCGATCATTACATCATGTCCCGGGAATACAATAATTCCTCTGGTGCATACTACAGGTACACGAACATTCGTTTCGCTCATCCCGCACCTCCTTTCAGTGCCTGATTTGAAAATAAGACGCAGTGCGTCTTATTCGTTAATCTTAATTTACTCAGCAGAATCAGTCTTTGTGCCTTTGAGGACATCGAGCGCTTTCTGATTGACGATATCCGCCGCCAGCATGGAAGGTGCGATCAGCTTTCTGACCTCTTCCTTATCCATTGAATACATTGCAGCGATATTGTCGAGTTCCTTCTCGATCTCATCTTCATCAGCTGTGATATTCTCAGCCTTTGCGACTGCACTCAATGCAAGTCTTCCCTTCAGGTTGGCTACTGCCTGTTCCTGATACTGCGCTTTAAGATCATCTGTGCTCATGCCAAGCATTTCCATATACTTGGACAGGCTCATACCGTATCCCTGAATCTGTGACGCGAACTGATTCAGGAGATTCTGTGTCTCTTCTTCCACCATGACATCGGGAAGATCGACATCTGTCATTTCAACCAGCTGCTTGAAAAGTTCACTTTCAGCTTCCGTCTTTGCTTCATTCATTCTTTCATCAGACATCCGCTTCTTCAGGAATTCCTTCAGCTGCTCAACTGTTTCAACTTCAGGGTAGTTGAGGTCTGCCGCAAAATCGTCGTCGAGCTCGGGAACGACTTTCTTCTTAACCTCATTAACCTTGACCTTGAAAACAACATCTGCGCCTGCCAGATCCGCTGCGTGGTAATCCTCAGGGAATGTCAGGTTCAGATCCTTTTCATCACCGGCCTTAACACCGACCAGCTTCTCTTCAAAACCGGGAATAAAGCTGCCCGATCCGAGTGTCAGATCATAGTTTTCAGCCTTGCCGCCGTCAAAAGCGACATCATCCTTGAAGCCTTCATAATCGATATTGACTGTGTCACCGTCTTCTGCTTCGCCATCCTTCACTTCCATATCGGCGTAGTTATTGCGGAGACGGTCGATTTCCTTATTGATATCCTCATCGGTCACTTCCGCCGGCTGAGGATCATATTTCAGAGATTTATAATCACCGACTGCTGCCTCAGGTTCAACGGCAAAAGTGAAAATCAGAGTAGCGGACTCACGATTAACATCCTTGATATCAAGCTGAGGCTGACTGATCGGATTCAGATCCTGCTCACTCAGGGCTGCTCTCATCCATTCATTGGCATTGTCATCAATTGCCTGATAGAAAACTTCGGAATCGCCGATTCTTTTTGAAATCAGATTCTTCGGTGCCTGTCCCTTACGGAATCCGGGAATTACCACGTTTCTGGCAATTTTGTTAAATGCTTTCTGTGTTGCTTTCTTCCATGAATCACTATCGATTACAACTTCGAGATCACCCATTGATTTTTCTTTCAGTGTCCAGTTTGACATGTTTGTTTGCTCCTTTTCTTTAATCATGCCCGACTATTATATCAAATAAGTATACTGACTTCTATTAATTTCCATCATTTATCGGGAGCATTAGCACTCTGACTCTGTGCCTGCCAACATACTACACCAGCATGTTAGCACTGTCAAGAAATGAGTGCTAAT